>JBIIJV010000023.1:0-21554 GCA_044233545.1 Cyanobium sp.
TGCCGCGACCTGATTTATGACCGCCGTCGCTTCGACGCTGCTGACGCCAGCATCTGCACCTATGACCCGCTCACGGCCCTTACCAGCATGTTTGAGGGGGTCAGTGCCAAGGAGGCCAGGGCCTCAGGCCCTTCCCTGGCGGATCTGCCAGTGGAGGAACGCCTCAAACAACACATCATCGATGGCGAGCGCATTGGGCTGGAAAGCTCCTTGAACGAAGCGCTCAGCAACCACCCGCCTCTGCAGATCATCAATACGTTTTTACTCGACGGTATGAAGGTGGTCGGCGAACTGTTCGGTTCAGGTCAAATGCAACTGCCCTTCGTGTTGCAAAGCGCCGAAACCATGAAATCGGCCGTGGCCTTCCTGGAGCCCCACATGGAAAAAACAGAAGGGCAATCCAACAGCAAGGGCAAGTTTTTAATCGCCACTGTCAAGGGAGATGTGCATGATATTGGCAAAAATCTTGTAGATATAATCCTCACCAATAATGGCTATCAAGTCATCAATCTTGGCATCAAGCAAAGCGTAGAGTCCATTGTTGAAGCCCAGAAGAAACATCAGGCCGATTGCATTGCCATGAGTGGCCTGCTCGTCAAATCAACAGCCTTCATGAAGGACAATCTTGAAACCTTCAATCAAGTTGGCATTCATGTGCCCGTGATTCTCGGCGGTGCAGCCCTCACCCCGCGCTTTGTACATGGAGATTGCCGTTCCGTCTATCGCGGTCAAGTGATTTATGGACGCGATGCCTTCGCCGATCTTCGTTTCATGGATGCCCTGATGGGCGCCAAGCAGGCGGGTCGCTGGGATGACCAACAAGGCTTTCTCGACGGCGCTCCGGCTGGTTTCTCCCTTGAAGACAGCCAGGAGGGGGCCCTAGCCGCTGAGCCTGCGCCTCCCGAGCCTGAAACCCAGGAGCCAACCTCTGTCTTGGCAGCCGAACCGAGCATGGCTGATGCAGGCGATGGGCGCTCGGAAGTGGTGCCCGAGGAACAAGCCCTTGCTCCCCCCTTCTGGGGCTCCCAGGTGCTGCAGGAAGACGCCATACCCCTGAATGAGGTTTTTGCTTACCTCGACCGCAGTGCTCTCTTCGCTGGCCAATGGCAACTGCGCAAGGCCCAGAACCAGAGCCGCCAAGACTATGAAGCGATGCTGGCTGAGAAGGCCGAACCGGTGCTAAGCCACTGGATCGAGCGCATTCAACAGGAGGCCTTGCTCACTCCCCGGTTGGTGTACGGCTATTTCCCCTGCGGTCGCCAGGGCAATGGGGTGGTTGTGTACGACCCCAGTGCCATGGCCCCGGGAGCCCTGCCCGCTGATGCGGGTCCCGAGCTGGGACGCTTTATGTTGCCGCGCCAGCGGGGGGGTAATCGTTATTGCATCGCCGATTTCTACCGCGACCTGGCCCCCGGCGACGCTGGCATCTTGATCCCGACGGATGTGCTGCCCATGCAGGCCGTGACCATGGGAGAGCGGGCGACAGCCTTCGCCCAGCGCCTCTTCGCGGCGGATCAATACAGCGACTATCTCTATTTCCACGGCCTGGCGGTGCAAATGGCTGAAGCACTTGCGGAATGGATCCATGCCCGCATCCGCCGGGAGCTGGGCTTTGCCGCTTCAGAACCCAAAGCCCTCAGAGATGTCCTGGCCCAGCGCTACCGCGGTAGCCGCTACTCCTTCGGCTATCCCGCCTGCCCCAACGTGGCGGATTCCCGGCAACAACTTGAATGGCTGGGGGCTGATCGGATCGGTCTGGTGATGGATGAAAGTGACCAACTGGAACCGGAACAGAGCACCACGGCCCTCGTGGCCCTGCATAGCCGTGCCCGCTACTTCAGTGCCTGAAGCCCGAAGCCAAGCCCTGGGCCATGGCAGGCTTTCAGGGCCCTTCCACCCCCAATCCCATGGCCCTCGCCGGTCCCGGCGGCATTGATGCCGCCATTGCCTTAGGACAGGACCTTGACGGGTCTCCCCTGCCACCAGCCATGCTGGCGCTCTACCAAGAGGTGATGGACCGCGAAAACGGCCGTGCCCGCAGCGGTGTGACCAAATCGATGCGCAATCGCATCGTGCGCACTGGGGCCAAGCACTTTGATCAGACCACCCTGGACGCCCGCCTGCGCGATGCGGGCTGGGAGGGTCTCAAGGATAAGGAGATCGCCTTTTTCTACGGCTGAGGGCCGTCGCTGGGCCTCAGGTGCACAGATCCTCCAGGGTGTCGATGACGTCCTGCTGGAATTCCTCCAGAGCGTCCGAGTCGCCCAGGTCGATGCCTTCGCCGGCAGCGTTCTGGGTGAGCTCTTGAAAATGGAAGGCGCCTTCGCCATGGGCAAGAAATTCCATGGCGGAAGGCTCACCACTTTCCTTGTAGGCGTCGCAGAGGGCCAGGAAGGCCGCATCCTCGGTGAAGTCCCAAGTCATGGAGGGGTCGGCTCTCAGCGGAAGTATGCAGCCGTAGATGACCTTTAACGCCTCCCCCCGCCATTCCGTCAACCTCCTTGACCCGGTTTGTGGCTTGATCCATCAGACTCAGCATCGCCCCTTAACCCCATTTCCGTGTCCCCATCCCCCTCTCCCGCAGCCGCTGGAGAGCTCAATGTCCTCGGTGAGGCCTTGCAAATCTGCGGTTGTGAACCCATGACCGGCTGGTTCCGGGACGGCAGCTGTCGCACCAATCCCGCCGATGTGGGTCTGCACACGGTTTGCTGTGTCGTCAATGAAGCCTTTCTGGCCTACACCAAAGCCCAGGGCAACGACCTCAGCGCGCCGGCCCCGGCCCATGGCTTCCCAGGTCTGAAGCCCGGTGATCACTGGTGTGTCTGCGCCAGTCGCTGGCTGGAGGCCTACGAGGACGGCATGGCGCCACCGGTACTCCTGGAAGCCTGCGAGCAAGCCACCTTGTTGCTGATTCCCCTGGACTTGCTGCAGGCCCACTCCGCCTGAGGGGCAGCTGGGGGATCTTCAGGCGCAGATAGCAAGGTCGCCAGGTGGGGAGTGAATGGCCCATGATGCTGTTCCCTGATCCATCAGGTGCGGCGTTCGCATGGGATTGCGCATCACCCTGTTGGGCAAAGGGGCTTGGGGTAGCACGCTCGGCCGGCTCTGGAGCCTCCAGGGCCATGACGTGACGGCCTGGTCGCGCCGGGATGGGCCCCTGAAGCCCACGCTTCTGGTGAACAGCTCCTTGGTGGTTTCAGCGGTCTCGATGGCGGGGGTGGAATCGCTGGCCCAGGCCCTGGCAGGCCATTGGCCTGCGGACGTGCCGCTGTTGAGTTGCAGCAAGGGCATAGACCTGCAGCGTCTCTGTAGCGCCAGCCAAATCTGGCAACGCCACCATCCCAAAACCAACATGGCTGTGCTCAGCGGCCCCAACCTGGCCGGCGAACTGGATCGGGGTCTGCCTGCGGCCAGCGTGGTCGCCAGTCACGATGTCGCCCTGGCCGAGCACCTTCAGACGGCACTGTTGACCCCAAATTTGCGGCTCTACACCAATTCAGATCCCATCGGCACGGAGGTGGCTGGCGCCATGAAAAACGTCATGGCTGTGGCAGCCGGCATCAGCGATGGGCTCGGCCTGGGCGCCAATGCGAAAGCCTCCCTGCTCTGCAGGGGGCTCGCCGAGATGGGGGTGGTTCTCAAGGCCCTAGGGGGCCAGGGGGCCACCCTCTACGGGCTGGCGGGGCTAGGGGACCTGCTGGCCACCGCCAATAGCCCCCTGAGCCGCAATTACCGCTTTGGCAACCAGCTGGCTGCTGGCGCAACAGAAGCGGTTGCCCTGGCCGCCATCGGTGCCACCGTTGAAGCACCCCCCACGGCCCGGGCCGTGGTGTCCCTGGCGGACCAGCGGGGTTGGCCGGTGCCCATCTGCCGCCAGGTAGTTGACCTGCTGGAGGCACGGGTCGATCCCAGTGAGGCCGTTCGGGCCCTGATGGAGCGAGACCTGCGCCCCGAAGCCGACGAACGCCGACCATGACTCAACCCAACTTGGCCCAGATCCAGGCCAGTCCTGGCCCGGGGCTGCGGGCGGTACTGATCGAGGCCTTCGGCGCGGGACCCTGCTGCGGCAATGGGGCCACAGTGGTGCGACTCGAATCCCCGGCCCCGGCCCCATGGATGGGCGCGATCGCCGCCAGTCTGCGCCAGTCGGAGACTGCCTTTGTGCTGCCGATTCCCGCTACCCGAACCTGGCTGCTGCGATGGTTCACCCCCAGCACTGAAGTGCGCCTCTGTGGCCACGCCACCCTTGGGGCCCTGTTGGCCCTTTGCCACTGGGGGGATCTCCATCCGCAGGAATCCCTGCGCTTCCAGACGCGCAGCGGCGTATTGCCGGTGCGTCTGCTGCAGCCTGGACTGGGTCAACTGGATCTGCCCAGCGGGGACTTGGAGCCCAGCACCGTGCCGGAGGAGCTTTGCCGGTTACTGCTGCAGCGACTGGGCCATCCCCCAGAGGCTTACTGGACCTCGGCCCTGGGCTACAGGGTCGCCTTGGTGGCTGCCGCAGCGCCCCTGGCCGCCATGGCCTCCCTGGCCCAAGAGCTCGAAGGAGACGACCGTGGCGGGCTGGTGGTGATGCAGCCCGTCGGCGGCCCTGGGGCTCCCCAGGTAGCTGGAGAAGCGGCGGATTATCAGCTGCGCTTCTTTGCACCGGGCCTGGGCATCAATGAAGATCCAGTCACCGGTTCGGCCCATGCCCTGGTGGCCCCCTACTGGCAAAAGCGGCTGCAACGATCCCGGGTGATCGGCTGGCAATGCTCTGACCGTCCTGGGGGCATGGTGTGTGAGAGCGCTTCATCAGGCATGATCCGCCTGACCGGTACGGGACATCTGCTGTGGGATGGCACCTTGAACGTCTCTGTGCCCCCCTGGCCCGAAGGCTCGGGCACCATGGGCGACGATGGCGAAGCCGCCTGGCAGCACTGGCTAGCTATCGCTTGAGGCCCCATCCCCTGTTGTTCACCGCCCCCATCGCCACCGTGGCAGTGGGTACTGGATTCTGGGCCCAGACCCTGCTCAAGCCAGGACCCACCCAAGCCGATCGGGACGTTCTCGAGGCCCTGATCGCCCAACCAAGCCGGGCCACCGCCACCAGCCAGGCCAGGGGATTTAACAGTGCCAATTCAGGGGCCAGCACCGCCGACCCAAGTTTGCCGCCTTCCCTACCGGCACCTGCGCCGGTTGCCGGCAGAGATAGCGGCATTACCTCTGCCGGCATTACCGCTGCCAGCACCACGGCGTCCGGGACCCAGGTGGGGGGCAGTGAAGCCACAGCGACCCAGATGGTGGGCCGGCTGCGATCAGCCCGCATTGCCAAGGGGTCCAGGTCCCTCCAGGTACCCCAGGGAGGACCTGAGGTGGCCCTGGAGATCAGGGTGGCGCTGCTCAAGCTCCCTGCCCGTCCCAGGCTCTCGGCAGAGGGTGCCTGGCAGATCAGCGATCGAGCCGGCCACCTGCTAGCCCAGGGGGGTGCCGGAGACGCCCCTGACCTGGAGAGCCTGATGGCTACCAATGCCGAGGTATGGATGCGCAGTTCCACTAACGACGCCTTGCAGGCCGACGGGCGGGCCTACGGCGGCCTATTCCGGATCCTGAGGGCAGCTAATGGGTTCCAGGTCGTCAACCACCTTTCACTTGAGTCCTACATCAGTTCGGTGGTCGGCGGCGAAATGCCCAGCAGTTGGAACATGGAGGCCCTCAAGGCCCAGGCCGTGGCCGCCCGCTCCTATGCCATGGCCCACATGGCCCGTCCGGCAGATCAGCACTGGCACTTGGGTGACACAACCCGCTGGCAGAACTACGAGGGCCTCAGCAGTGTGAGTGGCCGCACCCGGCAGGCCACCTCCAGTACCGCCGGAGTCATCTTGAGCTATCAGGGCGGCATTGTCGAAAGTCTGTACGCCGCCACCCAGCAGATCGTCGACGAGGCCCATGGCCACCTGGGGGCCAGCATGAGCCAAACCGGGGCCCAGGAGCTGGCCCAACAGGGCCTCCGCTTCAATGAGATCTTGGGGCGCTACTACCAAGGGGCTTCCCTGGCCCGGTTGCAGGCGGGTGCGGGCTGAACGGTACTGGCGCCAAGCCTCCCAGGTCTCCCTGGAGGCCCTGCGTTGTGGTGCCCTCGTGCCCCTGGCCACCGAGGAAATCTTCGATCCCCGCTTGGCTCCCTTTCGCCTGCGCACCCTGCATGGATTGCCGCCCCGCCATCTGAGGGAGTGCGGACCCCGCCCCAACCCCTTTCTGCCCTGGGAACCGCAGCTGCAGGTCGACCAACTTGAAAGCGGCCATGTCGTGCTGCTCAACAAGTATCCGGTCCAGTCCTGTCACCTGCTGCTGATCAGCGGCGAATGGCAACCGCAGCAAGGCTGGCTGGAGGAGCAGGACTGGCAGGCGGTGGCGAAGGTCGCGGCTGACACCGGCGGACTCTGGTTCTTCAACAGTTCGGCGCTGGCCGGCGCCAGCCAGCCCCACCGGCACCTGCAACTGCTGCCCCGCCAAGGGGACGAACCCAGCTGTCCCCTGGCCGAATTGATCGCCCAACAGCTTCGCCAGGAACAAGCACCCTGGCCTTGGGCCTATCGCATCAGCCCCCGCCAGGACCCTTTGGGCGGTATGGATCTGGCGGAGCTCTATGCCAGCCATTGCCGCGAACTGGGGCTGGGGCAGCCGGGGCTCCACGACCGACCCCTGCATCCCTACAACCTCATTTTTGATGACAGCTGGTTTCTCACCGTGCGCCGACTCCGGGAGCACTGTGCGGGCTTCAGCGTCAATGGGCTGGGCTTTGCCGGCTATCTGCTGGGCACCCATCGCTCGGACCTGAACTGGCTGCAGCAAAAGGGGCCCTGGGCCCTGTTGGCGGCGGTGGCGGCTCCTGCCGACTGAAGCTGCTTAGGGATTTCCGTAATTTCACGGTTGGCAGCGGCGAAGAAATAGAGCTTGCTGAAGAAGCGGATTGTTCTTGAAGGAACGGACCTCTCTCCAGGCCCCATCGCTTGGATTCAGGTGCTTAAAAACTCAAGTTGGCCCGCTTATTTCAACACCTTATTCTCATTTTATCGCCATGATCAGGGCCCATTCACCCCAGCCCCGACGCTCGCTTGCCCTGGCCACACCCCAGCTGCAACAGCGCAATCGTCGGGTTGAGGCCCACCGCCAACTGGTGCGACCCCTGGCTATTCATTATGCCAGACTCAGCCGGGAATCCAGTGAAGATCTACAGCAAGCGGGCATGCTCGGCCTAATACGTGCCGCTGAGCTTTATAGCAAAGAACGGCAGACACCCTTTGAGGCTTTTGCTCGTCCCCATATACGTGGTGCCATTCTTCATTACCTGCGTGATGTCTCACCGCTGGTTCGTCTGCCCCGTCGTCAGGCAGAACTTCAGGATCGGGTCCTGCAGTGGCAGCGTCAGCAAGGGCCCGGTCTCAGTAGTCCTGACATGCTGGCGACAATGCAGCGGGAACTCGGACTCAGCCCTGGACAGTTGCTGTTACTGGAACGCAATTGGGCCATGAATCGCCCGGCCAGCCTCGAACCTGAAATGGTCGAGGCTCTGGCAAGTGAGGTGGAAACCGGGTTGTCCGGGACCACCACTGCGCCAATGCCCATAGGGGCGATGCTCGCTGTACTCGAATCCAAGCAGCAACTGATTGTGCGCCGAGTAGTGCTGGAAGGCTGGAGCTATCGCAAGCTCGCCGCCGACCTTGGCGTTAGCCCGATGACCGTGCAACGACAGTTGCGCAAGGGGCTGGAACGCCTGCGTAAACACCTTGATGACGTTACTGAGGAGCGTCCCTCCTGGTCTCCACCCAATCCACTGCGCCACCAGGGCCGCCAGCGCCCGGGGCCGGACGCCGCATCTGTTCTTCGAGCGTGTTGATGGCGGCGTTAAGCCCGGCCAGCTGACGTTCGAGACCATCGCGCCAATGGGTCAGCAGGCGCAGTTTGCGCTCCTGGTGGCCGCGCCAGTAGGTCTCTCCTGGCTCGTATGGAGCACAGAATCCAAAGGGGAACAAGGGAAGCATCGCTGCGGCACATCGTTTCTAGCGAGATTCCAGGGTCGCTGGCCGAGGATGACCCAACCTCCAGCTCCGGCTTACCGTTGCTTCCCTTAGATAGCGGGAACCGGCATGATTGATTCCTATGCTCGTAGCTGGATGATCTCCGCCAGCGCCATCACCAGTGGCCGCCTCAATAGGTCCCGGGGGGCAAGTGCCGCGGACTCTTGAGTCACCGTGACCGAGCCTGAAAAAGGGGCCAAACGGCGGTTCACCCTGGAGCTCACGCTCAAACGCCTGTCCCAGATCGATCATCTCAAAAAGGAATGGGGGCTGCGCAATCGCGGTGATGTCCTCGAACGGCTGCTTGAAACCCTCTTCGCCGCAGACACCGCCGCGGCGGATGCCGTCCAGTTCGAGCTCTTGGGCACCGCATCAAGCAGTGCCGGGGACGGTAGCCCTAGGGCCGCCGATCCCTACGACGACCAGTCGGCCCTGGTGCTGGTGGGCACTGGCATCGAGCCGGAACAACCCGCTAGCAAAATCAGCTTGCATCCCTCCCGGAGTCTGGTCCCCAGGGTTGCCCCAGGGTTTGAAGCGGAACCACCCCCTCCCGGATCCCCACCAGGGACGATCCCAAACCCTGGGTCAGCAACGGCCAACAACGAGGCCCGTCTTGGCGGCATTGATCTGCCCGGATTCGTGCGCCGCCGCAGCGACGAACTGCGCCGCAGTCTCAGGTCCGATCCACCCGCCCCGGGCCACCATTCGGTTCTCCCCCCCCTACCGCTTGGCGAGCAAGTGGTGCTGGAGGCCCAACAGGCGGCCCTGCAGCAATGGCACGATCTCTATGGCCATCCCGCCAACGCGGCGGTCCTGGAGGCGGCCATGGTCTGGGTCGCCCAGGACATCTGGCCCCAAGCCGAGGTTTGCGAGGGTCGCAGTTTCACCTGGTCTGCCGCTTGCACCTTGATGGGCCAGCTGGTGCCCGATTGGGGAGCCAGCCCCCCGAGTTTCGAGCGAGTGATGGTAACGGCGGGGCTACTCGAAGACCCCTACAGCGCCGCCACCCTCCACCTGCGCATGCCCACCTTGATCCATCGGTTCGTGCATCGCTTCCGGCGACGGCGGCGCGGCACCTCCTTCCAGACCCTTGAGCACACCATGACCCTGCAGGGGGCCCTGAAGCTGCTGCAACTGCCGACAGGACCTGGTCATCGGCTCACCTTGGCCCAGATTCGCGAGGCCTATCGGGACATGGCCCTGCAGCACCATCCGGATTCCGGCGGTTCCCTGGAAGAAATGCGCCGGGTCAACGAGGCCTACCAACTGCTGAAAGAGCTATATCGTCAGCCCGAGCAACGCCAAGCCTAAGTCTCAATAATCTCATTCAAGACTTGTCATTATTCTCTTTATGAGACATATTTGAGACGCAAAGGTCTCAGCTGAGATCATTTCAAGTACCTGCTGAGACTTTTCAATGGCCCCAACTCAGGGTCTTACGGGATCCCTAGCAAATGGATCGAGCCCATTCCCCTGTGGACTCAAATACCCATCACGAAAGCAGCCGAGCCGAGCCGAAACCGACCAATAAATGTCTTATTTGTCTTATTCAAGTTTCATGTTTAGTCCCATTATAATTCTCGTATAAGCGCAGAGAGACAAAGACCGTTGTCCGAATTGACAAATTTCTTGTCGCAAGCTCACCTGGTGATGGAAGGCGGCACAGCCTGGGCGCCCAAATAGAAATTCAGCCATATGGCGATTGAGCCGGCCAACCATTGGCATCCGGTACGGGTCCCGAGGATCGCCTCAGGGGGTATGACCTGGCATCTGGGTTTTTACGCCCCTGGTAAGAGGCACCAGCGCCGAGCCCTGGCCCCAGCCCTGGATCCGCAGATCAGACCGTTTAGCAGCAGACATCTTGGCCAAAACTGGACAATGTGCTTCATAAAAGTCTTGCAGTGCAGAAGGTTTAGCAGCCGCGTACCTGCTTTAAACACAGATACGCAGCCCAAAAACTGGTTTCGTGGGTCAGGTCAGAGGGCGACCACGGATCGCCGTTGACCACAAGATCCCGATAACTGTCGCAAATGAATCTATGTACAAGTCCATAGTCAATTCCCAGATGAGATCAATGATCCACCCTGGGGTCCATGGCGGAGTTGGCAGCCCTAACCGGATGGGATGGAACGGCATGGAAAGGGTTGGGCAGGGATGGAATGGGAGCGGATGGGGAGGCGGCGGCCAAAAGGGGATAAATCGAATCGAATCATAGTCTCAAAGCTCTCAAAGAAGACCCACTTTAAGGCTTAAATTTAGACTTGAACAAGACCAAAGAGATATCGACTTCCCCTCGCCCCTCCCCGACCCCTACGGCAGAGCACAAAAAAAGACCCCTGAAAAGGGGTCTGAGAGGGTCAAATCAGCAACGACACCAAGATGCCGGCAGGCTCAGGTGGTGGTTTGCATGCCTTGAATCAAGTAATCGAAGTACGGTCCCGCCAGGGCAGCGTCGGCATTGGACATGAGGGCAATGGAGGCGTCCTTGAGGGTGCGCATCGCTTCCACCATGCCAGGCATCGGCACGCCGAGGCTGTTGTACATCTCGCGGGCACCCACCAGGCCAATCTGCTGGATCATCTCGGTGCTACCGGCCAACACGCCATAGGTGACAAGGCGCAGGTACCAGCTGAAGTCACGCAGACACTGGCCCCGCTGCTTTTGTCCGAAGGCATTGCCGCCAGGGGCGACGTATTCGGGCTTGCGCGTAAATAGTTGCTTGGCCGCTTCGTCGACAATCTTTTTTTCGTTGGTGCTCAGGACTCGCACCACTTCTAGGCGCCGACTCCCCCCTTTGAGGTAATCCACCATCGAGCGCAACTCGCCGCCCGTGGGGTAGCGGAGCTGATCATCCGCCTGCAGGATCAGATCGCGTACGACGCTCATCGCAAAACCACGCACCGGTGAATCTTATCCAGGAGCAAGCGCCAATAGCCAACTATCGCCATCAGGTGTAACGCCCCTTTGCACTGCTAGCTGGGCCAAAGACCCGATAGGGTCAAGAAATTGCACCTTCCGCCGGTGGCGCCACCCGAACCCGTCGCGCTCACCATCACCGATCTCGACCGCCAGGGCCAGGGCCTGGGTCGCCTTGATGGCGAAGTCATCGTCGTTGCAGGGGGTCTGCCTGGTGACAGCTTGTTGGTGCGCCTCGGCGCTCGGGCCAAGGGACTGCGTCAGGGACATTTGGAGCGCTTGCTCAATCCCTCGCCGGGGCGGCGGCGGCCCCCCTGCATCCTTGCGGACCATTGCGGCGGTTGCAGCCTGCAAGCTTTCGATGACGAACACCAGCAGCAGTGGAAACAGGCCAGCGTCGCCGCCGCCCTGCGCCGCTTGGGGGGGCTGACGCCACCGTTGCGGCCGCTGCTGGCGGCCCCTGCGGGGCTGGGATACCGCAACCGGGCCGTGATTCCGCTGGAGCGGACCGCCGCTGGCCAGCTGCGGGCGGGCTATTACCGCCGCGGGTCCCATCGCATTGTCAACCTCAACCATTGTCCGGTCCTCGATCCCCGTCTCGATCGTCTGATCGCACCGCTCAAGCGTGACCTGGAGGCCAGCGACTGGCCGATTGATCGCCATGGCGCAGGTGGCCTGCGGCATCTGGCCCTACGCCTGGGTGTCAATACCGGCGAGGTGCTGTTGACCCTGATTTCAGCCGACGCCGACCTACCGGGCCTGGCGGCCTATGCCGAGGACTGGATGGACAGATGGCCCGAGCTGGTGGGGGTGAGTCTCAACCTGCAGCCCCAGCCCACCAACTTGCTCCTGGGTCCGGAAACCCGCAATATTGCCGGCCGTGGCTGGTTGGAAGAGCGTTTTGGTGGTCTCAGCTATCAAATTGGCGCCGATACTTTTTTCCAAGTCCATACGCAACAGGCCGAAAGGGTTCTACCCCTGCTCCAGGAGGCCTTGGGGCCAGCTACGGGCCGGCTTGTTGATGCTTACTGCGGCATCGGCACCTTCTCCCTGCCCCTGGCCCAGGCAGGCTGGTACGTCCAGGGAATTGAACAGCACTCCGCTGCCGTCGCCCTGGCCCGGCGTAATGCCGTAGCCAATTGCTTGGCCGCCAGGGCCACTTTTGAGGAGGGTCTGGTGGGCGAGCGACTGCCCGTACGCCTCATGGGTGCCCAAGCACTGCTGCTGGATCCGCCCCGCAAGGGGCTCGATCGCCGGGACATCGGCGCGATCCTGGCCGATCCCCCTGCCCTGCTGGCCTATCTCAGCTGTGATGCGGCCACCCTGGCCCGGGATCTTGCCTGCCTGGCCGGAGCCGATGGGCCGTACCACCTGGACTGGCTCCAACCGATCGACTTCTTCCCCAACACCAGCCATGTGGAGGTGCTGGCGGCCCTGCGACGCCGTTAACCAGGGGCCGACCTGGAGGGTCTGCTGCCCTAGCTGCGCAACTTGGCACCGAAACGGGACTCGAGGCTGGCGACAACCTTCTGATGGGCCCCGTCTACCTCCCCATCCGTCAAGGTGCGGTCGGGGGCCCGATAACGCAAGCGAAAGGCCTGACTGCAATATCCCGCTTCCACCTGGGCCCCTTCGTAGCGGTCCAGAAGCTCGGCTTGCTCCAACAGGGGTTTACCCGCCTTGCGGATGGCGGCCAGCAACTCGGCGGCCGTCAGGGAACGGGACACCACCAAGGCCAAATCCCGTTCGCTGGGAGGGACGGTGGCAAAGGGAGTAAAACTCGGCTGCCAGCGGCGGGGGCGGATGGCGGCCGCCAGCAACGGCGCCAAGGGCAGCTCAAAAAGATAGGTTCCATCGGACAGGTCCAGTTCCCGGGCCCGGGCAGGATGCAACTGGCCAAACCAACCCAGCGGCCGGCCCTCAAAGACCAATTGGGCGCTGCGACCAGGGTGCAACAAGTCGACAGGCGGCGCCCCTGCAACGCCCTGCTCCAGCGCCGGTCGATCCTCAAGGGCCAGCCCCAGGCTCTGCAATCCAGCCTGGAGCAGACCCCGGGCTTCGAAGTAACTCGGCGGCCTTGGTTGGCCACTGCTGCTCCAGAGCTCGCTGCGCCGTTCGCCGCAGACAATGCCTCCCAGCAGCAGCCGTTCTTCGATTTTGGCCGGATCGGTTGCGACCGCCTCCTGACCTGGGGCAGCCAGGTAGACCCGCCCGATCTCGAAGGCCCAGAAATCCGGGCGAAAGGCCTGACGGTTGCGGCGAGCAGCCTGCAGCAACTCTTCGTGGAGATTGTCGCGCAGGTGGCCGGTATCCGCCAACAAGGGATTGGCCAGGGAGATGCGTCCCTTGGCCGCCTTCACCAGCGAAAGGGTGCTGAGCTCCTGCAGACCGGCGGCGCAGAGGGCCCGGCGCAGCCGACGCTCGGCCTGTTGCGTCGGATCAAGGCCTCCTGGCACCAGGGGATCGGGCAGATGGACGTCAAATTGGTCGTAACCGACCAGGCGGGCCACCTCTTCAATCAGGTCCACCTCGCGCTTGAGGTCCATGGCCCGCTGGGCTGGCACCGTCACAGACCAACCGTCATCGTTGGTCTCCAGCTGGCACCCCAGGGCTTTGAGGGTGGCCTCAATGCGACTGTCATCGAGATCCTGGGGTTCACCCCCCACCAGCACGGGCCCCAGCAGGTTGTGCAGGGCATCGCGATTCAGAACCACCGGGGGGGAAGGGGCCTCGAGGCGACCGTGCAGCCAGCGTCCCTCAACATGGGCTCCCGCCAGCTCCTGCAGCAGGGCCACCGCCCGATCGGCCGCCGCCAAAGTGTTTTCGCGGGGCAGACCCTTTTCAAAACGACTGCTGGCCTCGCTGCGCAATCCGACACTGCGGGACGAGCGTCGGACGGCCTCCGACGCAAAGACGGCTGCTTCCAACCAGATACTGGTAGTGCCCTCGTTCACCGCCTCAGCCGCGCCCCCCATGACCCCGGCCAAGGCAATGGCTTGATCGGCATAGGTGACCAGGAGGGCCTCGGGGCCAAGGAGGCGGTTCTCCCCATCAAGAGTGACAAGACTTTCGCCCTCGCGACCCTGGCGCAACCCCAGCTGGGCCGGATCCGCCGGGCCAGGGGCCAGCCGGGCCAAGGCCTCCCGGTCGAAGGCATGGAGCGGCTGGCCGGTTTCGAGCATCACCAGATTGGTGATGTCCACCACGTTGTTGATCGGCCGCAGGCCGGCCCGCTGCAGCCTCCGTTGCAGCCAGGACGGCGAAGCTGCCACCTTTAAATCCGTGAGGCTGGTGACACTAAATAGGCCTCCCGCCTCCATGGCGGCGGCGTTGGCGCCGCTGACGGCCAAGGCGCTGGCGGCCACCGCCGGGGCCCGGGGGGGCAGGGTTGTATGTCCACCACAAAGGGCAGCCACCTCACGGGCGATGCCCTGCATCGACAGGCCGTCGGGCCGGTTGGCGGTGATCGCCAGTTCAAGCACCTGGTCATCAAGGCCCAGGGCCGGAGCCAATGGCGACCCTATCGGCGGCGGGGCCGGCAGCAGGTCCTCAAGGATGGCGATGCCTGCCGAGCTCTCGGCCAGGCCCAGCTCCTGGAGGGAGCAGATCATGCCAGAACTGGCCACTCCCCTCAGTTCGGCCGCCTTGATGGTGAGGCCGACCGCCGGCAGATGGGTGCCGACCGGGGCGACGGCGACGTGGATGCCGCTGCGAACGTTGGCGGCACCACAGACAATTTGCAGGGGTTGGTCGGCGCCGATCTGCACCTGGCAAACACTCAGTTTGTTGGCATCGCCATGGGGCTCGCAGGTCTGGACAAATCCAACGACCACTCCGGCACTGGCAGCGGCTTGATCCTCAATCGCCTCAACTTCGAAGCCGGCGATCGAGAGACGTTCGGCCAGCTGTTCAGGCTCCAGCAGGGCTCCATCGTTAGCGACTAACTCCCGGAGCCACTGGAGCGAAACTTTCATCCCTGGGTCCGGCAAATGCCATCGATCCTAGGCAGGCTGCGCTCCCCCTCCCAGACAACGCACCAGAGAGAGGGACGCCAGCAAGGTAATCTTTTTTCATTGTCATTCAGCTTCGCAACCGCGGCGCAACGTCCTTCCCATGGCCAAAAACAAGGGCGTCCGGCTCGTAATCACTCTTGAGTGCACCGAATGCCGGTCCAACCCCGCCAAGCGTTCTCCTGGTGTGTCCCGTTACACGACCATGAAGAACCGACGCAACACAACCGAACGGCTTGAGCTCAAGAAGTTCTGCAAGCACTGCAACTCCTCCACGGTTCATAAGGAGATCAAATAGGCCTGCGGCCTGGTTCCTTCTTCTTTTGATTGCGGTGCTCCAACCCTTCTGACGTCCTGATCCGTTCCCAATGTCCAGCTCCTTTTTCAAGAAACGCCTCTCCCCAATCAAGCCTGGGGATCCGATCGACTACAAAGATGTCGATCTGCTCAAGAAGTTCATCACTGAGCGAGGCAAAATCCTGCCCCGTCGGCTCACAGGTCTCACCGCCAAGCAGCAACGCGATCTGACCAACGCCGTTAAACGGGCCCGGATCGTCGCCCTGCTTCCGTTTGTAAATCCAGAAGGCTGAGTTGCCCCCTTCCGCTAGCGACTCCCGTGGACCATCTCCCCAGGTCGGGGACCTGGTAGGGGTCGTTGGAGACAGTCCCCAACTGGCCATCGTCCAGGGGGTCCGGGGTGGCCGCCTGGAGCTGAAAATCGGTTTTCAGGGCCGTAACAACCACCTTCCCTTGAGGGAGGTCTATCCCATCCAGCAGTTGGCGGGTCGCGATCCTGGCTCCCTGCGACTGGACCAATCCCCTTGGCATCTCAGTGCCGAAGCCCTGGCGGCAGCCTTGCCCCCCAGCCGGGATTTGGCCACGGCCTGGTTACTTATGGCCCAGCCAGACACCGCGGCCAGCGGCAAACCCGATGCTGCTGATGGTGCCAAGTCTCCCCCTGGGCTGGATTTAGGAGACTTCGTCGATCTCTTTGGCGATTCCGCCGACGCGACCCAGCGGGCCGCAACCTGGCTTTGGCTTGAAGGCGACCAGACCCTTTTTCGCCTGCGCCATGGGCGCATTGAGCCCCGCAGCCTTCAGGACCTGCGCCAGTTGCGGCGCGAACGTCACCTGCGTCAGCTGGGCGAAAACCAGCGCCTGGCCTGGCAAAGCCGCCTGATGGCGCGCCAACCCCTGGCCAACGAGAGTCTTTCCGCCGCCCAGCAAGCCGATCTGGATCGCCTGCGTCAATGGGCCGCCGGCGAGTGTTCCCAACCGCTTACCGAATCCCTGCTGCGGGCGCTTCAGGCCTGCCGCTGCCGCGCCGAAAGTGGCGATATCCGCCACCTGCTGGTCGATTTGGGCCAGTGGCCCCGCCACCATCTACCGGCCCTGGAGGCCACCACCTGGCAACTGGGTTTCAGCCCCGAATTGTTGGCCGAAGCCGATCGATTGGTGGCCGCCGCCAACGGTCCCATGCCCAGCGACGTCGGCCGGCTGGACCTGACCCACCAGCGTCTGCTCACGATCGACGACGAAGACACTCAGGACATCGACGATGGTCTGGCGATCGAAAGGCGCGATGGCCATCCCCCCCGCCTCTGGGTTCACATCGCCGATCCCGGCCGCCTTGTCCCGGCCGGCAGTCCCCTAGACCTGGAGGCACGCCGGCGTGCCTCCAGCCTTTATCTGGCCCGGGGCTCCCTGCCGATGTTCCCCCCCCAACTGGCCCACGGACCCATGGGTCTGCGCCAGGACCACGGGCCCAAGGACCACGGGCCCAAGGGCCAGGGGCCCGAAACTCAACGCAGTGCCGCCTGGAGTCTCTGGGTTGATTTGGATCAAACCGGGGCCGTGGTCGCCGAAGGCCTCGAGCGCAGCTGGGTAAAAACGGCCTTGCGGCTTTCCTACGGGGATGCCGATGAACTCATCGATCTGGCGCCGCCCCAGGAGCGAGACCTGCTCTGCATCAAGACCCTGTTGGAGCGCCGGCGCCACTGGCGCGAACAAAGGGGCGCCCTCAATCTGGAAGATCCCGAGGGTCGCATCCGCTGCCGCGGCGACGAAGCACTCCTGGAGATCAGCGAACCTTCGCCCTCGCGACAGATGGTGGCCGAGGCCATGATCCTGGCAGGGGCGCTGATGGCCGAGCGGGGCCAACGCCTGGGCATCGCCCTGCCCTATCGCACCCAGATCCCTGGCGAACTCCCCACCGACTCAGAACTGGAAAGCTTGCCCCCGGGTCCCGTGCGCCACAGCGCCATCAAAAGGGGCCTCAGCCGCGGTCAGCTTGGTGTTACTCCTGGTCCCCATTTCTCCCTGGCCCTGGACGCCTACGTGCAGGCCACCTCGCCGATTCGCCGCTATGGCGATCTGGTGACCCAACGCCAGTTCGAGGCCCTGCGCCATGGCACCGACCCCATGGACGAGGCCAGCCTCGCCAGCCTGCTGAGCGAACTGGAGACACCCCTTCGCCAGGTTCAACAGATCTCCCGCGAAGACCAGCGCCACTGGCAGCAGGTCTGGTTTGAGCAGCATCCCCAGGGCCAATGGCCCTGCCTTTTTTTGCGCTGGCTGCGCCAGGACCAACGCCTAGGCCTGGTCTGGACAGAAGACCTGGCGATGACCCTGGCGGCGGAATGCCCACCCCGCAGTCAACCGGCTGATGCCCTGCTGCTGCGGATCCAGCAGGTGGATCCCCTGCGGGACGTGCTCAAACTCCAGGCCGTCGCCTGACCCGTTTTGCCCTGCCCTGACCCGTTTTGCCCTGCCCTGACCCGTTTCGCCCTGCCCGGGCGTTTCGCCCTAGGGGTGTCACTGCGGTTCAAGGCCCAGCCAGGCGCGATACCCGCAGCCAGGGCCCCCAGGGGTTGGCGCAGCCGATCAAAGCCACGTTTCGGGGCCGTTCCTGGGCCAGCAGCCAGGCATGCAGGGCCGGCTCCAAGGTGATTAAGGGCCAAACCTGGGAGCCTTGACAATCAGGCGTGCTATCCGCCAGCACCAGGCTGAAGCCCCCCTGACCATCGGGCCGCAATTCCCCTTGCCAAAGGCGCTCTCCTGGTTCGCTGGGGGCCACGTTGGCGGGTCCGCCGCCGTGCCTGCCCCTGAGCCACCCCTCCGGGCTAAGGGCAGCGGGATCCGCCAGGGCCTGCAGTTGGCGCTGGGCCCACTCGGGGTGATGCCAAGGGGTATCCCAGAGGGGAAAGGGACCGGCCGGAGCCTGGGGGTCCTCGATCAGGCCCATCTGAATTGCGACGACGGGGACGGCGGCTGGCGGTTGCCCGCGGCGCACCGCCAATGCCGCCGCCAGCCCCGCCGCCTGGCCCACATTGAGCACCAAGGGTTGCAACCGGGTGGCGCCATTCGCCATGTGGCTGACGCTGATGGCCTTATCTGCCGCCAACAAATTGCTGACGCTGGCGCTGACCAGGGCCCCGTAGGGAATCGTGAAGGGGGTACCGCTCCAGCGACCACCCCAGCGACAGCTCTTGGGCGCCAGAGGCCAATCGGGACCAGGGTAATGATGGTCATTGGCGTAATTACCCACGGCAATGGCGCTGCAGCTTCCCCCGGGCAACAAAGGCAGGGGGGCCCGGCAGGCCCCCGGGCCTAGCGGCAACAACTGCTGTTCCACCACCACCTCCAACCCCACCAATCGCCGTCCTTCCCGCCAATAGGGCATCAGGGCCAGGCTCTGGTCCCCCTCCAGGTCGCCTGCGGCCGCCGCCAAGGCATCTGGAAAGGCATCGGGAAAAACCGTCGCCGCTTCTAGCCGGCCGCCGCTGGCAACCGCCAAGGCCTGGGCAAAGGCACCACTGTGGGCCCGCATCTGGGCCGCCAGCTCCGCTTCTGCCGCATTTGCCGGGAAGGCCGCCGCTGGCCCGCCACTGGCAAAGGCACTCTCAAGGCCCCCATGCCAATCATTGCCGTGCAGGGGCCAATTCAGCATCACCAGCCCCCCGGGCAGGCGCCCGTAGCTGAGGGTGCGCTCCAGGCCAAAGGCCGTGCACGAGCCCTCAAATGGTCCCTGGGGCAGGGAGCCCCTGGACCATTTGAGGGCGGATTCAGGCGCCAACGCTGCGCCAAGGGGGGGCACTGCAGGCTCACAGGGAGCGGCCGGTGGCGCATCGTCGCGCAGCTGACCCAACCACACCCAGGTGGGGGACTGGATGGGTTGTTCCTTGAAAAAGGCCTCGCTATCCAACCGGGCTTGCTCAGGGGCACTGGGTTCTTGCCAATGCTCCCGGGGCTCCCAGCCGAAACGGAAAGGGGCCTCGGCTAAGGCGATCAACTCACCCCGGTCACTGCCATCGATAAACACCTGGGCACCAATCTCCTGGCAGCTTGGTTGCCCACCCCCTGGCCCGTGGGGCCGTTCTATCCGGATCGCAACTACCCGGTCCCCGGCGCGCCGCACCTCCAGCAGGCGGCAGCCAGGCCACCACTGCAGGCGAGCTTCGGCCCGCAGCCAGCGCCGCAAGATCGCCTCGGCCGTGGCGGGGCGATAGCCAAAACAACTGACCCAGTTCTGATCAAGTCCCAGGGGTTCGCTGCGGGCCAGCTCCCGCAACAGGGCCCCCCAGAGACCGGTTTGCCAGGGACTCAGTTCGTTGCCATCGGGGGCGCACACCCCCGCCGCACTAACCATGCCCCCCACCCAGCTTCCAGGGGTGAGCAGCAGGGTGGTGGCGCCGGATCGGGCGGCCTGGAGCGCGGCGGCGATGCCGCCAGTGCCACCGCCCCAGACCAGCACCTCCACCGGATCGGTCATGGCTGGTTTGCAAGGCGCCTGGCTTGATCCTGGAGCGTCAGGGTTGCCCCTGTCCAGGGGCCTGCCGGGGCCGCTGGGTAAGATCACCTCTGGGTCTGGGCTTGCCGTTGGCCCAGAAGCCCGTCAGGCCGGTCGGGATCCCCCACGTCTTGCGACGCCCTGATGCCCTTCACCCTCACCACGCCCCTCTACTACGTCAACGATCGCCCCCATCTGGGCAGCACCTACACCACCCTGGCCTGTGATGCGATCGCCCGCTTCCAGAGACTGCAGGGCCAGCAGGTGCAGTTCATTACGGGCTGTGATGAGCATGGGCAGAAAATTCAGCGCACTGCCGCAGCGGCGGGGCTGACCCCCCAGGCCCATTGCGACGCCGTCTCGGCACGGTTCCAAGATCTCTGGCAGCGCTGGCAGATCAGCAACAACCACTTCATCCGTACCACCGATCCCCGCCACCGGGCCATCGTCGAGCAATTCTTTGCGCGGGTCGAGGCCAATGGCGATGTGCGGGAGGGCCGCCAGCAGGGTTGGTATTGCGTCGCCTGTGAGGAGTACAAAGACGATCCGGCCACAGCCACCGATCCAAGCTGTCCTGTGCACCAGCGGCCCCTGGAATGGCGCGATGAAATGAATCTGTTCTTCCGGCTTTCTCGCTATCAAGAACCCATTGAACGACTGGTGGCTAGCCCGGGCTTTGTGGCACCGGCATCGCGGCAGCGGGAGGTCCAAAATTTTGTGGCTGGAGGTCTGAAAGATTTCTCGATCTCACGGCTGGATGTGCCCTGGGGCATCCCCGTACCCGGCCATGAAGGACATACGTTTTATGTGTGGTTTGACGCCCTGCTGGGTTATCTCTCCGCCCTGCTCCAAAATGATGACCCACCTGATTTAGAGCTGGCTATCTCAAGGGGCTGGCCCGCCGATCTGCATGTGATTGGCAAAGATATCCTGCGCTTCCATGCGGTCTTCTGGCCGGCGATGTTGCTGTCGGCGGGTCTGGAGTTACCAAAGCGGGTCTTCGGCCATGGCTTTTTGACCCGCGAGGGACAGAAGATGGGCAAATCCCTGGGCAATGTGCTCGATCCTGAATTATTGCTAGAGCGCTGTGGCCCTGATGCGGTGCGCTGGTATCTGCTGCGGGATATTCCCTTCGGCGAAGACGGCGATTTCCAGCAGCAACGCTTCAGCGATCTGGTCAATAACGATCTCTCCAATACCATCGGCAATCTGCTTAATCGCACCACCTCCATGGCCCGCAAGTGGTTTGACGGTGGTGTGCCAGCCGCCGGGGCCGCCCTGGAACCAAGCCATCCTCTGGCGATTGCCGCCAGCGTCGCCGGCGATCAATTTGATGCCGCCATGGCGGCGCTGGAGTTTCGCGGCGCTGCCGAATCCCTGCTGCGGCTAGCCGAAACCGCCAACGGCTACCTCAACACCCAGGCCCCCTGGAAACAGATGAAACAACCCGGCCAGGAAGCTGCCGTTGGGGCCGACCTCTACGCGGTATTGGAGGTGAGCCGCTCTTTGGCGGTGTTGTTGGCCCCCCTGGTCCCCGACCTATCGGCCCGCATGCTCAGCCAGCTGGGCCAACCGGCCCTGTTAAGCGGCGCCGACAGGGAAACAGGCGATGTCGTCACCACAGAGTCAGGACGCGCCACCACAGAGTCAGGATCCACCTGGCATCCAGTCCGCCAATGGGGCCTGCTGCGCTCTGGCGATTCACTCCCAGAGCCGGTGCCGGTGATGCAGCGCCTGGAGCTGGAATCCCCCCTGTGAGCTCCGCTTGCCGCAGGCTTG
>JBIIJV010000257.1:0-3576 GCA_044233545.1 Cyanobium sp.
GGCCGACCTCTACGCGGTATTGGAGGTGAGCCGCTCTTTGGCGGTGTTGTTGGCCCCCCTGGTCCCCGACCTATCGGCCCGCATGCTCAGCCAGCTGGGCCAGCCGGCTCTGGTGAGCGGCGCCGACAGGGAAACAGGCGATCGCGCCACCCCAGCGTCAAGATCCACCTGGCATCCAGTGCGCCAATGGGGCCTGCTGCGCTCTGGTGATCCACTCCCGGAGCCGGTGCCGGTGATGCAGCGCCTGGAGCTGGAATCCCCCCTGTGAGCTCCGCTTGCCGCAGGCTTGGGCCCTGGCTGCTGCTGCCCCTGGCTCTGGTGCCGCTGGGCTGTAGTCGCCCGCCAACCACCTTTGACGATGCCTCCCCTCCCTTTGTGTTTCGCTCCCTCAATCTGAAACAACAGGATGAGCGCGGCCAACCCACGTGGGCATTGACAAGTCCAGAGGCCCGTTACGACATCAGGCGCCGGGTAGCCCAAGCCCGATACCCCCAGGGCGTCATCTATGTCGCCGGAAAACCTCTCTATCGGCTCCAAGCCACCAGCGGCACGGTAATCAATGACGGTGAGGTGATTGTTTTGGAGGGCGGCATCCGGGTCGAACGCCACGGCGCCCAACCGGTCCTGATTACGGCCCGTCGCGCCCGTTGGCTTCCCAGCAAAAAGCTCCTGCGCATTGATCGCGCCCCCATGGCCGAAGACGGCCTACACCGCCTCGGGGCCCAGCGGGCTCGCTTCCTCTTCGATCGCGACCGACTCGAACTGGAGGGGGCACCGCGGATCGAGCGCTGGGGCCAACCCAGTGACCCCTTCAGCCGCCAACGGCGTACCAACCCCGAAGTGGTGGCCCTGCCCCAAAGGCTCACCTGGCAACCGGGGCAGGGAGCCCTGGAAGCCGAGGGTCCGTTGCGGATCACGCGCCTGCCCCCCGGCCGTTCCCCCCAAGCTTTGCCCCAAACGCTCACCGCCGCGGGCCTGAACGGCAATACCCGTCAGCAGCGCTACCAGCTCAAGGCCCCCGTGCAGGTCCGCGATCCCATCGAAAAGTTCGATCTCGACGGCCAGAATCTGCAGCTGGATGGGGCGGCCCAGACCCTCAGCAGCGACCAGGTTTTCAGCGGCAACTGGAAGGAGTTGACGGTTGGCGGCAACAGCCTCGTGATCGAGGCCCGCCAGAGGACAGCCACCATCCCCCTCGGCTGCCGACTGCAGCGCAGGGGCGAATCATTGAGCGCCAGGCTCTGCCGCTGGAATTGGCAAGACGAAACCCTCTTCGCCGAAGGCGATGTGGACTATCAGCGGACCGCCCAGCGCCAACGCATCCAGGCCGGCCAACTCTCGGGCCGCCTCGGACCTGAGGGGGAATTCAATGTTTCCACGCCCGGCGGGCGGGTGATCAGCTCGTTTGCGGTGCCTCGCCGGCAGCGGCCGCTGCCTCCTGCGCCTGCGCGGCCCAAGCCGGAACCCCTGCGTCTATGAGTTTTTCGGCCCAACCCCCAATCCACAACAGGTCAGCCTGAGTGAAGCAACGCGGCGACCAGCCCCCCAAAACCAACACCGCCTCCTCGCCCACCGGCTGCACCACCACGGCCGGCAAATCGCTCAATAGCGGCTCAAATTCGACCCGCCCTGGATAAAGGCTTAGATCCACCAAGGAGATGGCCTTTTGTCGCTGCAGGCTTTGTTGACAGATCGGCCCCAGGCAAAACTCTGTGTCAGCCAGTAGTCCCCGGCGCAGCAGGCTCTGGTTGCCTGACTGGAGCAGCACCACGGCGGCTGGAGTGGCGGTCAACAACATTCGGCTGCCCCAGGCCAGCTCACGGCGCAGGGGCTCGGGCAGGTCGGCGGCCAGTTCAAGACCTTCGCGGCCCTTAAGGTCGGCCCGGGGGGCAGCCGGGGGCTGGATTCGCTGCCACAACGCTGCGACCAACATCAACACCACTGCCAACAAGCTGGCCAGGACGGCGGCCCGCTCCAACGGTGGATCGATGCGGGGGGCCGTCACCTGGTTCAGAACGACCAGGGCCAGGGCAACCAGGCCGATGGCCAGCATCAGGCGGGAGGCCAGGGAAGTAGCCATGGGACGAGGTACAGCAAGGCCAACAATGGCCGATCCGACCCCCTGTCCCACCCGGTGGAAGACCCTGGCCTTCTAGGTCAAACTGGTGGTATTCGTGCGATCGCCTTGCTCCTCGAACGCGCCCCATCGCCCCGCCCCGTGGCCCTTCTTTTTCGCCAGCGCTACCAAGTCCGACCTTGGGGTTGGCTGACCTCCCTGCTGGTCTCGGCGTGCCTCCTGTTAGGAGCTGCCTGGCCGGTTATGGCCCTGGCCGTGGGGGACCTGCCGGCGCTGCCGCCAACAACTCATGTACTCGATCAGGCCCAGGTGTTGAGCCGGGCCGCCAACGGCGACATTGAAAAGGCCCTGGCGGCCCTCGAGGCCGATCACATCCAGGCCCAACTGATCACCGTCGACCGGCTTGACTATGGGGTAAGCCTCGATCAGTTGGGCCAGCAATTGCTTCAAAAGTGGCACGACGCCGCCCCCGATCAATCGCGGCTGCTGCTCTTGCTCGACACCCAGAACCGGGCCGCCGCTTTGGTTGCCGACCCGAGTGTCGAGCGCCAACTCACACCCGATCTATTACGCAGCACCGCCCGGACGACCATGGCCCTGCCCCTGCGTAGCGGCGATCGCTACCGGCAGGCCACCCTTGATGGACTGGAGCGTCTGGCAACGGTGCTGGCAGGCGGAGAGGATCCGGGCGAACCGGTGGAAGAAACGGTGACCGCACCAGCCAGAACGATTCCGACCCAGGAGGAAACTGCCAAGAGCAATGCCTTCACCTGGATCGTCGCCTTGCTGGCCGTGGGCACCATCGTGCCCATGCTGACCTGGTGGATCTTCTCCCGTTGAGTCCTCTCTGAAAATTATGGGTCTCAGCAATTGGATTGGCACATTTACCAAGGGCAAGGGCGACAAGATCACCAACGCCAACAACGACACCATCCGGATTAACCACGACTTGGAGAGGGGCTATGAGGCAGCCCTGATGATCCAAAGCATCGAATTGGAGCATTACAAAGATCGCCCGGTTCGGCCCGAATTGGAACTTCGCCTGCCCAAGGGGATGCAGGCCCAGGTACTGCGACGTTTTCGAGCCGCACTGCAGGTCTGCCTCGAATCGATGCACCGTCTTGAACCGCTAAGGGGCCAACTTGCCGGCCAGGAACTGCGCCAACTCAGTTTAATCGAAACCGTTTTGACGCGTTATGACTCCAAGCGCAGTGTGCTGCCTAGCCTTAGTCGCACCCCGGAACTCCTGCCCCGCAGCCTACTAGGAGCCGTTGATCAGGTACGCCGCCAACTAGATCCGGAGGCCGAAGCCAGCGTTCTGGCTGGTTTTCGCCGCCGGCGGGACTCGACCTTGGTGGCCCTGCGCATCCTGCTGCTGCTGATCTTGGTGCCGCTTTTGATCAGCCAGCTGAGCCGCACCTTTGTGGTTTCGCCACTGGTCGATCGGTTCGCGCCGCACCAGAATTTTCTTGGCTATGCCAAACCCCACCTGGAAGAAA
>JBIIJV010000017.1:0-25007 GCA_044233545.1 Cyanobium sp.
GGGTTGGCTGGCGCCCCTTGATAGGGAATCAGATTCAGGGACCTAACCAAAATCAACAACCTCCTGTCCAGGCCATGAACGCGGAGTCATCAACAGGGTTCGACCGATGGCAGCTCCGAGCAGGGCAACTAGCAAAGCGGCAATTAACTGATGGGAAATGGTTAACAAGGGAATGTCCAAATGAACTATCAAGTTGAATCGACCGATGAGGATTTGACCCAATCCAAAAATAATAGAGAGAAACGAGAAGTACTTCAATATTCTGTGAGAACTGGGAAGGAAAGTTGCCCCGATGGCCATCAAAACCAAACCGAACAAAACTGGGTAGGCCATCAAACGATGATTCATCAGCCAATAACAGGATTCACCCAGATCCAAACATCGCTCTGCCGCCCATTGACTTGCCATCAGGGCACCCACCAGGCACTGTGCCAGCAAAGCAAGCATCGCCGTCAGGGGCAAAGGCCACCACCACCTTGGTAGGCGTGGGGGGAATTGCAAGGAGGAACTGCCTGAATCAAGAATTTGGCACTTGCACCGCAAAGCCTGATCTGTCGCACATAGATGAAGCAACAGCACCAATGCCGTGCCCAGATGGGCTGTCACACTATTAGAAGCCAGCAGGGAAGTGACTGTTATGGCTCCGAGACCTGCCTGGATCGCTACCAAAACCAAAGCCGTAAGAGTGCACCAGGGAAGCCAGTGGGGTAGAGAGGATCGACGCAGAAAGACAATTAAATTCAGAGCCAGCAGAGCCAAACCAATTAAAAATGCATCGACTCGATGGAACCATTCGAGGAAAACCTGGAGGTTCATCTGCTTGCCGGGCAACAAACTTCCATAACAAAGCGGCCAGTCAGGGCAAGCAAGTCCTGCCTCCATGACCCGTGTTGATCCGCCAATCACAATTAAAGCAATCACCCCAACGACAAGATGGGAAGTGATCCCCTGGATCAATCGCAACAATCCAACAGGAGCATCTTCTGCAGAACCTGGTAGGAAATCAGCAGCATCGGGCGCAATCATTTTGGCCACTCTCGATTCCAGATCCTGAAATGCTCTCGTTCTGTCTCAAACTCTAGCGGGATTAAGCAAGATCAGTGTCTCAACACAATTAGCCCCATAGACGTTGGAATCTTATAGGGAAACTCCCGTTCCAACTTGGATCCCGCCTGAGGAATAACGACGAACCCTGGTCAATCCCCTGCTTTGGCTTGTTGCTCTTTGCTTGGAAACCCTTGCTAAGCCGGCCTTGTGCTCGGCACAATCAGAACAGAATTCTCTGGGCAGGTGCCCTATGACTCTCTCAAGGGCAACGGCTGGTGCCGAAACTGTTCCTTCCCCAGCCTCCAGCCCCCTTGAAGGCAAAGCGCTTTTAGACAAGGCTCGCTCTCTAGGGAACCGGCCAGAAGATCAGATCGCCCGGGGCTGTGGCTATGTCGGCCCCAGTGGCCGGGTGCTCAAAAAGAGTTTTTACCGGGCCCTGGTGGCAGCCAAGGGTTACTCCCTGCCCTCGGCCAGCAGCAACTCAAGCCTGAGCCGCGGCCGTCAAGCCGAATTTCGCACCCGGGTCCACGGCAATGGCAACCTGCTGATTGGCCAGGCCTACACCCGACGCATGGGCCTTGAACCCGGCCAGGAGTTCCGCATTGAGCTGCATCGAGAAACCGGCTCCATCTGGCTGCTTCCCGTGGAAGTACAAGGACAAACCAGTTGATGCAGCCCTCTTTACGTCGGCAGATCCCTCGGACTCCCCACTCTCACCAACCTTGGGAACGGAGCCAGGCGGCGCTGATTGGGTGGGACGGTGAAGCTCCCCCTTCTGGGCCTGGCTTGGGGCCAGGGGATTGGGGATTGACCGCTTGGCCATGGGCATAGAGCAAGCGTTCGGTGTATTTGGCAAACAGATCAATTTCCAGATTCAACAGATCTCCCACCTGCCGGTACTGAAGGGTAGTGGTGATCCAGGTTTGGGGGATGACGGCGATCCAGAAACGACGGCCATCGTTGTCGCAGCCTGCCAGGGTCAGGCTGATGCCATCTAGGGCAATGCTGGCTTTCTCACAGAGATAGCGGCCCTGTTGGGGATTACAACCCACCTCCAGCCGCCAGGACGCTGGCTGGCGCTGGATCCCCAGGATCTCGCCCTGGCCATCGACATGGCCGCTCACCAAGTGACCTCCCAACCGGTCAGAGAGGCGCAAAGCCGGTTCTAGGTTGACCCACCACCCCCCATCCGCCTTGGGCGCCAAGGTGGTGCGCGCCAGGGTCTCTTCGCTGACGTCGGACTGAAAGCCATCACCCACCAGCCTGGAAACGGTCAGACACACCCCATCCACGGCGATGCTGTCACCCAACGCAAGCGGACCAAGGGCCTCCAGATCGCCCCTGACCCAGACCCCGGAACGCCATCGCTGCAAACGGCCCATGGTTCGCACCAATCCGGTGAACATCTCAAGTCCCCTGACTGCTGGTCATAATCAAGCAATGAGCGGAAGCTGGGGAAGTCTCTGAGGCAACCATGGTCGAGATGAGCGTGGCGGGGATTGCCCTTGATGCGGCCAGCCGCAGTCCGATTGTGCTGCTGCGGGACCCCTCCGGCCGCCGCCAGGTCCCGATCTGGATCGACCAGGCCCAGGCTCAGAACATCCTGGCAGGCATCAACCGGGAACGCTCGCCCCGTCCCCTCAGCCATGACCTAATGGCCCAATTGATGGCAGCAGGAGGCCTGGCCCTTGATCGGGTGATCATCCATGCCATTGAGGACAACACCTTTCGGGCCGTGCTCAAACTCACCAATGCCACTGAAGAGGCCCTGGAACTTGATGCCCGTCCCAGTGACGCCATTGCCTTAGCTCTACGCACCGGCAGCAGCATCTGGATGCTGGAGGAGGTGGTTGTGGATGCCTCGATTCCAGTGGATGCCGAGGCCGATGCGGTGGACCAGGAAGATTTCAGGCGTTTTCTGGATAACACCACTCCCGCCGCCCTGATCAGACACCTGCGCCAGACCAGTAAGGACGATCCTGCACCATCCGAATCAGCGGCCAGCGAGGAAGACCCTGAAGCCGACCTCCCCTCCGATGCCGGCAGCCCCTGAAACCAGCGGAGAGTGCCAGGGGGAAGCAGCGAACTCACATAGGCTGATCGCCCGCAGACCCTTTGGCCAGGGTCCAGCGGTTTCCCTGTTCACCCTCGGCACGATGCGAGCGGTGGATTCCCCAGCCCAGATGCAGGCAGTGGTCTGGGCCGCCCTTGAAGCCGGCATCAACCACTTGGAGACAGCGCCGGCCTATGGGCCGGCGGAAGCCTTTTTGGGCCAAGCCCTACGCCATTTGAACGAACAAGGGCCCCTGGAGCGCCAAGACCTTGTGTTGACAAGCAAGTTGCTGCCAGGGGGCACCGCCCAGGAGGGTCGGCAGGCGGTGCAAGCCAGCCTCCAACGCCTGGGGGTCGCCGCCATGGACAATCTGGCTGTGCATGGTCTGAACACCCCTGAGCAACTGGCATGGGTTCTCCAGGGTCCCGGCTCGGAACTGCTGGAGACCCTGCTGGCAGAAGGTCTGGTGGGGCAAGTGGGCTTCAGCAGCCATGGGGACAACGATCTGATTGAACGTGCCCTGGAGAGTGGCCGCTTCCGATTTTGCAGCTTGCATTTGCATCTGTTCGATCAGGATCGCCTCTCTCTGGCCCAGCGGGCCCTGGCCCAAGGAATGGGCGTGATGGCCATCTCACCTGCGGACAAAGGGGGCCGGCTGCAGGATCCGCCCCCCCTTCTGGTGGCGGACAGCGCCCCCTTTGCACCCCTGCAACTCGCCTACCGCTTTCTGCTGAGCCAGGGCATCAGCACCCTGACGCTTGGGGCCACGTGCCCAGCCGATCTCAACTGGGCCAAGCAACTGGGCAATGCCGCAGAGCCCTTGAGCGACCAAGAGAGGCAGGCCATCGAGCAGATCCAGATGGCTGGGCGGGAACGGCTGGGCAAGGAATGGTGCGGCCAGTGCCGTGCCTGTCTTCCCTGCCCCGAACAGGTGCCGATCCCGGCTTTGTTGCGGCTGAGGCAGATGGCGCTGGGCCATGGCATGGAGGCCTTCGCCACGGAGCGCTACAACCTCATCGGCCGGGCCGGGCCCTGGTGGGAACAGGTAAATGCCGAGGCCTGCCAGCGCTGCGGGGACTGCCTGCCCCGCTGCCCCCACGCTCTGCCAATCCCGGACCTGTTGGCCGACACCCACCGTCGCCTCTCCGCTGCCCCCCGCCGCCGTTTGTGGGGTTAGGGAGCCTTTCCGCGGCCAAGATCGGGGGTCGACTCCCGCCAGAGATCCTGCAGGGATTCCTGCTGTTGGGGAGTCAGGGGGGGCAAGGAGCGACACCGTTCCCAGACTGCCGGGGGTGGCAAGAGCAGATGGGCCATCGACGCAGGAAACATCTTCAAACTGGCCTCCAGCAGCCCGCTGGGCAGGGGGGGAACCCAACCGGCGGCCAGCAGCAGGGGCAGAAGCGGGGGTTCCAGGATTGCCCCCAACCAGTCCAGGGGCGGCGCCGGCTGTTCTGAAACAGGACGCAGCAGGAGATTCCAGCTCAGGGGCGACCCCGTGGCTGGCAATAGGGCCCGCAGGCGGGGATCCCTGCGCAACAGGGGCACTACCCGATGGCGCGGCAGCACCGCAGCCTCCGCCTCGCCGGTGAGCAACAAATTGAGCCCATCGCGGTCGTCATAGGCAATGGCCTGGGCCCTGAGACGGCGAAGCCTGGCGGGATCGCCCTGGACGAGATCGATTACCACCCGGGGACTTGAGGGCAGGACCACACCACCTTTCAGGCTGGGATCGAGCAGCACATCCCAATCCTCAGTCGCCTGGGGCACCAGGTCATCCCTGCTTCGCAGCAACAACACCCAGGGACTGCAGGCCCATGGGAAGGCCACGTCGGCTGAACCCGCTGGGGCAAATAGGCGACTGACGGGCTGGGCGCCAACCTCCAGCCGCTTCAGCAGGGCCGGTGCCCCGAAGGATTGCCATCTGTTGGCAGGCACCGTGGTGGCCCAGCCATCAAGGCACTGGACCAGGCCAGGGGCTGGGGACTGGCCAGCGCTAGCTACCACAGCGGCCGGATCTTCCAGCCAGCGTGCCTGCCAAGGGGCTGGCAACTCAGCCGCCCAGGCCTTGGGCAAATCGCCCCGGTGGGCCACCAGTTCAGACCTGCTCTGGCGACAACCGGCCAGCAAGCCCAGGCTTAACGCCGCACCGAAGCGCAGTACCTGACGTCGAGGAAAAACGGGCGAAGTCATGGCGGGACCGTAGAGGCACCCAGGTCCTTTTCGGAAAGCAGGAGGTGACAGGCGCGGTCGCAGGCCCAGGCCAGGGCCTGCGGCCTGCGACCACTAAGCTGCCAAGCCAGGGCCAGTCCTCCGGCACCCACGCCCTCTTTGACAAAGCCCCTCTCGTAATCGAGTAGGGCGGGGTGCTGGGGTGCATGGAAGCGCAGATCGGCCACCAACCCCAGGGGAGTGACTCCCCAACGGCGCTCCAGGGTTTGCAGCACGCCCCCCAGGTTGCTGCTGGGGTCATTGGCGACCCAAGCGGTGGTGCCAATGGCCACCTGGGCCGCCAAGCCCGCCCGCAGAGAAGTGGGGGCCAGTGCCAGGGCCAGGGCCAACACCGCAGCCATCTGGCTGCCACCGGCCAACAGCACCGGCAGCCCCTGGGCCGCCGCCGCCAAAACCAAACCAGCCGCCACAGGTTGCATCGGATCGCCAACGGCAGCGACCACCGCCAGGGGATCAGCGTCGGGTGGAGGCCCTTCCCCCTGGCTGTTGGACAAGCCAAGGCCAGCCGCCGCCAGACCCTGACGCACTAACTGGGCCTTGAGCGAGGGATCGGGGTCGCGCAGGCTGCTACCCACCAGTCCTTCCACCGCAAGACCAAGACCGGAGAGCACCGCCTGGGCCGTTGAGGTACCCCCGGGCACACATTCAGCCAGCAGCAGGGGCCGCGGCGACCGGGCCTTGCCCAGGCCCACCCCCCAGCGTCGCCCAAGGGCGAGCAGGCCGGCCACCGTGCCCCTACCCATGGCCCGACCACTGGTGAGGCAACGGGCCGGTCCCGCCCCCAGGGAACCTGGAAGTCGCAGGTGGGGCACGGACGGCGCCAGGGCACAACCGAGATCCACCACCAAGGGATGCAAACCCAAGGTGTCCACCACCACTTGCGAGATCAAGGCCGGGGAGACTCCCGCAGGCAAAGGCGGTAGGCCATGGAGCCGCTGGCGCCCTGGCCCAAGAACCAGGAGTTCGGCATCTGCCGCCGCAGTGAGGCGACGGCTCTCCGGGGTGGCCCCCGCCGCCGAGATGCCGGGAATCGCCGCGGTGGCAGTTGCCGCCAGCAGCACAACCACCTGAATCTGATCTCCAGCAGCGCACCAGGCGGCCTGCCACCGGGACGCCTGGCCCGGGTCGCCCCAAAGGCGACGCAATTCACTCACAGGGGATCGAGGGACACCAGGGCCCTCAATGCCTCAGGAGGTTCGCTGATGGGGGAGCCCAGCCGTGGGAAAATCCAGTAGGCGACAGCATGAAGACAAACAACCATCAATAGATTCTGAAACAGAACCAGCAGCAGGGCCGCCAGCTGCACCTGGGTGATGTCGAAGCCTGCGGCTAGGCCCGGCAACGGCAACCGCTCCAGCAAGGAGGCGGCGGCGGTAGTAATCAGCACCCAGAGATTCTCACCAACCAGCACCGAAAGCACCGACACCCTCACCAGAAAACCCAGGGCGCCGATAAGGGCCCCAAGGGCCAGGGTCAACCACCAACTCTGTCGCGTCCGCCAACCCCAGCCCAGCCAAAGGGCCAGCAGGCCGAAGGGGAACAGCATCAATGGACCGCGAATCGGCCCCATCAGGGCCACCAGGAGCAAGGCACTTACGGCCACTCCTTCCCAGGCACATCTCCAGCCGTGGCGCAGCTGGAGCAGGGCCAGGGGCAGGGGGAGGGCGAGACGAAATAGGGGACCGCCTACGGGCAGGTAGTACAGCGCCACCCACAACAGGGAAGTGGCCGCCGCCAAGTAGGCGGTGTCCATCATCTGGCGGGCCGCCCGGGCCGTGAGCTGACGCGAGGAATTAGGAACCAAGAAAAACAGCCTCAGCGGGGGGGGGGGGGGGCCCGGGTCGTAGGAGCCGGAGCAGCGGATTCAGCGGCAGGAGCCGGGCTAGGGGCGGGAGTCGCCGGGGGCGCCGAGCCGGAGGTGGTTATGCGCTCAATTGTTTCAACTTCGAAGGCCACCCCGGTGGCGCGGAGGGCCTTGGTGACAGCCTCGGCCGGAGCAGAAGGGTCAGCCTCGGGCAGGCGAATCGTGACGCGATAGGGCAGGGGATTGGCGGCCCGAGCGCTTTTGCGGACCTGGGACGCGCCTGGGGCCATCGCCGGCGTGCCGGTGGCGGGCGGGGGACCGGCGGCGGTCTTGGTGGCAGCTGAGGCCGGAGAGGATTGCTGAGCCGGGGCGGCCGGCCCGCTGGCCGGGGGTTGGCCGCCAGGCGGCGTCAGACCAACGGGTGTTGGCAGGGGTCCTGTCATGGTTGGCGCCGGATTCACCTGAGGCGCCGGAGCGGCAGCCCCCTGTTGGGGAGATGGTTGGTCGGGAGATCCCGGGGACGGGAAACTGCGACTCAAGCCATCACCGAACGGGGTGCCCGTGCAGCCTGTCTGCAGCAACAACAAAACCATGGCGGTGGCCATGGTCGCTGGGGCGCGGCAAGGGATCGGCATCAGCTACCTGCGGGCTTAATCACCCGCACAGCACTGGCCCGCAGCCGTCCCGTCTTGGTGGTGGCCGGAGTTTTGCGAGCGGTCGCCGCCCCCGGATCCTTGGCGGTTGTGCGCCCCTTGGTCGCCCCCTTGGTCGCCGCTGCCCTTGTCTTGGCAGCGCTGCCGCCTGAAGCAGCGGCAGTCTTGGCCGCCTTGGTGCCGCTGCGGGAACGGGAGGGAGAACTGGCGGCCTTGGCGTCCAGCAATTCAACGGCCTGCTCAAGGGTGAGGGTGTCGGCCGTGGTGCCCTCGGGCAGGGAGGCATTCACCTTGCCCTGTTTCACATAAAGGCCGTAGGGACCATCAAATAACTGAATCGCCTCATTGGCCCCCTCAGGGGTGCCCAGATCCTTGAGGGCCGTGCGGCCACCACGCCCCCGTTTGGGCTGGGCCAGAAGCTCAAGCGCTCGGGTCAGGCCGATCACCAAAACATCATCCTCAGCCTTGATCGAGCGGTAGTCCTTTTCTCCCTTGCCCTTGTCGTGAACCACATAGGGGCCGAAGCGGCCTAGACCAGCCTGCACCTTGCCCCCGTCTGGATGCTCACCAAGATGGCGGGGGAGCCGCAGCAAACCGAGGGCGTCCTCAAGCTTCATCTCTTCTGGCTTGACCCCCTTAGGCAGGGAAGCCCGCTTTGGCTTAGGGGTTTCTTCGCTGGCCTGGCCCAGCTGAAGATAGGGGCCGTACTGGCCAAACAAGAGGTAAACCTGCTCGCCTGTTTCGGGGTCTTCGCCAATCGATTCAGGCCCCTCGGACTTCTGGCGCAGAATCAATTCGGCCTTTTCGGCATCTAGATCGGCCGGGGTTATCTCCTGGGGAAGCGTGGCCTTGAGCAACTCCTCTTCGCCATCTGTGCCCACACGGCGGGATTCGAGGTAGGCACCGAAACGGCCGATGCGAACCACACAGGGCAGGCCCTCTAAAGCCACGGTGCGGGAATGACCCGGATCGATATCGCCTTCGCGCCTTTGCACCAAGGCCTCGAGCCCCTCCTCGCCTTTATAAAAATCCTCGAGATAGGGAAGCCAGCGGACCTTACCGGTGGAAATTTCGTCGAGGGTATTTTCCATACGGGCAGTGAAACCCGTATCCACCAGATCGGGGAAATGCTCCTCCAGCAGGGCGGTCACGGCAAAAGCCGTGAAGCTGGGAATAAGGGCGTTGGCCTGCAACGTGGCATAGCCGCGGTCAATGATCGTGCCGATGATGCTGGCGTAGGTGGAGGGGCGTCCGATGCCCTCCTTTTCCAGCATTTTGACCAGGGCGGCTTCGCTGTAACGGGCCGGGGGTTGGGTCTGGTGACTGAGCGCTTCAACGGAGCGGCAATCGGGAGCGTCGCCGACCTTGAGGTCTGGCAGCAAAACCTCCTGGCCCTCCAAGGCGGCATCGGGGTCATCGCTGCCCTCGACATAGGCCCGGAAAAAGCCTGGGAAATCAATCCGCTTGCCCGTGGCCCGGAAGTTGCTGTCAGCCACTTCCAGATCAATCGCCAGCATGGTCAAACGGGCGTCGGCCATCTGGGAGGCCACGGTGCGCTTCCAGATGAGTTCGTAGAGCGCCAGATCCCTGCCCTCCAAACCGGTCTCCCCAGGGGTCCGGAACGCCTCCCCCGCAGGCCGAATAGCTTCGTGGGCCTCCTGGGCATTACGGGATTTGGTGGTGAACTGGCGGGGGGCAGGACTGAGGTAGTCCTGGCCATAACGCTCTGTCACACAGCTGCGGGCGGCCTTGATTGCTTGCTCGGAGAGATTCACCGAGTCTGTACGCATGTAAGTGATGAAGCCCCGCTCATAGAGGGCCTGGGCGGTGCGCATTGTGTCCCGAGCAGAGAGACGCAGCTTGCGATTCGCCTCCTGTTGCAGGGTGCTGGTGGTGAAGGGAGCCACGGGCTTGCGCACGGTGGGTTTTGCCTCGACCGCCGCCACCTGCCAACGACCGGTCATGGCGGCTTGCTGCAGGGCGCGGGCTTCAGCCTCCGCCAATAATTTCACCTTGCTGCCGACCTTGATCGCCCCGGTGCTTTCGTCGAAATCGGAGCCATTAGCGACGCGTTCGCCCCCCAAATGGGTCAACTTGGCGTCGAAGGGAATCTGTGCGTGGGCCAGGCTGGCCTTGAGGTCCCAGTAGGTGCCGCTGCGGAAAGCGCGCCGCGCCCGCTCCCTTTCGACCAACAGGCGCACCGAGACCGACTGAACCCGACCCGCCGATAGACCCCAAGCCACCTTCTTCCAAAGCAGGGGGGAGAGGGTGTAACCGACGAGGCGATCCAGGATACGACGGGTTTCCTGGGCATGCACAAGCTCCATGTCGAGCTCACGCGGATTTTCGAGGGCCTGGGAGATGGCTTCCTTGGTGATTTCGTGGAAGACCATCCGTTTGACCGGAACCTTGGGATCCAGCAACTGGGCCAAATGCCAGCTGATGCTCTCCCCTTCGCGGTCTTCGTCAGTGGCCAGCAGCAACTGATCCGCTCCCTTTAGGGCATCCTTGAGCTCCTTCACCACCTTTTTTTTATCCTTCGGCACCACGTACAAGGGCTCAAAGTCCTTGGCGGTGTTGACACCCAGATTCGCCCACTTCTCTCCTTTGTGGGCCGCAGGGATCTCACTGGCGTTATTGGGCAAATCGCGCACATGACCCATAGAGGCCTCTACCCGGAACTCCTTGGGCAGAAAACCGCGAATAGTACGGGCCTTTGTGGGGCTCTCAACGATGACCAGCGTGTGCGCCACAGACAGGCGGTGAACCTTCCCCTTCTATATCGCATCCCAGGCCGGTCCGTTGGGCAGGACCCTCTGAAGCGCCGCTACAGTCCCGCCTGTCAAGAACTTTTCCGCCGTGGCAGATGTGATCCTGGCCGCCCTTACGGCGATCGCCGCACCGACCGCTGCCAAAGGGATGCTTGCCACCATTGGGGCTGCCGCCAGTACGGCCAGCGCCGCCACCGACGCGATCGGTGCCGGCCTGAGCACCGGCTCGATCGCGCTCCAGCTCAATGCTGGGGCTATTGCCCCGGAGGGAGCGATCCTGCTGGCGCTGCTGGCCTGCTTGATCGTGGATCTGGCCGGTGAAAAAGCGGCCAGCCGCTGGGTGCCGCCCATTTGCTACGGGGGGCTCGTGGCCTCCCTGCTGCTGCTGGCGACCCAATGGAATGGTCCGATTGAACCCTCATTTCTGGGCTCCTTCCTGGCGGACAACCTCTCGATCGCCTTCCGGGCGGTGGTTGCCTGCTCAACGCTGATCACCCTGCTGTTGAGCTGGCGCTATGTAGAACGCAGCGGCACACCCTTGGGGGAGTACGCGGCGATTCTGCTGGCGGCCACCCTGGGGGCGATGATCCTTTGCGGCGCAACCGATCTGGTAAGCATCTTCATCTCCCTCGAAACCCTTTCGGTTTCCAGTTATCTGCTCTCGGGGTACATGAAGCGCGATGCCCGCAGCTCTGAAGCAGCCCTCAAATATTTACTCGTGGGCTCTGCCGCCGCAGCAGTATTTCTCTATGGCGCCTCCCTCCTGTACGGCCTCAGCGGCGGGGAAACCTCCCTGGAAGCAATCTCGCTGGCCCTACAGAGCAGCGCCAAACCGATCACGGCCCTCTCCCTGGTGTTCGTCCTGGCGACTGTGGCCTTCAAAATCGCCGCCGTTCCCTTCCACCAATGGACTCCTGATGTCTATGAGGGCTCACCCACACCTGTTGTGGCCTTCCTTTCGGTGGGTTCAAAAGCGGCCGGTTTCGCCTTGGCCCTAAGAATTTTGGTGGGTTGCTTTGAGAGTTTTGATGCCCAGTGGAAATTCTTGTTCACTGTTTTGGCCCTGCTCAGCATGGTTCTTGGCAACGTTGTTGCCCTGGCGCAGACATCGATGAAACGGATGCTGGCCTACAGCTCCATTGGTCAAGCCGGCTTCGTGATGATCGGCCTTGTATGTGGTACCGAAGACGGATTTGCCGCCATGGTCCTTTATATGGCGGCTTACCTCTTCATGAATCTCGGTGCCTTCGCCTGCATCATTCTGTTCTCCCTGCGTACCGGCAGTGATCGCATCGCCGATTTCGCAGGGCTGTATCAAAAAGACCCCCTGATTACCCTGGGGCTGAGCCTTTGCCTGCTTTCCCTTGGAGGCATTCCACCGATGATTGGTTTCTTTGCCAAAATATACCTCTTCTTCGCCGGTTGGGCTGATCATCAATACCTCCTCGTCATCGTCGGACTAATTACATCAGTGATCTCTATTTATTACTATATTTCTGTTATCAAGATGATGGTGGTCAAAGAGCCCCAAGAAGCCTCCGATGTTGTTAAGGCTTACCCACCAATCCGCTGGAATCTTTCTGGTATGCAATCCCTGCGGACCGCCCTGGTGGCCTGTGTTTTGGTCACAGCGGTTGGCGGGGTGCTCTCCAGTCCCTTGTTTGAGTGGGCCAATGCTGCCGTCAGCGGCACTCCCATTCTGCAACGGGCCATTGCCGCCCTCCCCGCGGCAGGTCTGGGATGAAACCGTCACCTACCCTGCCAGCCTGGGTGAGCGCCTCAGGTCCATCAGCACCCCCAGTGGTGGAGCTGATTCACGTCAACAAGATCTACGGCAGCGGCGACACAACCGTTCATGCCCTCAACGATCTTTGTCTGGCGGTCAACAACGGTGATTACCTCGCCGTGATGGGGGCCTCCGGATCGGGCAAGAGCACGGCCATGAACATTCTTGGCTGCCTGGACATGCCGACCAGCGGCAGCTACCACCTCAATGGGGTACCGGTCGAAACTCTCAGTGATGACGAATTAGCCGATCTTCGCAACCAGAAACTCGGGTTTGTCTTCCAGCAATTCCATCTGCTGCCCCAGCTGACGGCCATGGAAAACGTGATGCTGCCGATGATCTATGCAGGCGTTCCTGCCGAGCAGAGACGCCAGCGAGCCAAACTCGCCCTCGAAAAAGTTGGTTTGGCACACCGACTGGACAACCGGCCCAATCAGCTCTCAGGTGGTCAGCAACAGCGGGTGGCCGTCGCGCGATCGATCATCAACGGTCCCTCTCTGCTCCTGGCCGACGAACCCACCGGAGCCCTTGATTCAACCACCACAGAAGAAGTTCTGGCCATCTTCGATGACCTCAACGCCCAGGGGATGACGATTTTGTTGGTGACCCACGAGCAGGAGGTGGGAGAAAGGGCCCAGCGGATCATCCACTTTCGCGACGGGCGGATAGCCCACTGAACCTTGCCAGGCTTTTTGGCCCAATGCCTAGACGTGCGGCCCTTTAGATCAACCCTGAGGCACCTTGCTTGCAACAACAGGCGGGGTGACAACCATGGGGCGAAGGGCTCCGCCAGGGTTGATCGCTGGCCTTGATGCGAATCGGGGACGCTCAAGCGTTTGCAGAAGTTCTCCCATCAGCAGGGCCACCGCATCGCCTGCGGGGGCAACGGAGCCCGGGGAACTGTTGGCAGTTAAACCACCTGCGCCACCCGGCAGCGCCAGGCCACCTAACCGGGCAAGCAAAGGAGATCCACTGGCGTCGAAATCGCCAGGATCAATGGCCACCCAACCCCCATCCTGAGGAATACGCAGTTCAAAATGCAAATGGGGCCCCGTGCTCAAGCCGGTGCTGCCCACCCTGCCAATCACTTCTCCCTGGCTAACCCGCGCCCCCTCCTTGACATACAGCTCGGAAAGGTGGCCGTAAAGGGTGCGACGCTGAACGCCACCATGCTCGATTTCGATCGCCAGGCCGTAGCCCCCCGCTGGCCCACTGCTGACAACCTTGCCAGCCAGGACCGCCACCACCGGAGTGCCTTCGGGGGCGGCCAGATCTCGGCCGCTATGCATAATCCAGTTCCCCAGCACCGGATGCAGGCGCCAGCCAAAATTGCTGGTGGTGACCGCCGAACCGATCAAAGGAAACAGGGGCCTGGCATTGCCGTTACCTCCGATCGGACCCGGCCGCGGCGTAACCCGGAAGACATCAGTCAGTCGGAAGCTGCCGCCTGCTCCCGAGAGCAAGGCCGAGACCGGCACGGAAATGGGTGGTAACGGCGCCGCTTCGCCGCCGCCCCATGGGCGGTAGCCGCCGGCTTGGGATTCCCCCACAAAAGCCGGCGAACCACTGTCCCGGGGTCGGAATTGAACAGCAGCTCGACCACCACACTCTCGGGCACTGAAGGCTCCACTGCTGCAACCCTCTTCCCGAACAGAGGGGCTGAGGGGCCGAGCCAGGCCATCGTGGACCCGGATCTGGACCTCACGGGGGGTGATGACCCGATCGCGCACCAAGGCATCGATACTGCGATCAAATCGACGAGGAGCCTCGGGCTGCCAATCCTGTGGACGAGCGCGCATCGGTTCCGGCGCCTGCACAAACTCCGGAGCCGGCTGCACCGGCTCCGCCGCCGACGGCATTGCCCCGCCACCGGAGGCAGGCGCCAAGGCTGCAGGCTCGGCGCCCTGGGAGGGGGGCACCGCCACTGGAGCCTCCAATGAGGCAGGCGGAACCATGGTGTCCGGCTGGGCCTGCACCAAAGGGATGCTGACCAAGGGCAGCATCCCCAGGGATGTCAGGGCCAACAACAGATGGGAAGGCCGGGGAGCCATGAGGAAGGTGGGGGGGACTGCAATCCCTGTTAAGCCGGGCCAATCTAATGGCCAGGCCCCAGGGGATACCCGCCCCTGGGGTTTTGGGGGTCAGGGCCCTCATCAAAGCGCCGGTGCCACACTCGCATCCTTCCCTGGCGGCCTAATACCACCCCCCCATCACGGTGTAGCCCAAGGGGTTGCCAGGACTCCCCTTCCAGCTGGATCGCTTGGGTTGGCCACCACAGACGCTGCTCCGCCAGAACCCTCACCGCCTCGGGACGGTCCGCCCAGGCCATGGCCCAATCAAGGGCCCGCAGAACCCGGGCGCTGAGGCGCAAGGGGCAGGCGTGGTGGCGGCCCGCCGCCATCGCCACATTGGTGGCCCCGCTGGGGAACCGATTGCGGGCATTCAACCCCACACCCACCCGGGCCCAGCGCACCTGATGGCCCTGGAGTCTCTGGCCGGGCAGCACCCCGGCCAGCTTGGCCATGGCCCCCCTGGGCCCAAGCAAATACAAATCATTGGGCCACTTGATGCGCACGGGCAGGCCCAGGTCCTCCAATTGCAAGGCCAAACCCACCGCCACCGCCAGTCCCACCGCGGCGGCCCCCAGGGGCTCTGGGGGCCAGGGCAAGGCGGCACTCAGCCAGACGCCCCCGGGCGGTGAACTCCAGCTACGTCCGCGTTGACCCCGACCAAAGCGTTGCTGGCCGGCGAGCAAGGCCAGGGGAGACCGCAGCCGCGGCCCCTGGGCGCAGAGCGCTTGGGTCAACCAGTCGTCCAAAAGGCGTTCGGTGCTGCCACAAACCGGCACGTAACGCAGGTGCCAGGCACAAAGATCATCAGCCGACCCAGAAGCATGCCCAGGCCCCAGGAACCTGCGGGCGGCACCGAGGCGTCCGATCACAGCTGGCCCAACCAGGCCCCCATGCGAGCGGCAGCGGCCTCCAGTTGCGGCAGGGGATGGACCAACGCCAACCGCAGCCAACCCTCCCCCCCGGGGCCAAAACCGATGCCAGGGGTGAGACAGACTCCTGTCGCCTCCAACAGGGCGGCAGAGAAAGCCTCGGAATCCAACCCCCGCTCCTTGGCCACCGGCGGCAGCTCCAGCCAGAGATAGAGGGCCATCGACGGCTGGCTGACCCTCCAGCCGGAGTCCGCCAGTGCCAGCACCATGCCATCGCGCCGTTGCCGGTAGACCTCACGCAGCTGCTGGGGCCAATGGGGCGCCTGCTCCAAAGCAGCAACGGCCCCGGCCTGCAGGGCCAGGGACTGGTTGAAATCTACCACGGATTTCAGCTGGCGCAGGCCGGCGATCAAGGGCGCAGCCCCGATGGCGAAAGCCAAGCGATAGCCGCCAAGACACCAACTCTTGGAGAAGGAAAAGAATTCAATACCCTGGCGCCGCCAATCCGGATGGCGCAACAGGGCCGGTGCCTCCCCCTCCAGGGCGAGGTCGATATAGGGATTGTCGTGAGCCAGCACGATGTCATGGTCGATGGCGCGAGCCATGGCGCCATCCAGCCAGCTTTGGTCGCCGGTGGTGGCCGTGGGGTTGTGGGGAAACCCCAGCACCATCAATTTCAACTGGTCCCAGACGCTGGCTGGCAGTTGGCCGAAATCGGGGCGCCACCCTTGATCGGCACGCAGGGGCAGGAGGGTGGGGCGCACTGAGGCCAACACCAGCCCGCCGCGGTGGGAGGGATAACAAGGATCAAGAAGCAAGGCAGCATCGCCCGGATCGGTGACGACAAGGGGCAAATGGGCCGTGGCTTCCTGGGAACCCACCAGCAGCTGCACCTCGGTTTCAGGGTCGACTGAGATATCGAAGCGACGCAAAGCCCAAGCCGCCACCGCCTCGCGAAACGGCAAGGTGGCGGCGTGTAGGCAGTAAGAGGCACTGGCAGGGTGATGCAGGCGTTGGGCGATGGCCTCAATCGCCGCCGGCGGTGGCGGCAGATCGGTGGAGCCCAGGGAAAGATCAAGCAGCGCCGGGCGGCCGTTCAAGCACCCCTGTGCCCCGTTTCGGCCCTGGACATAGGCCAGCTTGCGGGCGTCATTGCGGCTGAAGACACCGCTGCCCAATTGGGCAACCCGCTCAGAGATGGGCATCCAGTAAAGCCATCAACTGGGGTTTGGCGATGGCCCCCTCCTGGCGGGCCACCTCCACACCAGCGCGGAACACGAGCAGGGTGGGAAGACCTTGAATTCGATAGGCATCGCGACTAACGGGGTTATCATCTGCCTCCAATTTGGTCACCTTGAGCCTGCTGCCATAGGTCTCGGCGGCCCATGACATCAAGGGAGCCATCAAACGGCAAGGACCACACCAGGACGCCCAGACATCCACCAAAACGGGCAAAGGTGATTCGAGCACCTCTCGGGCAAAAGAAGAATCCGTGACATCCAGCACTGCGGCGCTGGTTGAATCGGTGACCAAGGGCCTGATTGCGGCGTTCTTGGATTGTATGGAGCAGGGGGACCCACTCGGGAGACCCGCATGGATATCCCCCTGACTTGGAGCTCAGAGCTTGTCGATGGACTTCTTCAGTTCTTCAAGCTCGGCGTTCACTTCCTGCTGTTGAACGGGTTGCAACTGGGGAACGGGACCATTTGGGGCCGGTAGCTGAATCGGATGGGCGCCCCCTTCCAGCCGGGTTTTGAGGGCGGCAAGCTCGTCGTCCACATTATTACCCCCTTCCAGACTGGCGAATTGACTTTCGAGATCGGCGCCAGCCAGTTCAGCAGCAGCCTGGCTGCGGGCCTCGAGAACCTGCACCTTCTCTTCCATCTGCTCGAAGGCAGCCATCGAGGAGTTGGTGCCGAGATTGCTGACCGCGCTCTGCAGCTGCTCCTGGGCCTGGGCAGCCTGGGCTCGAGCCTTGAGCATTTCCTTCTTTGTCTTGGCCTCAGCGATCTTGGCCTCAAGGGCCGTCAGACTCCTTTTAAGGGTGTCGACTTGGCCGGCCTGACTATTTAGCTGATTGTTGAGGGCCGTGAAAGTTTCCTGGTAGGTCTTGCGCCTGGCCAGGGCCTCGCGGGCCAGGTCCTCTTCGCTTTTCTTGAGGGCCAATTCGGCCCTTTCGTACCAGGTTTTGGCCTGACTTTCGGCTTGCTCCGCCTGGTTTTGGATCCGCTTCTGGCTGGCGATCGCCGTGGCGACGGCCTGGCGCAGTTTGATCAGATCAGCCTGCATGTCGGCCACAGACTGGTCCAGGATCAGGGCCGGGTCTTCGGCCTTACTGACCATGTCGTTGAGGTTGGCGCGCAGCAGTCGGCTGAGCCTGTCGAAAAAGCCCATGGTTTGGGGTAAGGGGGCAGGCCCTGAACCTTAGCGATGAATGGCCCATTGCCTCACTCAAAACTTGCAGAGGATCCACCCTTGCGCCCTAGGGATGGGCCAATGAAAAGGGCGAGGCCTACCTGGGGCCTGGCTTCGCCCTACGGTCGGTTCCATGGCCAAAGCTTCCAGGCGATCCGTCCCGGGTCCAGCCAATGACAGCAACCGAAGCCAACGAATCGGCGAGGTTTCGGTGCTGCTGCCAGCCCGGAGGCCACCGGCCGTGGCCCTGGCCGCATGCCTTGAAGATTTAGGGCAATCCTGGCAACGGCAGGGCCATCTGGCCGCCCTTTGGCTGGCCTGGCCGCGTCTGGCCGGTCCCCAACTGGCTCCCCACTGCCAACCCCTTTCCTTAAGGGCTGGGCGCCTGACGGTGGGGGCGGCTCCCGGCCCCTGGCTCCAGGCCCTGCAATACAACCGCCACATGCTGCTGGGGGCGTTGCGTGGCGCTGGGTTTGAGGTGCGAGAGGTGATCGTGCAACAACACCACCGGGGTCCCATGCCGCCCCCTGCCATGCAAGCAGAAGCTGCGATCTGGGCCGCCCATCCCAGCCGACTTGATGTACATGGCCAAGGCGGCCCCTGCCCGGCCTGCGGTAGTCCAGCCCCTGCGGGTGAACTAGCCCTCTGGGGTCATTGCAGTTTCTGCCGTCGCGAAGCCTTGGCGGACCCACCAGGGGAGCATCGCGCCTAGGGCTGGCCCCAAGGGGGCTGGTCCCTTGGGGCTAAAAAAGTGATCGCCAGGCCCGTTCCTGGGCCTGGGCCTCCGGGGTGCCCTCGGCGGGGAACTGGGTCAGGAAATCCTTGTCGGCGGTAGGCACGTAGGGCCCCTGCTTGATCTCGAACATCACGGCACCAGGGGTCAGCGCGACCAGGGTGTGGAAATGGCCTTCCTGCAACTCAATACCCCGCACATCACCGCCGGCATCTAGCCGTTCGGTGTGCAGAACCGTGCCCTGGTCATCCAGCAGCAATAGGCCGATGGCCCCTTGAAGCATCACAAAGCATTCAAAGCCCTCGCCGGGGTTGGGGCGCAGATGGCGATGGGGACGCACATAGGTGCCGGGTTGCAGCACATTCAAGAAACGCTGCACCAGGTCCGGGGCGCGGTGCAGATTGTGGTTCAGGCGCCGGCGTGGACTGCTGAGGGCCCCGGCAGCCACCGCATCGAAAAGGGCCTGGTCCAGGCGGCGCACCGCCGCCGGTGCCGTCAACGCGGCTGGATCCTGAAGCGGTAAAGCGGCATCAGCCAAAGGTCGGCCTCCGGTGGGGTGGGTGACGCAGTGCCGGAATCGTGGCAGAGCGCGACTGTGGCCATGGCTACCTCAGGGCCGCCAGGCCCGCTTTGCTGACAGATTCAAGCCATCCCAGTTGTCCTTGCCCCATCCCCCCGATGGCGGCTAACTCCATGGCCCCTTTGCCCAGCTCCGACGCCCCCGCTCCCGCGATCGAAACGATGCGCGCCCTGGTGCAGCGCGGCGAGACCCGGTCGCTGACCTGGCGGCTGGGGCAGCTCGATCGATTGCAACATCTGCTGCAGGTGGAGGAAAACGAGGCCACGAGCGCCCTGGCCGCTGACCTCGGCAAACCCGAACTGGAGGCCCACTTCGAATTGGTGGCCGTGCGGCAGGAACTGGCCCTGACCCGCAAACACCTGCGGCGCTGGATGCGACCCCGTGCCGTGGGCCTTCCCGGCTGGGCACTGCCGGGCCGAGCCGCCATCCACCCCGAACCCCTCGGCTGTGTTCTGATCTTGGGCCCCTGGAACTATCCCCTGCAGCTCTGCCTGCATCCATTGGTCAGCGCCCTGGCTGCGGGAAACACCGCCGTGCTCAAGCCCTCGGAACACGCCCCCCATACGGCCAGCTGGATGGCCGCTGCGGTGGCCCGTCACTTCGACCCGCACCATGTTCAGGTGGTGCTTGGGGACGCTGAAGCGGCGACCACGCTGCTGAAGCAGCGCTTCGATCACATCTTTTTCACCGGTGGCGGCAGGGTCGGCCGGCTGGTGATGGCCGCCGCCGCCCGCCACCTAACGCCGGTGACCCTGGAACTGGGGGGCAAGAGTCCGGCGATCGTGCTGGCTGGAGCGAACCCGCAAACCACAGCGCGGCGGCTGGTCTGGGGCAAGGGTATCAATGCCGGCCAAACCTGCGTCGCCCCCGACCATCTGCTGGTCGTGGCTGAGGCCGTTGCCCCCCTGGTCGCAGCCTTCTCCGAGGAGAGAGAGCGCCTTTATGGCAAGGATCCGCTCAACAGCGACGATCTCGGCCAGATCGTCAACGAGAGGCAATTTCAGCGCCTCGAAGGGCTGCTGATGGGCGCCCGGCAAAAGGGACAAATCCTGCTGGGGGGCGGCAGCGATAGCCGCCGCCGCCGCATCGAACCCACCTTGATCGCCGTGGATCAACCGGAGGAAGATCCCTTGATGCAGGATGAGATTTTTGGTCCCCTGCTGCCTCTGATCGTGGTGAACGATCTGGAAGATGCCCTGGCCCGGGTACGCCGGGCCCCCCATCCGCTGGCCCTATATCTTTTCGGCGGCAATAACAAGGAGCAGCAACAACTCCTGGCCAGCTCCAGCTCGGGCAGCGTCGGCTTCAACGACGTGGTGATGCAGGCAGGACTGGTCCAATTGCCATTCGGCGGGGTAGGAGAAAGTGGCCTTGGCTCTTACCACGGCGAAACGGGCTTCCGCACCTTCTCCCATCAACGCAGTGTGTTGAGCCGGTCGTTCTGGTTCGACCTGCCATTCCGCTATCCCCCCTATGCCGGCAAGCTCCCCCTGGTTCGGCGCCTGCTGGGTTAAGAGTCCCCCTCGACGCCGACGCCGGTGCGGGGGGGGCTGGTTAGGAGTGGGCAGGACCCTTAACGTGCCGGCAACTGCTCACCTAAACCATGCGCCGCCGCCTTGTTGCCCTGGCCATTGCCGTGGTGCTGCCCCTTCCAGGCCTGGCGGCAGAAGTCACGGTTCAGCCAGGGGAAACCCTCTCCCAGATCGCCGATCGCCTGGGCATCAGCATGACCAGGCTGATGAAGCTCAACGGCATTACCAATCCCGACCACGTCGAATCGGGCAGCAAGCTGACCGTGCCCAGCTCAGTCTCCAGCTCAGGCCGGGCCAAGGGCGCCAGCACCTCGTCAAACGCCAATACCACCAAGGTGACCGTCAAGGACGGCGAAACCCTTTCGGAGATCGCCGATCGCCATGGCATGAGCGTGAATGAATTGGTGCGGTTGAACGCTCTCAACAACGCCGACCATGTGGAAACCGGCAGCACCCTGCGAGTCAAAGCAATTGCGGTGACCAGCTCCCGCTCCGCTGACGGCCCCTCCAGCTTCCGCAAGGGTGCCAGCCAGCACGTGGTCCAACCCGGCGAGAATCTCTCCACCATTGCCGAGGGCTACGGCGTGCCGATGAGCCGTTTGGTGGCAATCAACGGCCTGCAAGATGCCAACCATGTCGAAGTCGGCATGCGCCTGCGCCTCAAGGGCAACCCCCCAACCAGCGCCGCCGCCAGCACGGAAGCCCCCCCCAGCCGTTCCGTGGCCCCTGCGCCCGAAACCAGCCCAACGGCGACAACGGCCCCACAGTCAGACGCACCCAGCACGGTTACCCTTCCCCAGACCCGGCCGGCGACCGGAGCCACCGCCATGGCAAGCCCGGTAGTTGCAAGCCCAGTAGTGGCAAACCCGGTGGTTGGAAGCCCAATAGTGGCCAGACCAGTTTTTACTACACCGGTAGTAGCAACACCGGTAGTGTCCAAACCCGTCGTCACCGCTCCGGCACCCAGGGCCAGCGTGGCCCGGGCGAGCCAGGCACCGATCAGTTCAGTCTTGCCTGCGGAGGCGTCAAACCGCACCGACTGGCGTCCCTACGGTCCCCTGCAAGTGGACTGGGCCAATTGGCAACCGATGGGCGGCAGCCTGGTGGCCCCCACCATCAGTAACAAGGGCGAAACGCTGTACCTGGCGATCAACTGCAGCGCCCGCAAGATGAATGCCACCAGCTCCAACGGTGACTGGAAAACCTGGGAAGATCCCCGCGCCAGTTTCGAAGTGAAATTGGTAAATGACCGCTGCCGTCAAAGTCGGCTTTAAGAGGCTGGTCACGAACCAAATGCACGAATCAGCGGAACTGGCCTTGCCATTGCTGTCGATCTACCCGCTAGGCCCAGGGGAGCATGGACCCCAGGTTCAGGCCGACCAGCGCAGGGGCCAGGGGGATCGCAAATAGTTCTCGCCCAAGGCGCACAGCCAGAGCTGCTGGCGACCGTCGTCGCTCTCGCGGATGAGTTCCTCTTGCACCAGGCGCCGCGCCAACCAGCCCCAGGTTTCCTGGTTTTGGCCATGGTCCTTGGCCAGGCCCTCGACCAGCTGGCGCAGGTCCCGCCCCCGGCCGCCATCCAATGCGGTCAGGACCTGCGCGGCGGGCTCGGACCAATCCACGGCGGCAGGATGGCGGCGGCAGTTGTCGCAACGCTGACAGGGGGGCGCAAGCTCGCCAACGGCCAACAACAGAGCCTGCTCACGACAACCCGGCCCCTCGGCCACGGCCTCCATGCGTCGCAGCTGACGCTGGGCCAATTCGAGTCGCTCCCTCTCCTGCAGGCGCTCTGCGGCGCTCAGCTGCTGGCTCGCCGCCCGCATCGCCCAGCCCAGGCTGACCCGATCGGCGGCGGCGAACAACACCAAGCAATGGGCCGGTTGACCATCGCGGCCCGCCCGCCCCGATTCCTGCAGGTAACCCTCGACACTGGCGGGCAGGGTCAAATGCAGCACCAGGCCCACATCGGCTCGATCCACTCCCATGCCAAAGGCCACCGTCGCGACCAGCACCGGGCGCGGCTGGTTCTGAAAATGCTCCAGGGCCAACTGGCGACTGGCCGGATCCATGCCGGCGTGATAAGGGATGGCGGCGAGTCCCGCCTGGGCCAGCCGCGTCGACCATTCCTCCACCGCCAAACGGGTACGGGCATAAATGAGGACGGCGCCCCGGGCCTCGGCCACAGCGTTCAACACCTCGGCCAAGGGCTCCTCTGAGCGGCGCCTCATGGTGTACGAGAGGTTGCTGCGGCGGGCGGAGCGCACCAACACCTCAGGACGACGCAGCTGCAGCAGGCGAATGATATCGGCGCGCACTTGGGGCGCCGCTGTAGCACTGAGGGCCACCATCGGCACCCCCGGGCAGAGGCGGCGCAGTTCGCCAAGGCGCCTGTAATGGGGCCGGAAATCGTGGCCCCAGGCACTGATGCAATGGGCCTCGTCCACCGCCAGGGCAACCAACCGCCCCGTGGAGTGGATCTCTTCAAGCAGACGGCGGCTGGCTTCCACCTGGAGCCGTTCCGGTGAGAGATACAGCACCCTCAGACTCTGATCATTCAAGCCCTGCTGTAGCTGCTGCCGCCGCTGCAGATCAAGCCCCTGGTGCAGACAGGCGGCGGCGATGCCATGGCGCCGCAACTGGCGCACCTGGTCCTGCATCAGCGCCACCAGGGGCGAAATCACCACCACCAGCCCCTGACGCACCAGGGCAGGCAGTTGATAGCAAAGGGATTTACCGGCCCCGGTGGGCAACACAGCCAGACAATCCTGCCCGGCCAGCAGGGCCTCCACCACCTGCCGTTGACCGGGGCGGAAATCGGTCCAGCCGAAATGGTGCCGCAGGGCTTCGCTGAGGCGATCCACCGGCGGCCAACCCCAGTGATGGTGCCACCGGACCATAGCGCTCCACCACCTGTGGGCAGCTATGGGCCAGAGCGAGGCAGGGACTCAAGGCAGGGCCGGCGGATCCAGCTGATCGGGAGACTCCTCCACCAACTGGAGACGCAACCGTTTCCCCCCTGCCAGCTCGCCTAGGGAAACGCGCAAGGTGCTGCCGCTGAGACTTTGCAAAGCGGTGAGCAACTCCCGCAAATGGGGCGTGCTGCTGCCACTTTCCACCCACAGCCGCTCCTGCAGTCCCCCCAGCCGCCGCCAGCTGGTGTGCAACTTGAGAACGGCATTTTCCAGGGCCTGGGCTTGACCCACCGCATCGGCCAGCAGGCCCAGGGCATCAAGCCGCTGGGCCTCCTGAATCGCCTTCTCGAAATCCAGGTTGCCCTGCTGGAACGCCCTGACGGCCAGGGCCGCCTGGGCCGCCTTGTCGAGCCAGCGGGCCGTGAGGGTCACATCCTTGACACGCTCCAGTTCTGGTTCATCCCGCAGGGCCCGGCGCAGATCTTCCTGCTGGGCTTCCGGCAACTTGGCCAGCTCCTTGACCAGGGGCGCCACCGCCCGAGGGGGCAGCAGGTTTTCGGCGGTGCGCTGGCGAATCTCCTCGGGCAACAGGGGGCTGGTCGCCGCCGTGAACTCGTCGGTGAGACGGCGCACCTGCTTGCGGGTGATTTGCTGGCCCCCATTGGCCGCCTCGCCAATCATCTGCTGCACCTCAGGATCGGCCTGGGCGGTTTCCAGAAAGGCACGCTTGGAAAATTGATTGACGCTGGCCAGTTCGAGCACGCCATCGCCGAGCATGGCGTCGGCCGATTCAGCCAGCTGGATCAGGCCATAGGCCCGGGTCTTGCTGATCTCCCGTTCCCGCAGCCATTGCAGAAAGCCACTGCCCCGCCCCTCACCACCGCGGCGCTCGCGGTCGCGGACAGCGCAGAGGATGCGCCCCCGCCAGATTTCGGTCTGCAGGTCAAAGCGGTCACAGACCGCCCAGGCTGCCTCCAGGCGGGCATGAAACTCCAGCACGCTGATGTCATCGCGCTCGGGATCCGGCAGATCCAGGTCAATCAGCGGAGCGTCGCCGCCAGGCTCATGGTGGGACGGGCCCTCGGCAGGGCCCTCGACGGCAGACATGGGCCAACGGGGCAAGGGATTGGGATGCTGCCATGGGCCCCGGCGATCCCTGGCTGCAACAGCCACCCAGACGAGCGACGAAACGTGACACCCCTTGGGGATTAAGCCATCCTGCACGGGTAAGCTCTGTTGGAAAGCCACCCGACCCTCTGCCCAGCGATGGCCATCTCCCGCGGCGACAAAGTACGGATCAAGCGCCCCGAGTCCTACTGGTTCAACGAAGTAGGCACGGTTGCATCCGTTGACACCTCTGGGATTCGCTATCCCGTGGTTGTTCGCTTTGACAAGGTGAACTACAACGGCTACAGCGGCTCCGAAGGCGGCATCAATACCAACAATTTCGCCGAAAGCGAACTGGTCAAAGCCTGAGGCTTCTTCTCCGGGCCTGAACCTCAATCCCTGTGCCCGAGTTACCTGAGGTTGAAACCGTTCGTTTGGGTCTGG
>JBIIJV010000163.1:0-6761 GCA_044233545.1 Cyanobium sp.
GGCGACCGTGGCGCTCCTGGCCTCGGCGGGGATGGTTGGGGGGGTAGGGCTGACGGGGGCGTACCCCAGGGGCAGGACGGGGTTCTCAGCCGGGCCCGGGTCGGTTGCTTCGATATTGGCTGGCGCAGCCGCCTGGCCTTCGCTGCTGGGGGGGGCGCCGTAGGAGCCGATCGCCATCGGGGGCGAGTCCTGGTCGTCCTGGGGCTCCTGGGAGTGGGGCGTTTCAGCCATGGCTTGGGGAGGGCTCTGGCCGGAGCTTACTGAGCCTTTGCGACCAATTCTTTGTGGCTTTCTGCCCGTATTTGGGGCTTGGGGGACTTTCGGGCCAGCTCCTTCCCCGGTTCGGCGGCGGCAAAGCTGCTGGCTCAAGGGGGCAGCGGCACCAAGGTGGGACGGGGGCCGAGGGGCAACAGCGGCAGCCTCAGGGGGAAAGCGCCGCTTTGGAGCTGGTTGATCAACTCCAAACCCATGGCTTGGGCAAGCCGGGGGCTGTGGGCGGGAGCCGCTGGAATGCGGCGGCCATCCACCCGGATTTCCCCCTGGCGCAGGCTGCTATAAGAAACTCCGCCGAAGCTTGGTTTGATGCGCCGTGGGATCGACACATCCAGCACCGGCGCCTCCAAGGCCCCTTCGTCGCTGGCGATCTGGCGGGCGACGGCAGGGCTGATCAGGGGAATCGGGGCGGCGATCGCCACCAGCAGGGCGCTGCCATGGCCTTCGAAATGGCAGGCCCGCACCCAGTGGGGGCTGAGGCCATGCAGATCAACGCTGAGGGCGGCGACGGCACCGGGACTGCGGGCATGGCCGCTGGGCAGGCGCTGGGGCGCCGGTTGGTGGCCGCTGCCGCTGCCCACCACCCAGCCGATGGCGCCCCCCACCAGCACGGGTGAACCGGGGCCCAACAGGGCCAGGCCTGGCATGGCCAGGCCGATACTGTCGGCCCCGGAGCAGCTGTAAAGGGCGTTGCCGAAGGGGCCCAGCAGGGGACCCCAGGGGGTGCGGATCAGGCCCTCGGCGCTACTGACCGCCACCAGGCCGTTTTCGACGATGCCCCGGTGAAGCAGCAGTTGGCCGCCGCCGATGGCTTCCAGATCGAGGCGGGTGTGCAGCTCCCGGCGGGGCTGCAGCAGGGTGGCTTCGCCAGTGGCGCCAAAATCCACCGCCTCCCCCGCCAGCAGATCGGCCAGCACCCGCGCTGCGCCGCTGATCGGCAACAGCAGGTCGCCGCCGCAGCCGCTGGCCAGGCCCGCCACCCCCCCCAGCACAGGGTCGCGCAGGCGGATCGGCGGGTCCGCCGGCCCCAGGCTCAGGTGCAGGCTGGCCTGGTCGGTGAATTCGGCGTTGGCCGCCACCACCACATCGGTGTGCTGGTAGGCCTCCGCCAGATCGGACTGGGCCACCAGAGCCCTAAATTCCGCCGCCGACCGCACCCGCAGCTCGCCCTCATTCTGGCGGCGTTGCAGTTGGGATTCATTGCGGGGCGGCAGTTTGTGGGGGGCCATGGGGCCTCAGGGCGAGGGGGTGCGGGCTGCCGATAAAGTGGCCTTCATTCAAGGCGGTTGTGCATGGCGGATCCAACCGGACCTGGGGAAGGAAATTCTCCGGAGAACAAACCCGGCGATTCCGACGGACGGATCATCCAGATCGACCTTCGCAACGAGATGTCGCGCTCCTACATGGAGTATGCGATGAGTGTGATCGTGGGTCGGGCCCTGCCGGACGCCCGCGATGGCCTCAAGCCCGTGCATCGCCGCATTCTCTATGCGATGTACGAGCTCGGTCTCACCAGCGACCGCCCCTACCGCAAATGCGCCCGGGTCGTCGGTGAGGTGCTGGGCAAGTATCACCCCCATGGCGATACGGCGGTCTATGACGCCTTGGTGCGCATGGCCCAGGACTTCTCGATGCGCATGCCACTGGTGGATGGCCATGGCAACTTCGGCTCGGTGGATAACGATCCACCGGCGGCCATGCGCTATACCGAATCGCGGCTGCAGGCCCTAACAACTGACAGCCTGCTGGAAGATATCGAGAGCGAAACGGTCGATTACATCGACAATTTCGATGGATCCCAACAGGAACCCACGGTGATGCCGGCGCGCATCCCCCAGTTGCTGCTCAACGGTTCCACCGGCATTGCCGTGGGGATGGCCACCAACATCCCTCCCCACAATCTCACCGAACTGATTGATGGCTTGCTGGCCCTGATCGCCGATCCTGATCTGGAAGACCGCCAGCTGCTGGCCCTGATCCCCGGCCCCGATTTCCCAACCGGTGGCCAGATTCTGGGCCGCCGCGGCATCCGCGACACCTACACCACGGGCCGGGGCTCGGTGACGATGCGGGGGGTGGCAAATATTGAGACGATTGAGGCCAAGGGGCGCCCAGATCGCGATGCTGTCATCATCACCGAGTTGCCCTATCAAACCAATAAAGCGGCGTTGATCGAACGAATTGCCGAGTTGGTGAACGATAAGAAGCTAGAAGGTATTGCCGATATCCGCGATGAAAGCGACCGCGATGGCATGCGCATTGTCATCGAACTACGCCGGGATGCCTACCCGCAGGTTGTGCTCAATAATCTCTTTAAGCTTACGCCACTTCAGAATAATTTCAACGCCTATATGCTGGCGTTGGTAAATGGCGAGCCGGTGCTGCTGACCCTGCGCAAGATGCTGCAGGTGTTCCTTGATTTCCGCATCGAGACCATCGAGCGGCGCACCCGTTATCTCCTGCGCAAGGCTGAAGAGCGTGACCACATCCTGTTAGGGCTTTTAATTGCCCTTGACAATCTCGATGCCATCATCGCCTTGATCCGTGCCGCGGCCGATACCGCCAGTGCCCGGCAAGGCCTGATGAGTGAATTCGGGCTGAGTGAGGCCCAAGCCGATGCCATTCTGCAGATGCAGCTGCGTCGGCTGACGGCCTTGGAGGCCGACAAGATTCGGCTGGAGCACGAAGATCTACTGGCCAAGATCACCGACTACCAAGACATCCTGGCCCGCAAAGAACGGGTGCTTGGCCTCATTGTTGAAGAACTGGGTGTGCTGCGGGCCCGCTATATCTCGCCCAGGCGCACTGAGATCCTGGACCTCGAAGGGGGCCTCGAAGACATCGATCTGATCGCCAACGAGCGCTCGGTCGTGATGCTTACCGAAAACGGCTATCTCAAGCGCATGCCGGTGAGCGAATTTGAGGCCACCAGCCGCGGCACCAGGGGTAAGGCGGGCACCCGCACCCAGGGGGAGGAGGCGGTACGCCTGTTCATCAGCTGCAACGACCACGATGTATTGCTGCTTTTCAGTGATCGGGGGGTGGTGTATTCATTGCCTGCCTACCGCGTGCCGGTCTGCAGTCGCACCGCCAAGGGCACGCCGGTGGTGCAATTGCTACCGATTCCCCGCGAAGAGGCGATCACTTCTTTGCTGGCGGTCGACAACTTTGGCGACGATCGCCAGCTGGTGATGCTCACCAGCGGCGGCTTCGTCAAGCGCACCTTGTTATCGGCCTTCGCCAATATTCGCTCTAACGGACTCATCGCCATTTCCCTGGAAGAGGGCGATGCGTTGCGCTGGGTGCGGCTGGCGATCCCGGGCGACAGTGTCCTGATCGGATCGTTGAAGGGCATGACGATCCATTTCCGCCTCAGCGATGAAGAACTGCGGCCCCTGGGCCGCACGGCCCGGGGCGTGCGCGCCATGAACCTGCGCGGCGGCGACAAGCTGGTGAGCATGGATGTGTTGCCCGCCGAGTTGGCCGACCGTGTCGCGGCCGTAGCCGACAACGGCGAAGCCAGCGGCGAGGCCAGCGACGAGGCGGAGGAAGAGGGTCTGGAGCTGGCGGGCGTCGAAGGGCCCTGGGTGCTGGTGGCCAGCGCCAGTGGCCTGGGCAAGCGGGTGCCGGTGAATCAGTTCCGCCTGCAAAAACGGGCGGGCATGGGCCTGCGGGCGATCAAGTTCCGCCGGGATGGCGATGTGCTGGTGGGCCTCAAGGTGCTGGGGGCGGGTGAGGAGTTGCTGCTGGTGAGCGAACGGGGCGTAATTGTGCGCATGCGGGCCGATGCCGTGCCCCAGCAGTCCCGCGCCGCCACCGGCGTCCGCCTGCAACGGCTCGACAGCGGCGATCGCCTCGCCGAAGTGGTGCTGGTGCCACCCGCCCTTGAAGGCGAAGAGGGCGAGCCGGTGGCCGACCCTGACCTGCTGGGGGCATCTGCGGATACCCCCGCAGATGCCGCTGGCCAGTCCCCTGCCGCTTCCCTGCAGGCAGGTCATGAGGCGTCCGCGGACGACCAAGGGGATGACGACGGGGACGATGCCGGTGATGACGAAGGGACTGGGGAGCCCGGGGCTGGGGAGACTGGGACTGGGGAGGCTGAAACTCCTGACTGATGTTCTGGTCATCGGCGCCGGTCCGGCGGCCCTGGCCATCGCCGCCGACCTGGCCGAGCGGGGCTTGGCAATCACCGCCCTGGCGGCGGGCGATCCCCACACGCCCTGGGTCAACACCTATGGCATCTGGTGCGAGGAGGTGGATTCTCTCGGCCTCGGCTCCCTGCTCTCCCATCGCTGGAGCGACACCGTCAGCTACTTCGGCCCCGGAGGCAGCGCCCCCGGAGGCAGCACCCAAGGGGGCAACACCCCAGGAGATAACGGGCTCCTGCAGCACGGCCGCGCCTACGGCCTCTTCGACAAAGCATCCCTGCAGGCCCATGGGCTGGACCGCTGCGCCGCCGCCGCTGTTCGCTGGCAGCAGGGCCAGGCGGCCTCCTGGCAGCAGCAGGATCAGACTTTCGTGGTCACAACCACCGCAGGCCAGCAGCACCGGGCCCGGCTGGTGCTTGATGCCAGCGGCCACCAGAGCGTCTTTGTGCACAGGCGGCAGGATGGGCCCGTGGCCGGCCAGGCCGCTTACGGCATCGTCGGCCGCTTCAGTGCCCCGCCGATTGGGCCGGGGCAATTCGTGTTCATGGACTACCGCAGCGACCACCTCAGCGAGGAGGAACGCCGCCAGCCCCCCACGTTTCTTTATGCCATGGACCTGGGCGATGGCCGCTTCTTTGTCGAGGAAACCTCCCTGGCCCTGGCCCCCGCCGTGCCCTTCCCAGTGCTGCGCCAACGCCTGCTGGCCCGCCTTGCCCATCGCGGTGTGCGGGTGGAGACGATCGAGCACGAGGAATTCTGCCTGTTTCCGATGAATCCCCCCCTGCCCGACCTCAACCAACCGGTGGTGGGCTTCGGCGGGGCGGCGGGCATGGTGCATCCCGCTTCGGGTTTCATGGTGGGCAGCGTGCTGCGGCGCGCCCCGGGCCTGGCCGCTGCCATCGCCTCAGCCTTGGAAGATCCCACTGCTTCGGCTGAAGCGGTGGCCGCCGCCGCCTGGGGCGCGCTGTGGCCGGCGGACATGCGCTGGAAGCACGGCTTTTACCGCTTCGGCCTCGAAAAACTGATGCGCTTCGATGAAGCCCGGCTGCGCCACCACTTCGCCAGTTTCTTTTCCCTCCCCCCCCAGCAGTGGTATGGCTTTTTGACCAATACCCTCACCCCCGCCCAGGTGTTGCAGGCGATGGCCCAGTTGTTTGTGCTGGCGCCGGGGGATGTGCGCTGGGGCCTGATGAACCTGCAGGGTCGGGAGCCGGCGCTGATGGCGCGGTTGTTCACGGGGGGCTGAGGCGTAGGGCCCCGATCCTTCAAGCCTCCAAAGCATCAATGCGCCGGGCCAGGGCCAGGTCCAGAGCCGAGATGCCGCCGCAGTCGTGGGTGGTCAACTCAATCGTCACCCGGTTCCAGACGTTGCTCCATTCGGGATGGTGGTCCAGGGCTTCGGCCGCCAGGGCCACCCGGCTCATGAAGCCAAAGGCCTCGGAGAAATTCCGAAAGCGCCACTCCCGCCGCAACCGATCCGGCAGCACGGTCCAGGCAGGTAGGGCGGCGGCCAGGGCGGTGATTTCGTCGGGGCTGAGCCGTGGCAAGGTCATGGCGAGGGTGGTTCTGAATTGGCTTTAGGCGCCGTGTCGGCGCCCTTGAGCGCCTCCAGGCGAAAGGTGGCCCGGGGCGGGCTGGGGCGGCTGGCCTCCAGCTTGAGACGGTAGGGGCCTTCGCCGATGCGCAGGTCCCGAAAGTCGCCGGTCTTCCAGGGGCTGGCGGCGGCTCCAGCTAGAGCCACATCGGCCCCATCGGCGCGCACCGCCGTCACGGCCACCGCCACCTGGCCCGCCAGCAGGTCGTGGCTGCGGCCGCTGGCCAGGTGGAAGCGTTCTTCTGGTGAGGTGGCCCGCCGCAGCTCGGCCAGTTCCGCCAACGTGCGGCCCTGGTCCGCCTCCAGCCCCTGCAGCCGTTGCTGCAACCGCTCGCCTTCCTGGCGGGAGGCGGCGGCGGCGGCAAAACGGTTGAGGTCCTTAAGCAACACCGGCAGGTTGATGCCCCGGCTGCTGCGGCACAGGTCGATCTCGTTTTGCATGGTCGCCAGCTGCTGCCGCAGGGCCCCCTGGGCTACCAGCCAGGTGAGCGCCACCAGAGCAGAGCCGCCGGCCGCGGCCAGCGCCAGCCAGAGCCAAGGCCCCCTGGGCCCTGACCAGGAGCGGGGGGGGCCTGCAGGGCGATCAGGGGGCAAAGAAGGGCTCATCGGCCAAAGGGGGGACCTGAGTCTGCCTGGGCGAGGGAATGCGGCTGTGGCATCGACCACCGCCCTGCCGGGCTCCCTAAGGTCCCGTGCATGGCCGATCTCACCCTGCTTTACGACGGCGCCTGCCCGCTTTGCTGCCG
>JBIIJV010000164.1:0-6743 GCA_044233545.1 Cyanobium sp.
GCAGTGAGCAGTCCCGACCCCTGAACGGGTACGAACTTCCTTACGCCCGTATTTCGGTAGAAACCGTAGATGGGATCGCATGGGACTGTATCAAGAGAGCACGTAGCATTAAAAGCAAGATACCCGAGATAGGCAAACGTCAACTCAGAGACCATCTTGACCGAGAGATCCTGATACCACTTGAGAATGGCGATGAGTTCACTCTCCCTATTTTTGCCTTTTATGGCGTAAGCAGAGCTTTACTAGATATCCCGGAGAGGCGTCGTGGCTTTGATTCAGAATCAGACCGAATTCTTGATGCACTAGACCAAGCTCTGGCGTCGGGATCCAACTTCAGATCTTCCTTTATTTGGTATTACAACAAAGAGATGGAAGAGTTGAGGCTCCGTAATGCAATGCGCAACTTTGACGTTACGCTTCACCAATTAAATGCGGTTCGGCAATGCCTAACAACACTCTTTCCAAGTCTTACGAATCCACGGTTTGCAGTTAAACCCCCTCCTCGCCTTGTTGTTACAGAGAATGGTGAGACTCTTGAGCTTGCACAGTTAAGCGATGGGTATAAGACCATGATTGGACTCGCAATCGACTTGTCTAGACGCATGGCCGCAGGGAACCCTGATATGAAAAACCCGTTGGAATCACCTGCAATTGTTTTGATTGATGAGGTTGACCTTCACCTCCATCCTGCTTGGCAGCAAAGAGTTGTCTCCGATCTGCTCAGGTGCTTTCCTAATACACAGTTCATCTTAACAACGCATAGTTCAGTTGTTGTTGAAGGCATAAACAATCTACTCAAGAGATTCGCTGTCGACAAGCTGCTTCCCAAATCCGGCGAAAGTGAGGACTGGACGCATATTCGCAACCTTTATCCTCTTAATCCTAATGACACAGCTGTCTATCAAATTACTCGCGACAGTCAGATTGATTTAATGGATAGAGAGGAGGGTCTGACTGCTGACACGCTTATCGACAATTTCAATGATGTCTCCCATCTTTATGATTTGATGCGTGATCTCGAGTGGGAAGCGCTTAAGGCTTCTCAAGTGGAGGCAGTCTAAATTATGACTACATCAGCACGGCCTGTTGCTCTCGATGGATGTGTCTTCACGGACAATCGGAAGAAGTGTGATGGGATGTTCGTTTTATCACGGTCCGATCGCACTGGTCTCCTATTGGTCGAGATGAAGGGAAGTCATCTTGAAGATGCTTATGAGCAGATAGCTTATGTTGTAAATCATAGGCAAGAATATACTGATATCGTTTCCCATCTGGCCAGCTTGGCCCCAGGAAAGCTTCGGGTCAGAGAGACTTCAGTCATCGTCTCAACCGGCCAAATTAACCCACGTGATCGGGAGAAGTTGGAGAAGGCGTGGGGCATCAGATCTGCAATCGTTACGGTACAAAAGCCTGCTCGGGCGGCTCCTGATCTTCGCAAATTTCTTTAACGCAACAATGAACAGCTTACTATGCCGAAATTCGCTGTTGAGTTGCTCACAACCCACGCAGTGCAAACCCTACTTCGACGACCGAATCGAAATTGAAAACCCAGGTGTGCTGATCCCTGGCCTGAGCCTCGACGACCTCCCGCGCGGGATCAGCCGCCTACGCAATCGCGTGATCAGTCGCGTGTTCCGCGAACTCGGCCTGATCGAGCAGTGGGGCAGTGGTATCCCCGTGATCCTGGAGGAAGCCGCCAGCCAACACCTGCCGCCACCCCTGTTTGAAGAGGTGGGCCTGCGTTTTCGAGTGACTCTGCCCCTAGCCCAAGCCAGCCCCCCAGCCCAGGGGCATAGTCGGCCCAGGGGGGCAGAGTCAAGGGCAGAGTCGCTGGCGGAGGGCGGACTCGCTGAGATGGTGCTCCAAGCCATGGCCGACGGGCCCTTGAGCAAGTCTGAAATTGCCCATGCCCTAGGGCGAGATTCCGTCTCCGGGGCACTCAACCGCACGATCCGCCAGCTCCTGGATCGCGACGAGATCGGCTACACCTTGCCGGATATCCCCAACAGCCGGCTGCAGAAGTACCGGCTCCTTAGATGGCCTCAACGATGATCAGAACACCCGTTGCCGGGATCGACTGCGTCGCGATCACCGATCACAACACCGGCGATTGGATCGATCCTCTGCAGGCTGCCTACCGACAGATGGAACAGGAAGCCCGAACCATCCCCATCCCTGCCCATGCCGACCGTTCCGCCCCCTCAGGCAAAGCCCTGTTTGCCATTCGAGAGGGCAGCCAAGCCAGCATTGTTGATACCACCACCTTGAAGCAGTTGTTCGAGGCAGCTCACCTCCTCGCCGTGGAGTGGGTGAACCTCGATCGCCCTTTTCCGGCAGCGACAGGCGCTGGCTCGTCGTTGGGCCCGGCTTGGGCGGGAGGTGTGAGATGCGACTGAGCAGTAATGAACTGATCGCTAAGTTGAGACTGGGAGAAGACAACCTCCTGGGATGCAAAGAGGTTCGCTTTTGCGGAGCGTCTGTGCGTGGCCCGTCCCAAAACGACCTGGCTGATGAGCTCGCTGCCTTCGCCAACAGCCGAACCGGCGGCACTCTGCTGCTCGGCATTGATGACAAGACTCGCGATGTACTGGGAATCCCTGTTGATCGCCTTGATCTCGTCGAGGCCTTGGTGCGCCAGGCCGTTGAGGACAGCATCAATCCGCCATTGGCCCCAGTGATTGAGCGGCTCACGCTGCCCGATTCCCTTGGCGTGGATCACGCCACCCTCAGGGTTGACATCACATCCAGTCTATTTGTACATCAGAGCCCCGCTGGCTATTTGCACCGGGTCGGTTCCTCAAAGCGCCCCATTCCGCCTGACTACCTGGCGCAGCTGTTTCAGCAGCGCAGCCAGAGCCGATTGATCCGATTTGATGAGCTGGCGGTTGTGTCTGCTCAATGCGAGGATTTGGATACCGTTTTGCTCGAACGTTTTCACCCTCAATTATCGCCTGACGCCAATTGGCAGTCGAAGACAGGCCTGGTGGTCGAGGCGGAAGACGGATCTTTCCACCCTTCAGTTGCGGGAGTGCTGCTTGCCAGCCTCAATCCCCAGCAATTCCTGAAGGGTGCTTACATCCAGGCTGTTGCTTATGCGGGCACCGAGGTAGCGCCCCAAGGAGAGGATGTCATGTACCAGCGTGACGCTGCCGATCTCACAGGCCCATTGGATCAACAGATCACAGGGGCCTGCAGGTTTGTGGCTCGCAACACTCGCACGGGTGCTGCAAAGACGCTGGAGGGAGGCCGGATTGACCGACCGCAGTTTGATGCTCTGGCTGTGTTCGAAGCCATCACCAACGCAGTTGCTCATCGCGATTATTCCATACCCGGCAGCAAGGTGAGACTCCGTCTCTTTGATGATCGCCTCGAAATCTTTTCGCCAGGCATGCTGCCGAACACGATGACTCCTGAAAGCTTGGCGCTCCGACAGGCTTGCCGCAATGAGTTGGTCGCCAGCCTGCTTGCCCGTTGTCCTGTAGAGCCTTCTGCAGGCGTCAGCCATCGCCGCTACATCATGGATCGTCGCGGCGAAGGTGTGCCCTTGATTATTTCTCGAACACTGGAGTTATCAGGACAGCTTCCCCAATACCGCCTCATTGACAACAACGAGCTGCTGCTCACGATTACTAGTGCTCTGTGATGCTGACCTTGCTGATCACGACCCCGCCGAGGCAAGGCCTCAACAGCCCCCGCCTCGATCAACTTCTCGCGGGTCTGCCACACCCAATACCGGTCATGCATTTGCCAATCCGGCAAGACCAGGCGCCCCTTCCAGTCGGATTCCCAATAAAAGCCATTCATTGGGAATCCTGCTAACGTGCGTTTATTGAGATTCCAAGTAGGTCATGGCTGCAGGCGAGCAGGTGATCCGCGCCCCTGCCCAGCTGGGGATGCTCCTCAAAGGCGTCCGGCGGCAGCAGGGCCTGAGCCAGCAGGTTCTTGCCCTCAAGGCCGGTGGCACCAGCCAGGCCCGGCTCTCCCAGCTCGAATTGCAACCGGGACGCCTCACCCTGGAGCGCCTGCTGTTGATCCTGGCCGCCCTCGACCTCGAGCTGGTGGTGCGGCCCCGAGAGAACAGCATCGAGCCGGCCGAGTGGTGATGGGCAGGCCAACGCGGGCGCGCTCCCTGGGGGTGTGGATGAACGGCGAACGGGTCGGCACCTGGACCTTGCCGGCCCGGGGGGCACAGACCTTCACCTACGCCGAATCCTGGCTTCGTTCCAGTCAGTTCCGGCCGTTGTCGCTGTCCCTGCCGGCCGGCCTCGGGACCTCAACACTCAGCGGTGATGCCGTGGAGAGCTGGTTTGACAACCTGCTTCCGGATAGCGACGCCATCCGCCGCAGAGCCCAGGCCCGGTTTCAGACCGCCAGCACCAGCGCCTTTGATCTGCTGGCTGCCATCGGCCGCGACTGTGCCGGCGCCGTGCAACTGCTACCGCCGGACCAGGAGCCCAGCGGCTTCGATCGCATCGAGGCCCGGCCTCTGAGCGACAAGGAGATCGGCCTGCGCCTGAGCGCCGTCACGGCGGCGCCGGCTCCAGGATCCCTGGGCCCTGAGTCCGATGAGCTCCGGCTTTCTGTGGCCGGTGCCCAGGAGAAAACCGCCTTCCTGCTGCACACCAACCAATGGTGTCTGCCACTCGGCAGTACCCCCACCACCCACCTCTTCAAGCTGCCGATGGGTGTGATCGGCGAGGGCCAGATTGATTTCAGCTCCTCGGTGGAGAACGAGTGGCTCTGCAGCAAGGTGCTCCAGGCCTTTGGGTTGCCTGTGGCCTCGTCGGAGATGGCAAGTTTCGACGGCGAACCCTGCCTGATCGTGCAGCGCTTCGACCGTCGCCTGCACGCCAGTGGCACCTACTGGCTGCGCCTGCCCACAGAAGACTTTTGCCAGGCCACCTCCACAGCAGCCGCCAACAAATACGAAAACAATGGCGGTCCCGGCATGCTGGCCATTGCCAAGCTGCTGGCTCAATCCTCCGAGCCCAGCGATCTGGCCACCTTCTTCAAGGCGCAGGTGTTGTTCTGGATGTTGCGCGCCATTGACGGCCACGCCAAGAACTTCAGCCTCTTTCTCAAGCCGGGCGGGCGCTTTCAGCTCACCCCGCTCTATGACGTGCTCTCGGCCTGGCCGGTGATTGGACGGGGAAGCGGCCAATGGCCCCAGCAAAAGCTCAAGATGGCGATGGCCTGGTTTGGCGAAACAGGCCGTTACACCAAGCCTTTGGAGATCACAGGCTGCCGCATGCTGCTCACCGCAAAACGGCTTGGCCTGGGCGATGTCCAACCCATCCTCGACGCGATGATCGCCCAGACTCCAATTGTGATTGCTGAGGTGCAGGCCCAGTTGCCCGCTGACTTTCCACACACCGTCGCCGAACCGGTGTTCACTGGTCTGCAAACCTCTGCCAGCCAGCTTCAGCGCTAACTGCTTGAGCGCCCACACCTGTGATGCCAGCCTCCCACGCCGCCACCAGCCGCATCCACGAGAGCCTCGACACCGCTCTGGCTCGCAAGCGCGTTGTGATCTGGTACGACCCCAATGGTGAGTGGGCCTCGGAGTTCGCTGACTACCAGCCCGCCCAGGCCGAGAAGCTGCGGGTGGAGAGCAACGAGTTCTCGGTGAAGGTGGCGATCAGCCGCGCACCCCTGGACCAGCGCTTTCTGCTGTACCTGCCCTCAGCCAAACCACCGGAGCCTGACAACTGGTTGCTGGATGTCCTGCTGGCGGGCCACGAGTTCACCGCCGATCGCGCCTCCCTCGACATTCAGGAGGCCGGGCTTACGCTGGAGTTCAAGGAATTGGCCCAGCAGCACAAGGCCTTCTTCCGCTCACCGGTGCGCAACACCAAGCTCAAAGAGCTGCTGCGCCCCAACGACGACGAGGCCGCTGTGCGGCTCAAGATGCTCGCTGTGCTGGCCAAGCAGCCGGCCGACATCGACAAACTGCTGCTGCATGCCTTCAGCCAGCTGGATCCGGCCAACCCCGATGGCGATGATCCGGTGGAAGCTCTCTACGGCCACCACCAGCTGTGCGACTACTTCTGGAAGGCAGTGGGCGAGAAGTTCGGCTACACCAGCCCGGAGCCCAACCTGCGCGACTTCGCCGTTGCCCTGTTCAACAGCGTCTGCAGCATCGGCCCTACTGGCGAGCTGCTACCCCACGCCCGGGTGTTCATGAGCATCTGGAAAGACAGCCTCAGCGCCAGGCCTGCGTTTGAGCAGTGGAGTGATCACCTGGCCACCGTGCTGCGGGTCGAGGAGCAGCTCAACGACGCGACAGACAGCTACGAGCCAGATGAAGACGACAGCTACGAGCTGATCGAGCGCTTTGTGCTCAGCCGTCTGCTGCAGCGTTTCCAGGGCGACGGCGCCCGCGGTGGGGAACAGGCCAGCGACGCCGAGTTGCTGGAGGCGATCCGCAACCGCACCAGCTCCTGCTGGTTCGAAAAGCACCAGCACGGCTACCGCTCCCTGGAGCAGGCGATCACCTTCCGGGGCCTGCTGGCTAAGGCCGATCTGCAGGTGCCGAACTTCGAGCAGGGGCTGCAGCGTTACTGCCACGGCTGGTGGCGCCTGGATCAGGCCTACCGCCGCTGCATCTTCCACGCCCGCACCTACCAACAACCCGGGCTGCTCAAGCCGCTGCGCGACTGGTTGGAGGCCCAGTACGTCAACAACGTGCTCTTGCCGCTCACCAACCGCTGGAGCGATCAGGTGGCTGGTCTGACTAGCTGGGG
>JBIIJV010000175.1:0-6307 GCA_044233545.1 Cyanobium sp.
CTGGCGTAGGGCCTGAACACCGAATTGGGCAGCCGCACGATCGTGTGCAGGTTGCATTCGGCCAGCAATCGCTCCTTCAGCCGGGTTTTGACGCCCTCTCCGAACAGGGTGCCATCGGGCAACACAATCGCGGCCCGGCCACCGGGTGTAAGCAGGCGAATGAACAGGGCCAAAAACAAATCGGCGGTTTCGCGGGTGCGGAACTGGGCCGGGAAGTTGTCCTGAATGCCGTCTTCCTCCTGGCCGCCGAAAGGTGGATTGGTGACGATCACGTTCACCTGATCGGCCGGCCCATAATCGCGATAGGGCCTGGCCAAGGTGTTGTCACGCCGCACGAAGCTGGGATCTTCGATGCCATGCAGCAGCATGTTGGTGATGCACAGCATGTAAGGAATGGGCTTCTTCTCGATCAGCCGCAGGGAGGCCTGCATCGCCTGTTCATCGGCGAGGGTTTTCACATAACGCTCGCGCATGTGGCGAATCGAGCAGGTGATGAAGCCGCCGGTGCCGCCCGAGGTGTCCAGCAACAACTCGCCGGGCCGGGGATCGATGCGATCGACCATGAAGCTGGTCACGCCTCTCGGCGTGTAGTACTCGCCGGCATTGCCGGCACTCTGCAAATCGTTGAGCAGTTGCTCGTACACATCGCCAAAATGCTTGCGGTCGGCGAGGTTGTTGAAATCAATGCCATTCACCTTGTTGATCACCTGCCGCAGCAGCTGACCGGACTTCATGTAGTTGTAGGCATCGGTGAACACCTCGCGCACCACCTGGGCCCGGTTGGCGTGCGAGCCCTTGAGCGGCATCTCCTTGAGATAGGGAAACAGCTCCTGGTTGATGAACTCCAGCAGCCCGTCCCCCGTGATGCCCTCCTCATTGGCGGCCCAGCGGCGCCACTGCAGGTGCTCTGGAATGGGGGAGCGGTAGTTGTCTTCGGTGAGCTCCAGGGCCTGGTCCTGGTCGTCGATGATCTTGAGGAAAAACAGCCAGCACAGCTGCGAAAGGCGCTGGGCATCGCCATCGACGCCCACGTCCTTGCGCATGATGTCCTGGATCGCCTTGACCGCCGTGCGGGCTGACATCTCAGGCGGCCTCCGCATACAGGGCCGCTTGCAGGTCGCGCACCGCCCGCTCGAAATCGGCCTTTTTGCCGCCAAAGCGATGCAGCAACTCCATCGGGGTGCCCATGGCACTGAACGGCGGAATTTGCAGGATTTTCACGTCGGCCAGCTCGTCCACCACGCCGCCATCCTGGTACTTAGCCAGCAGGGCCTCCAGCACCGCCCGGGCCTGGGGGCCGTAGCGGCTGAACCCATCCTGTTTCTGAACCCTGGCGGCCCGCTCGCGGCGGCTGAGGGGCGGCTGGTCGTAGGCGATGTGGCAGATCAAATCGAAGGGATCCAGCTCCAGGCCCAGCTCTTGCTGCAGCGGCTCTAGCAGCAAACCCTCCTCGGCCAGCTCCTGGATGATCGTCGCCTTGCGCTCTTCGCCCCGCCAGCGACGCAGGAAGGCATCGAGGCTGGCGTACTGCTCGCGCACCGTGCGGCGGCTGTAATCCCGCAGCGATTCAGTAACAAGTTTGCCGTTTTCATCGAGGTATTCGATCCGCTCGGTGAGCACGCGCACCGGCTTGCCCTTGATGTAGTACTTACGGCGTGGCTCTCCGGGGGGGTCGGGGGGCAGTGGGTCAGGGAAGTCCGGTTCCTCTCCATCGCCCAGCAGCGGCGTTTCGCCCTCGCCGTCCTCCTCCGGCCAGAGGTCGTCGTCATGCGCTCGGGAGGGGTCTGCTTCCTCCGGCGGCAATGGTGGATCCTCCTCACCCGGCTCATAAATCTGCACCGGCTCGCCATCGAAGTCGGGATCGGCGAAGTGGTTGCTGGCTTTGCGGAAATCCACCAGGGTGAAGTAAAACTTTTGGCTGTCGGCATGGACGCGGGTGCCGCGGCCGACGATCTGCTTGAACTCGGTCATCGAGCCCACTTCCCGGTCCAGCACAATCAGCCGGCAGGTCTGGGCATCGACGCCCGTTGACAGCAACCGCGAGGTGGTGACAAGCACCGGATAGGGATTCATCGGATCGATGAAATCATCGAGGGATTTCATGCCCTCCTCATCGTTGCCGGTGATGCGCATCACATAGCGGCCGTTGGCAGCCACCAGATCCTGGTTTTCGTTGATCAGCGCCTGTCGCATCATCAAGGCGTGTTCTGTATCGACGCAGAACACGATCGTTTTTTGCATGCGATCGCCGCTGGCCTTGAGGTAGTCACTGATCCACTTCGCCACCCGCAGGGTGCGGGCATCGATCACCAGATTGCGATCGAAATCCTTCTGGTTGTAGAGGCGATCCTCGATCTCCACGCCCCGATCATCCAACTCTCCAGCCTTCGGGCGATAGCCCACCACATCAATATCGAGATGCACGCGGATCACCTTGTAGGGTGCCAGGAAGCCATCGCGGATGCCTTGCTTGAGGGAGTAGGTGTAGAGCGGCTCGCCGAAATACTCGATGTTTGACACATATTTGGTTTCCTTCGGCGTGGCGGTGAGGCCGATTTGGGTGGCGGCGCTGAAATAATCCAGAATTTCGCGCCAGGCCGAATCCTCCGCCGCGCTGCCGCGATGGCATTCATCGACCACAATCAGATCAAAGAAGCCCGGTGAAAACTCCTTGTAGAGCTTTTGGCGCTCCTCCGGCCCGGTGAGTGCCTGATACAGGCCTAAATAAATCTCATGGGATTTATTGATCTGGCGCTGACTATTCAGGGCCAGGGCAATCGTTTCCAGGGTGCCATCGGCCCGCTCAATCGTTTTAGCCGCAGTGCTCAATTTGGCCATCGCCGGCCCGAAGGGCCGAAAGTCGTTGACCATCGTCTGATTCACCAACACATTGCGATCGGCCAGAAACAGGATCCGCTTTTTCTGCCCCGCCTTCCATAACCGCCAGATGATCTGAAAAGCGGTGAATGTTTTGCCCGTTCCGGTGGCCATCACCAGCAGGATGCGCTGTTGCCCTTTGGTGATTGCCTCCACCGTGGCTTGGATGGCGTTGACCTGGTAATAGCGCGGATCTTTGCGGCTGCCGCCGTCGTAATAGGGCTGCAGCACCACTTTCTCCTGCTGGGGCGTGAAGCCCCTCCAGCGGCTATAGCGGCGCCAGAGCTCCTCGGGGCTGGGGAAGGCGTCGAGGGCCAGGGTGGTTTCGCGTTGTGCGCTCTGGCCGGTGCGGTCGTGCTGCAGAAACCCATCGCCATTGGACGTAAACACAAACGGCGTGTTCAGGGCCTCGGCATAGGCCAGGGCCTGCTGCATCCCAGCCCCCAGCGCCTGGCTGTTGTCCTTGGCCTCAATCACCGCCAGGGGCACGCCCTCATAAACCAGCAGGTAGTCAGCCCGGCGCTGGCGGCCCCGGCTGACCAAGCGACCCCGCACGATGATGCGGCCATCGGTGAACGAATACTCGCGCCGCATCCGCTCCAGCAGCCAGCCGGCCTGGCGCAGGGCCGGTGTGATAAAGCGATCGCAGATCTCGGTTTCGCTCAGGGCCCGCTTGTTCATCGGCTGGGAGATAGCGGGCGGAGCTGCACTAAGGCTGGCTGGAATTGGGTCATCTGCAAAGTATGGAGCCATCCCCAAGCTCAGCCAGGGCAGGCAGAAATCGCTGCCAAAACCCAGGACTTTCCCAGTGCTGCGGGCAGCCTGCCGCGGCGGCCAGGCGAGGATCCCCCCAAAGGGAGCCATCGTGCTGCGTTTCGCCTACGAACTGATCCCCGCGCTGTTGCTGGGATTGCTGCTGGGGTACCGCATCCCTTCCTTACCAACCCGGCTGGCTGCCCCCCTGGTGGCTTGGGGCATTCCGATCACCCTGGTGGGGTTGCTGCTGCGATCCGGCCTGGGGGGAGGCCTGCTGGTCGCCGGCGCCGCAGCGGCCCTGATCAATGGCATCGGCTTCCTGCTGCTGCTAGGCGTGGCGCCGCTGCGGCGGGCCCTGGCCAATGGCGGATTGCAGCTAGGCGCGGTGGTGGGCAACACCGGCTATTTCGGCATCCCGGTGGCCCTGGCCCTGCTGCCGCCCCAGGCCCTCGGTTACAGCATCACCTACGACCTGGTCGGCACCTTGATTACTTGGAGCGTGGGGCCGCTGCTGATCGGCGGCCTGGCGATCACCCCCGCCAAGTTGCTGGCGATTTTCCTGGACAGTCCGGCCCTCAAGGGGCTGGCCATCGCCCTGGCTATCCACCTCACCCCCTGGGGCGATGCCGTGGGTGGCCTGCTCTGGATTCCCTCCAGGCTGGTGCTGCTGCTGGCCCTGACAGTGGTGGGCATGAGACTGGGGGTGATGCTGCTGCGGCCGGAGGGGGCGGCGATCAGGGCCGGGGAAAGGGGGGCCTTGGCCACGGCCCTGGCCTTCAAGCTGGTGGTGCTGCCGCTGCTGGCGCTGGTGCTGGGCCAGCTGCTGCGACTGCCCGAGTTGGTGCGCAATGCCGTGGTGCTGCAGGCCGCCGCCCCCACGGCGATCTCGGTGCTGCTGATTGCCGAGGCTTCAGGGATGCACCAGGACCGCACGGCTCACCTAGTGCTGTGGAGCACATTGTTGGCACTTGTGAGCGTGCCGTTTTGGTGGTGGTGGGTTAGTCGAGTGGTGGGGGGTTGACGCTCCGGTCAAGAAGCGGGCCAGACATGTGGTGGGTGGGCACATGCGCTACAAGCGCATAGCCAAGAAGGTTCTGTGAGGAGGACTTCAGGTAGCTGAACTCCATACTCCGTCATGGCGCTGCGGATCCAAAAAGCCACCATAATGGTGTCAAATCAAACAACCGTAGCGATCCAGTGCCAACCAACTTCATTTCAAGTGCGTTCCCGGCGAGGTGAACCAGCGCTTGAAGACCTCTGCCAGCATCAACCATCGCAGTCTCAACAGCGAAATCATTGCTCGCCTTGAAGCGCAGGTGCTGCCTGGACGCTCAGCCACCGAAAAACTAGCTTCCATCCGGGAGACAAGGAACCGACTTGACCAAGGCCAGGTTCGATCACGACCAGTTTGATCGATTCAAGCGTGAGGGGCGCGCCTGATCGTCGTTGATGTCAACGTTCTCGCGTACCTTCTCATCCCCGGCAAGTACACCGAGGCAGCCGTAGAACTCCTCGGAGAAGATTCAGCTTGGGTCGTACCCCGGCTTTGGCGCAGCGAACTCCGTAACATCCTCGCGACCTAACTTCGCATGAATCAGATGGATCTGGCTGATGCCGCGCTCATCTTGCAGCTAGCCACGGAGCTGGATGGTGCTGAGGAGTATGAATTGGAGACAGCTGATGTGCTGCCCTTAAGCAAAGAGAGCAAGTGCTCGGCCTACGGTTGCGAGTACGTTGCGCTCGCTGAGTTCTTGGATTTGGTATTGGTGACAGCCGGCGGTAAACTCGCAAAGGCCTTCCCTCTGCGCACACGAATACTTGCTGATACCTAACGCCAAGATCAGATGCGGCTAGGAGAGCAACGTATTCACAAGACTTGCTCCGATCACGCCTTCTGCATTTTGATATAAGCCCGGGCCTTCGTACCTACAAATTGCGAAGCAACTCTGAGTACCATGCAAAAGGAGCCTGCGAAGCTTACGATCAATGAAGCCATAATGCCATTGCCTAAGGCCGCCAAACAAAATCCAAGTTATTGTTTTAGAAACAAAAGACTCGTTTTGCTGGGCATAGATGTACTAAATTTTCCATATCCCAACATTACATCAGTGCTCTGCAGATACCAGTCGTTCAACATGCTATCAAAAGGTACTAATGTTAAACAGCGGAACTGGTTCGAAGGGCTAACATGGAATAATCCAATGCCCCAGGGGCTGCGAACAAAAAATTCAGCCCGGTTGTCAGCATTCATATCGCCAACCGCTTGGAACCTGTTACTTGAAGTATCTAATATCCATCCGTCAACTCGGATTCCATTGCGAACTGATGCCACTTGAGCGATGCGATCACCGCTCAACTCTAAACAATCTAATCCGTTTCTACTTGAGACAAGTATACCATATTTGGAAGCGCCCCTAAACTTATCTGCAATGCAAAAGCTATCAGTATTATTTACTACATAGCTCCCAATAGTAGATCCATTAGCATACATGGCTACCGAGGAAAGTGCGCCTGAAGTCATCTTTAGTATTCCAATACCCCATGGACTTGTGACAAGAAATTCATCCATACCGTCTCCATCAAAATCGGCGATAAGCTGGATTTGATTATCTCTGGTATTAAGCAGCCATCCACCAAAACGAGTACCATTGGGTGCTGCAAATACAGGAGCTAT
>JBIIJV010000018.1:0-24690 GCA_044233545.1 Cyanobium sp.
GCCAACCTTTGCCAAGGCTTGGAGGTTCCCTTCCCTTTTCCCCGCTTTCGCCTCCCCCTTCACCAGATTTTCCCTGGGACGCTTTGGCGATCGGATCAGGTTTGGCCCCTATTCCCCCGGCGGTTGACCTTGCCGATTTGCCAAAAAAAAGGCCCCGTCAGCGCGGAAGCCTTGGTTTGGAGACTTGCTGGGGCCAGGTTCTGGTCAGGAGTGCAGCCCTTTAGAAGCCCATCACCCTGGCCACGGTGTTGGTGTCGGCTTCAATGCCGGTGTGGAAGGTGGAATCGTTGTGTTCGATGGCGGTGGAGGGATCTTTGAGGCCATTGCCGGTGAGCACGCAGACCACCCGGGCCCCCGCAGGCACCTCACCATGTCGCTTGAGCAGGCCGGCCACAGATGCCGCACTGGCAGGTTCACAGAAGACGCCTTCGGCGCTGCCCAGCAACTTGTAGGCCTCGATGATCTCGGCGTCGGTGACGGCCATGAAGTCACCCTGGCTTTCCTCGCGGGCCCTGATGGCGTTATCCCGATTCACCGGGTTGCCGATGCGGATGGCGGTGGCGATGGTGTCTGGTTGTTCCACCGTCTCTCCCAGGACCAGGGGAGCTGCTCCGGCGGCCTGGAAACCCATCATGCGGGGTAGTTTCTGGCAGTTGCCGGCCTGCTGGTATTCCTTGAATCCCATCCAGTAGGCGCTGATGTTGCCGGCATTCCCCATGGGGATGCAAAGCCAGTCGGGGGCCTCGCCCAGGGCGTCAATCACTTCGAAGGCCGCAGTTTTCTGACCCTGGAGGCGGTAGGGATTGAGGGAATTGACCAGGGTGATCGGATAGCGATCGGCCACTTCACGAACGATTGCCAGGGCCCGGTCGAAATTGCCTTTGACCGCTAGCACCTCGGCCCCATACAAAAGGGCCTGGGCCAGTTTTCCCTGGGCTACATAGCCGTCAGGGATCAGCACGAAGGCACGCATGCCACCCCGGCGGGCATAGGCGGCGGCGGCGGCCGAGGTATTGCCCGTGCTGGCGCAGATCACGGCTTCAGAGCCTGCTTCTTTGGCCTTGCTGATCGCCATGGTCATGCCCCGGTCCTTGAAGGAGCCCGTGGGGTTGAGACCGTCGTACTTGAGGAACACCGAAACCCCACGGCCGATGCGTTCAGAGATGGCCGGGGCTGGTATCAGCGGGGTGGCCCCTTCCCTGAGGGTGATCACCGGGGTGCTGGCGCTCACGGGCAACCAGGGGCGATAGGCCTCAATCAGCCCCGGCCAGTCCTGCATCGTGGGGCGCTGGCCCAGGCGACGCAGGGCTTGGAGCAGGGGCACGGGGGGAGGGGGGAGGAGCTTGGTCGAATCTACGTTGCCTGGCCTCAGGGGGCCTTGGCGGCCGGGGGTGTCAGGGGTGCCTCGGCTGCATTGGGGGCCGGTGCGGTTGCTGCAGGACCTCGCAGGCCGTCCAGGGGGGATTCTGAGAAGAAGCGCACCAGCTCGGCGATGGAGGAGGCTTTTTCCATTAACCCCAGCAGGGCTGGGATGCTGACGGCCATCTCCCGGGTGGGATAGGCCCTTAAAAAGCTGATGGCCGAGAGGGATTTTTGATCGTTGTTCAGACCCAGCACGATCGCCGACCGTAGGGCGACCACCCCGTCTTCGCTGGCCCGCAGGGGGTGAACGATAGTGCCAAAGCGATTCAGAATCGCTATGCCGATGCGGGTGTTCAGCAGCCGAGAGACCATGCCGATCGGCAGGTTCACCGATTCATTGAGCATTTTTTGCACGTCCTCCGGCTTCTGGTTGCTGAAGCGCAGCAGGTCGCCCAGTAGGCCCTTGGCCTGGCCGTTGGCGGCCAGGCGCTCGAGATCAGCGACCGGAATCGAGCGACGGAAGGCTCCAGAAACGAAGACCACATTTTCGGCCGCCGAAGTAGGGCCGGCCGTTCCCCATAACGTCAAGCCGATGGCGAACGCCAGCAGCCTTTGCCGTTTCGCCACCACCATCGCCCGTTGTGCCGTCTAAAAATCAGCTGCAATCTATGCCTGCCCCTACCGCGCCGGAGCGATCAGCACGTCCCGCACCAGCCGCACAACGCCCTTTTCAGCCAGTCCTCGCGCCACTTCTGCCCCCATGCGCCTCAGGTCTGGTTCGGCCAGGAGGCGGGGCAAGCGCCGCAAAAGGAGCCGGGGTTCGAAGTTGGGCAGGTCCCGCAGGATGGTCGCCAGTTGTCTTACCGGTTCGAGGTCGAGCAGGGGTTCGCTGGCCAATGACTCTGGCAGTTGCTGGCGTTGGCGCAGGCCCGGGGGCAACAGGCCTGCCGGCATGCGGCGGCCAAGCTGCAGGGTGGTGCGCCAGGCCAGTCCGTCCATCTGGGCGACAACGGCGTCCACGAGTTGGCGCCGCAGCATGCCGGCGTTGGCCGAAAAAAGAAACTCAATCACCTGATCGAGCAGGCCTTCGAGGTCAAGTTGTTGTTGCAATGAGGCACTGCTGAGCAGATTTTCAAGGCGCTGCCAGCGGAATTCATCGCCATCGAAGAGCATCTCCCGCAGGCTGCTGCGCAGTTGCGGATCCGGGTCTTCCATCAGACGCCTGGCAAAATAGGGGTAGGCCGCGCCCAAGATCTTGAAGTCTGGATCAACGCTGAGAGCGATGCCTTCGAGGGTCACCAGTGAGCGGATGATCAGGGCGTAGTAAGGCGGAACTTGGAAAGGAAAGCGATACATTACGCCCGAGAGATCGTCGGTGACGGCCTTGAAATCCATGCGGCTGACACCCATCTCGATGGCTTGGCCAAATACGCTTTCAAAGGCGGGCACAATCGGCTCCAGATTCACCTCTTCCCCCAAAAATCCCAGGCTGACAAAGTCTTTGGAAAGGGCGCTGAAATTTCTGTTGACCAGATGGACCACCGCCTGGATTAGCCCCGTGCGGGCCTCTCGGCTGACCGTACTCATCATGCCGAAATCGAGGTAGGCCAGGCGGCCATCGGCTAGGGCCAGCAGGTTGCCAGGGTGGGGGTCGGCGTGGAAGAAGCCGTGTTCGAGTAATTGCTGCAGGCTGCAGTCGACGCCAACCTGCACCATGTCGTTTGGATCGATGCCGAGATTGCGCACGGCATCGAGGTTGGTGAGTTTGACACCGTCGATCCATTCCATCGTCAGCACGCGCCGGCTAGTGGCCTCGTGGTAGATGGCTGGTACGGCGATGCGGGGGTTGGCGGCATGCAGTTCGGCGAAGCGTTCGGCATTGGCGGCTTCATTGAGATAATCCATCTCTTCGAACACGCGGCGGCCCAATTCATCAATCAGCCCTACCAAATCGCTGCGGATAACCCGCACTCTGCGATTCAGCCAGGCGGCGATGTTGCGCACGATGTAGAGATCAAGGGTGATCTGCTCCCGTAGGCCCGGTCGTTGCACCTTGACGGCCACTTTCTGTCCGTTGGGCAGGATGCCCCGATGTACTTGGCCGAGGGAGGCGGCTGAGATGGGATCGCGCTCCAGGTGGGCAAACAGGCTGGCCACCGGAGCACCGAGATCCTCTTCGATGCAGGCCATGGCCAGCTCTGGATCAAATCCTGGCAATTGATCTTGCAGTTGGGCCAGTTCTTCCAGCAGGAGCGGCGGCACGATGTCTGGCCGCGTGGAGAGAGCCTGGCCTGCCTTGATGAAGGCCGGACCCAGGGCCGCCAGCAGCTCGGCGCATTCGCGGGCCCGGGCCCGGGCCCGTTCGGGCTGCTTGAGCTGGCCTGTGAGTTTGTCGCTGCCTACTCCCAGCAAAAAGAGGCCGATCGGGATCAGGGTCTGACGCAGCCGGCGGGCCAGGCGCTGGGGATGGCCGGCATAGATCCGGCTGATCTCTTCAGGGTCGTACTCCAGCAGTCCCGCGGTTTCAAGGAAATCGCCGAGATCGGCGGGGTTCTTTGAGCCGTTGTGGGGGCTGGCATTCACCGGTGCCTTTGGAGCTGTCGGTGCCACGATGGAGGGACTAACAGGTGGGGCCGGTGCCATCGGATCGGTGCCGAAAACGGAGGCACGCATGGCGGCAAGGGCGGTTTCGGCGGCGGTGGTGCTGGCGTGGCCCGTTCGGTCCATGGTGGAAGGGGCCGGCGACGCCGGGCAGGGTTACTTGGTTTTAGGGCACCTGGTGGATCCGTGACGAGGCGCACTGGGCTGATTATAGCCAATTACAAAACTTATCTGATCAGTGGTGATTTCGATTATGCTCGAATAAAATCACTGATTTTGGTATTTTATCAATTTTAAGGTAAATTTCAATTTCTTTTTTCAAGGTCTGTTTTTCATCGTTAGGATTACCTCTACCTGCCAGCTCCAGGCCATTTCCACCCTTTCCCTGCTTTTGCCTCGCAAAGGGATAGCCGATTTTTTGCGCCGTTGTCGACCCGGAAGGACGCAGCTATTGCAGTCTTGTGTCCTGGCTGCTCTCTATTTTCTTTTTGGCCAGGCCTCCTTTCAGGTGAGTGTTCAGCATCAGGTGCTGACGCCCGTTTTTTTTGTCCCAGAAGGCATTGCCCTGGCGGCGGTGATTCTTTTTGGTCCCGGCCTCTGGCCTGGAATTGTCGTCGGCCAATTCCTGTTGGGGCTCAACGCCGGCTTGCCGTTCGGGATTGCCTTGGCGTTAGGTTTTTCCAATGGGTTTGAAGGACTGGTGGGTGCCTTTAGTTTTGGATTTCTCAAACTGCGCTCCGACCTCAAGCGACTTACAGACCTGTTGTGGCTGGTGACCCTGGTCTTTCTGGTGCTGCAACCCTTGAGTGCAACCTTGGGGATGCTTGTCTTGCAGCCCGGCCAGGTTTCAACGGCACCATTTTTTGTGACCCAGGCATGGCTTAATTGGTGGTCTAGTAATGGCATTGCCCAGGCCCAGCTCACGCCCCTGTTATTGATTCTGTTCAGTCGACGTCGCGCCTTGCGCGACAACCTGGTAGATGCGGTGTTGCCGGCCCTGATAATGGTCGAAGGGCTTAGTCTCTTTGTGGTTATGACCCAAGATGGTCTTTCCCTCATCAATAACCTGGATCTTTATCGGCCCTTGGTGGTAATCCCAGGACTGGTGCGCGGCCGCCTAGCGGCTTGCTTTGCTTCTCTATATCTCTCTATTGTTACCATATGGGCCACCAGTATCGGTGAAGGGCCTTTTAGATATTCTGGTACCATTAACTATTACGCACTTAATCTATTTGTGATTACTACTGGTCTAGTCGCTATGATTGTGGCTACTTTGATGGAACAGATCAAAGAAAGTGAACAACAGGCACTCAAGAGTGGTGCCACTGCTCGCCAGGCTTTGACTGAAAATCAGAATTTAATCAGTCGCATGAGCCACGAAATTCGCACACCCCTTGCGGCGATTCGTAACCATGCTGGTCAAGCCATGGCCACCCAGGTTGATCGAGATGACCATTTCAGGTATGGCGCCATTCTTTCGGCCAGTCAACACGCTTTGGATGTAGTCAATGATTTGCTTGACCCCCAGCGACCTCAAGGCCAGCTAGCAAAAATTCGTTTGGAGCCGGTGGCGGTGCGAGAGATGACCAAAATTCTGTATCAAATTATGGCACCCCAATTTGAGCGTAAAAATCTCAACTTTCTGGTGGATATTGATGCTGATGTGCCAAAATTTATTCTCACAGATTCGATGAAGCTCAAGCAGGTGATTCTCAACTTGCTCTCCAATGCCGGCAAGTTCACTAGCCAAGGCACGATCCGTTTGCATTGGAGTCTTGTGCCTCCAGGCACCGCTGATGCCAATACCCTGCGCATTGCTGTCGAAGATACGGGCCCTGGACTGGGTGCCAACGACTGCGTCAGTATCTTTCTTCCTTTTCACCGTCTTGATAACGTCAATACCAGCGACGAAGAGGGTACGGGTCTGGGGTTATTTATTAGTCGCGATATTGTCCAGTCCCTTGGCGGCCAGTTATTGGTGGATAGTCAAAAGGGCCGAGGTAGTTGTTTCTTCGTCCTGTTACCCTTACGCCTACCCGAAAAGCAGCTGTCGGCCGAATCAGGTTTTTATTCCGATTTTGACGTGTCGCCCCAGGTTTTTGGATTGTCTTCCCCCGATCCAGAGGCTCCACGCTTGGCGGGACTGCGCATTCTTTTGGCTGAGGACTACCACAGTTTGCGCCATTGTCTGCAAGAGATTCTCGAATCTCATGGCGCCACGGTCTTCGCCGCCGCCAGTGGCGAAGAGGCCCTCGCGCTCATGGCCATCCATCCCGTAGAGATGGTGTTGATGGATATGACCATGCCCGGTATGGGTGGTTTGGAGACGGCTAAGCGTATTCGCCAAGATCATCGCCCGGATCACCGCCATAACCAGCTACCCATCATCTGCATGACAGGGGATGTCTTCCTCGAATCCGATAGGGCTTTTCTGGAGGCCGGCATCAACTTCTTGTTGATAAAGCCGGTTGATACCGAGGAGCTGCTCGATACCCTTAGTCACTTCCGGCACCGGCCTCCAGACCCGAGACCCATCTTAACCCGGACTCCGCCAGTCTGAGTTGACCCTCATAGGGTCCCTTGCCATCCAAACAGGCGGCGCCACAGTGACAGCCCAGGCTGATTGCTGCCGCCAGCGGCCATTGGGCCGCCAGTGCCGCCGTCACTCCGGCGGCAAAGGAATCGCCGGCACCGTAGGTGTCAGCGACGGGTCGCTTGCGTTGGGGGGCCAAGAAACGGCCCCCTGGACTGACCTGCCCGCCCCGGGCGCCTTCGGTACGAATCACCAGGTTGGGGGGTGGATTGAGCTCACCGTCACGATAGGTTTCAGCTGGATCAAGGGCGCTGCCAATCAGGGCATCGAGCTGCACCCCCGCCTCTTGCAGCACACCAAGGCGGACGCGGGGCGTCGCTGTCAGCACCTTGGCGCGTCGCGCTTGTCTCAGGGCTGCTGCGTCGGCCGCCGTCACGAAGACCCCGTCGCAATCGGACAGCACTTCCCATGGCAAGCCATCGCTGCCATGGGCCGCCAGCCGCTCCCCGATCACCGTGATCGTGCGCTCGCCATCACCATCAATGAAGGTGATGGCCTGGCGGGTCGGGGCCTGCCTCCAAGCCACATGCAGCTCCAGGCCCATAGCGGTCAGTTCCCTGGCCGCCTGTTCGCCGATTGCATCGCACCCCAGGGCTGTGAAAAACCGCACCTGTTGGCCTGTGAGTCGCGCTAGCTGGACCGCAACCACCGCACCACCGCCGGCGGGGCATTGGTGGAAGGCCTTGGCGGCCGTGATGCTGCCCGCTGAAGGTAGCTGGGCAACTTCAACGAAGCTCACCATTTCCACATGCCCCACAACCGCCAGCTTGAGGGGGGGCAGGGGCGGCAAGTCCTCCAGGGGGAAGGGTATCGCTGTCAGCATCGTTGCCTTTGCTGCGGGGAAGTCAAGGCTTGGTTTGCTGGCTGATCAGGATTCCTGCCACCGCTGCAGGCGGGGCGCTGGCGGGGGACTGTTGCAAGAAGGTTGCCACCGCCAGGGGTCTGGATTGGTCATAGCCTACGGGTAGCCAGAGGTCGCCAGCGACGGTGGGATAGTGCACTTCCCAGTGGTAGAGGCCGGTGTAGGCGGCAGGATCTTCCCTAATTAGGGAGGCGTAGGCGAGGACAGCGCGTCCGTATTGGTCGCTGTTGTTATACCCCCACAGCCCCTTCCGGATGTCCTTGAGGCCGCCGCGACGCACCAGATAGCGGGCAGCGGCGTGGATGGCGTCCTGGGGGTTGCGAATATCGCCTCCTTTACCGATGCCCGCTTCCGCCCAGGTGGTGGGCAGAAATTGCATCGGTCCCCGGGCATCGGCAATCGACACCCCGTCGATTCGACCCATGCCGCTTTCCACCAAGTTCACCGCCGCCAGCACTTCCCAGGGAATGCCGGTTGCAGCTGCTGCGGCGTGGTAATAACCCAACAGATTGGCGGCTGGCTCGGGGGTAATAATGCGCCAGGCAGGCACTTTCACGGCCAGGCTTTTGCCGCGGCGCATTTCCAGAAAGGCTCGCCGCGCCACCATGTGCTGATCCAGCACCAGTTGCCAGCGGGGCGCCAAGTAGGCACGCACCTGGGTGGCCAGGTCGGACCGGTGCGCCAGCACCCGATAGATCACCTGCTGCTGGTGGCCCAGTTTGGCCAAATCGGCAGCAGGGGTGGTGCCAGAGCGCAGTGCCACTTCCACAGCGGTCAGTAACCCAGCGATGGCGGCCGGGCTGCTTGGCACAACTGGATAGGGGCGGCCGTCGGCGGCCCGGGGCAAACGGGGATCGGTGGGCAGGGTTACGACCCCACGGCTGGGGGCGCCGGTGGCCTGGGCGGACCCGAGCGGGGGGGGTAGGCAGGCCGCCAATCCGAGCAGCAGGCTGGACCCAGCTAAACCGGTAAGCACCTGGCGAGCTCGCCGGGGGGTGAGTCTGCGGGGGTCAAGGGTGGAGGACATGGCTGGCAAGCGGGTCTGGGCCCATGGGATTGAGGGGCCAAATCATGCCGTTTCGATTGCTCTGAGTGGTTCGGGGCGCCAAGGGGCCAAGGCGATGATGGTATTGGTATGGGATCGGGGCTGGCCGCTCTCCTTGCGTTGATAGTTGGTCACCACGGCACCATGCTGATGGGGGGCCAGGAAGGCCGAATCTTCTAGGTAATAGGCGGCGGCACAGCCGTGGGTTTTGGCCAGTCGGAAGAAATGCTCCGCACCCGCTTTGTCATCCAGGTTCAGGGCCGCCAGGCCCCACAAACTGGCAAGCCTTAACTGCCTAGATTCTACTCGGTGCGCTTCGCCAACCAGGGATTGGGCATGGGAGCGCTGCCCAGCCAAGGCCTGCACCGTGGCGGCGATGGCGTGCAGGCTGCCGAAAGGCTTGAACAAAATGTCGGAAGCGGACAAGGCGGTGAGTGCCGCTTCAGAGTCGCCTTGGCTGGCCATGATCAGGGCCTCCAATAAATGGTTGAGCGGCAAGGGAAAGGCCGGATTGATTGTTTGACGCTGTAGTTTCAAGGCCTCCAGCGCTTGCTGGAACTGGCCCAGATGGGCATGGGCCAGGGCCACCAAGAGCCAGCCATGGGGCCGCTCCCGGTCCAATCCCTGTTCCAGCAGCTGCAGCGCCGACCGGGACTCACCCATGCCCAGCAGCAGCCTCGCCCAGGCGCGCTGGCCAGGGCCTGGCTCCTTGGCGTTCGCTTGGTGGGCGCTGAATGACTGTGCGGCCTCATCGGGTCGGCGCTGCAGTTGCAGCAGTGCTTCGGCCCGCAGGGCCTCCAGCTGAACCGTCATGGTTTGCTGGGCCTCGGCTTGAGCAACCAAGGTTTCAATTTCTTCAGACAGGCTGGTGGGATCTTCAGCACCGCAGGCTCGCTGCAGCAGTAAGGTTTCCGTCAGAGCCACCAGGGCTGGCGTGAAATTGGGTTGGGCCTTTAAACAGCGGCGCAGGACGGATTCCGAAAACGCCAGCTGGGTGGGATCTTGCTGCCTCAGGGCCAGGAGGGCATCAAGGTAATCATCCTGGGCCAGGTTTGGCAATATTCCTGGGCTTGGGCTGGCAGGGGAGGCGCCGGGAGGGTCGATCTCCCGTACGGAAGCCTCAAGGATGTATCCGGTGCCGTAAACGGTGCGGATCAATTGGCTGCCAAGGGGTCCTTGGGCGAACACCTGGCGCAGGCTGTGCACGGCCCGAGCCAGGCTGACTTCGCTGACATATTCATGGCCCCAGACTTCACGCATCAACTGTTCCTTGCTCAACAGCGTGCGGTTGTGGCGCACGAAGCATTGCAGCAGGCGCCTTTGCAAGGGGCTCAGCGAAACCAAGCTGTCCCCCAGCATGAGCATGCCGTCGTCCGACAGGGTGTAGGGCCCGAGGCGCCAACCGGTTCCAGTGGTTGGCTGGGAAATCTTGGAGGCTGGATCAGACAACGTTTGCATGGTCGTTGGGAGAATTGCCATGGCCCTAGCTCCAGCGAGCTTAAAGCTGGGGGCTCAAGGTCATTGCCTCAATGTTGATCATGGCCTTCCCGGAGCGGCTGCCAGTTTGCGCAAGGTTTGCCAAGGTTTTAGGGCCATTTGCGCAATTCATGCACAAATGGCCCCCTGATCCCCTGGTTTGCACCCCTCAGGGCAGGGCTCCCCAGATGAGCGTCAGCAGCGAGACGGTGCCGATGGCCATCAGGGCCAGGGCGGTGCCGGTGCCGATTGAGGTCTGGGGCACATAGGTGTAGTCAGCCCGCCCCAGCAGGACCAGGTTGCGTCGGTGTTGCCGGGTGGCGGCCGCCATGGCCACGATGCCGGTGAGAATGAAGGACATCGCCACAAGCCGCACGGTCAGGTCGGCGTGACTGCTGGCGCCCAGGCGGGTGCGGTTGATCGCACCGACAATTTTGTCGAGGCCGAAGCCGAAGCTGATCAGCGACAGGCAGGTGCGGATCCAGGCCATCAAGGTGCGCTCCTCGGCCGCCCGATTGCGCTCCTTGGCCAGTTCGTTAGTGATATTCATGGCATTGAGCTGGAGATCACGCAGCGAAAACCCATGTGGCAAGTGCTTGTATCCACGCCCTGGGCCATGCGGGCAGCGGGACGGTAGCGCCTGCAGTAGCTCGGGGCGCAAAGAAAAGATCCTCCTTTGACGACCTTACGGGGGATGCGAATGGCGCCAAGGTCGGTTGCGATGCTGCGCTCCCTGGCACTGGCGCTGGCGGCGCAACAGCTGGAGTCCAGCCGGGCTCCATGGTCGAGATACCAATCCTGCGTCCACTCCCAGACATTGCCGATCATGTCGACCAATCCATAGCCATTGGCGGGATAGCTGCCCACGGGCGAGGTTCGCTCCCAGCCATCGAGTTGGCTGTTGGCGTAGGGAAAGTCGCCTTGGAACGTATTGGCCAGCATTCTACCGCCAGGATGGAGTTCGTCGCCCCAGGCATAGTCCTTGCCCTCCAGTCCGCCGCAGGCCGCCCATTCCCACTCCGCCTCGGTGGGCAGGCGTTTGCCAGCCCATTGGGCATAGGCCTCAGCGTCTTCGAAGGCCACATGCACCACCGGATGGTGTTCCCGACCCTTGATGGAGCTGCCAGGACCCTCTGGATGGCGCCAATCGGCTCCCGCAACATAGTTCCACCAGTTGTAATGATTGCCCAGATCCACCGAGGCGGCTGGAGCGGCAAACACGATCGAGGCTGGTGCTAAAAGCTCGGGCCGAGCCCCCGGATACTGGGAGGCGTCGGCGGGTCGCTCGGCCAGGGTGCGGTGTCCGCTGGCTTTGATGAATTTCAGGAACTGGGCATTGGTGATCGGGGCCCGATCCATCCACAAGCCACCCACCTCCAGTCGGTGCTGGGGTGCCTCCTCGGGGTAATGGTTGTTCGAGCCCATCAGCAGGGAGCCCCCTGGGATCCAAACCATGTCCCTGGCGGGAGGCCGGCCGGGGGGCTTGCGTTCGCCCAAGCGGGCCGTGGCTGGGGAGGGGGGGGGATTGGAAAGGCCCATCGGCTTCAGAGGGCGACTGATGCGATCAATTACACCCCTGCACGGAGATCCGGTAGCTAAATCCCAGGGAACCGGGGTCACTGCTGGCCCCCACCTTGAAGTTCATCTGCTTGGCCTGCTTGCCGGGCACGGCCTGGAAGGGCCCAAACATGCGACCGGTGCCGATGGGGGGATTCATGGTTTCGTTGATGACCTGCAGAGTGGATCCATCAGCGAATTTCATAAATCCTTCTACGGGATACTTGGCCTTGGTATCAGATGAATTGGCAGTGAAGAAGAACTTATAGCTTTGGAAGGGGCGATCCACCAAGAAGTCGGTGTTCCAGTTCGATTTTCCCAACAACTTGCCTCGGCCCAATGACTTGGCCACCACCGGGCTGGCTCCATCGCCACCGATTGGCTGGAGGAACACACATTTTTCGGCGGCCAAAGCTGGCGAGAGACTGGTCGCTGTTAGAAGCAGGGCCGTGCTGATCAGGGCGGTTGTTCGCTGGCTGATCATGGCAGGAAGGGTGCGAGACATCGTTTGCGGGATTGAACTCTGCAGCGAAGTCATTTTCAGCGTTGCAGTCAATTTTCGCGTTGATTGCATTGGTGTTGGCACGAAAGCCCTCCTGGAACCGATCAACAAATCCAGCTTAGCTAGCCATGATTCTTCAAATCGCCAATAACGGCTGCTGCTGCCACTGCCTCCTGCGCCCGTCCAACGCTGCTAACTTTCGAATCCCTTTGCGGCACCTTTTTGAGTGGACCGCCGCCCGACTCCCCTTCCCCTGCCTCCGAGAGGTCCAGCTCGGCAGTATCCGAGCGGGGATTGGCGTCGTCGTTGTCCTTGCGCCAGTTGCTCGACAGCCTCAGTGGCGAACAACGTCGCAATCAGGAGGTGTTGGCTTCCCTCGCCTTTGCTCTGCGCAGCTTTACCAACCTGCAGCGCTTTCTTGAGCTGGTGCCCCTGGCTGCCTCGCGGTTGGTGCAGGCCGATGGCAGCCTGCTGGTGGTCTTCCATGAGGACGGCAGGCTGCGGCGAGACCATCTCAAGGCCACGGCTGGCGATCGTTGCGGCGAGGTGTTACGGCAGATCGCCGCCCTCCCCGATGGCCCGTTCACGGCCCAGGGAAGTGGGGAAGCCGTTGTGGCGACTCTGGATTCCCTGGTTCGTCGCCTGGTGGGTCCGGCCCAGGTGATGGCTACTTCCATCGTGGCGCGCAATCGCCAACGGGGTCGCTTGTATGTCTTCAGTGGCCGGCGGGGCTATTGCTGGAGCGAGGTGTATCGCCGCCACCTCCAGCTCGTGGCCGATCTCACCGGGGTGGCCTTGGAGAACGAGATTCTCCAAGAGGACAGGCGCCGCCACGAACGCCTCGATCGTCAGCTGAGTATCGGCGCGGAAATCCAGGCCCAGTTGCTGCCGGACCGCTGCCCCGTAATCGAGGGCGTTGATTTGGCGGCCCGTTGTCGACCCGCTTTCCAAGTGGGTGGCGATTACTACGACTTCATTCCGGCCCGACCCGAGTCAAGCGGCAACCAGCGGGAACGGGAATGTTGGGGCCTGGTGATGGGGGATGTGATGGGTAAGGGGGTGCCGGCTGGTCTGCTGATGACTTTATTAAGAGGGATGCTGCGGGCCGAGGTGAGCCGGGGTCTGGCCCCAGATCGCATCCTTGCTGACCTGAATCGATTGGCCCAGGACGATCTGGCCCATTCCCACCGCTTCGTCAGCCTCTTTTATTCCGATTACGACCCGCCCAGCCGCCGCTTGCGCTATGCCAATGCCGCCCACAATCCACCCCTGCTCTGGCGTCGTCAGACAGCCCAGGTAGAGAGGCTCGATGCACCGGGAATGTTGATCGGGCTGCAGAGCGAAACCAGTTATGGCTGCGGCCAGACCCGCTTGGAACCCGGCGACGTGGTTCTGTACTACACCGATGGCGTTACGGAGGCCACGGGCTTGAGTGGCGGTCGCTTTGATGAGGATCGGCTGCTGCGGGCTTTTCAGGTGAGCTGTGGCTGCGGCAGTGGCGCCCAGGAAATCCTTGATCAACTTTTTGGTCGCTTGGACCGGTTTGTGGGGGCGGATCGCACCCTCGATGACGATGCCTCGATCGTTGTGTTCAAACTGCGGCAACAAGTGGTTCTGCCTTCTCTGCCAGAGGCTGAAGCCGAGCCCCTGCGGCGGGTGCCAAGCTGAATCTCCCTAAGCCTTGCCATGGTGGCCGACGCTTCGATCCGTTCCCAGGCCTCCGGCGTCACGGGTGGCACGGCGGCCGGCTGGAGCGACCGCTTTGAGCAGGGACTCCATCCCGCCATCGAGCGCTTCAATGCCTCGATTGGCTTTGACCTGGCCCTGCTCCAGGAGGATCTGGACGGCTCCATCGCCCATGCCCGCATGTTGGGCAACAACGGTGTGATCACCCCGGAGGAGGCCAGCCGCCTCATTGAGGGTCTGGAGGCCATCCGGGCCGAGGCGGCTACCGCAGACTTCCGACCCGGCCTTGAGGCTGAGGATGTCCACTTCGCGGTGGAACGGCGCCTGATCGAACATCTGGGGGACCTTGGCAAGAAGCTGCATACCGGTCGCAGCCGCAATGATCAGGTGGGCACCGATGTGCGTCTTTGGTTGCGGCGCCGTAGTGACGAGGTGGACCAGGCCCTGGTGCGCCTGCAACGGGCCTTGCTGGCCCAGGCCGAGGCCCACGCCGACACCCTGATTCCCGGTTACACCCACCTGCAGCGAGCCCAGCCCCTCTGCCTGGCCCACCATCTGCTTGCCTACGTGGAAATGGTCGAAAGGGATCGCCAACGCTTGGCGGATGGACGTCGCCGCCTCAATGTCTGTCCCCTGGGGGCTGCGGCCCTGGCCGGTACCCCGGTGCCGATCGATCGCCGTGCCACTGCGGCCGAATTGGGGTTTGGCGCGATCTATGCCAACAGTCTTGATGCCGTCAGCGATCGGGATTTTGCGGTGGAATTCATGGCCACCGCCAGTTTGGTGATGGTGCACCTCAGCCGTCTTAGCGAGGAGGTGATCCTTTGGGCCAGCGAGGAGTTTGGTTTCGTCAGCCTCACCGATCGCTGCGCCACCGGCAGCAGTCTGATGCCCCAGAAAAAAAATCCCGATGTGCCCGAATTGGTGCGGGGCAAGAGCGGCCGGGTCTTCGGCCATCTGATCGGGCTGCTGACCATGATCAAAGGCCTGCCCCTGGCTTACAACAAGGATTTTCAAGAAGACAAGGAGGCGCTTTTTGATGGCGTCAGCACCACCTTGGCCAGCCTGGAGGCGATGGCGATCTTGATGGAGGAGGGCCTGGAATTTCGGCCGGCCCGGCTGGAGGCGGCGGTGGCTGCCGATTTCGCCAATGCCACGGATGTGGCGGATTACCTGGCCGTCCGCGGGGTTCCTTTTCGGCAGGCCTATCAACTGGTGGGTGCCCTGGTGAAAACTTGCCTTGCTGAGGGGATCCTGCTGCGGGACCTGCCTCTGGAGCGCTGGCAGGCCCTCCATCCTGCTTTTGATGCCGATATCCATGCCACCCTCGAGCCGAGACGGGTGGTGGCGGCCCGTTGCAGTGAGGGGGGCACCGGTTTTGCCTTGGTGCGAGGCCAGCTTGATCTTTGGCGCCGTCGCCTGGACGGGGAGATCACAAGCTAGGCGCAGGTTCTGCTGATTCCAACAAGGAGGGGAATCCTTCCTGTTCGGAGGATTAACGTGGGTGAGTTGTTGGCCCTGGCGCCACATCCATTTTCCGCGTTGGTCCCCTCTGGTTCTTCCGTGAGCATTTTCGTAGGCAATCTCCCCTTCCGCGCTGAGCAGGAAGACGTCACCGAACTTTTCGCCCCTTTTGGCGAAGTCGTGACCTGTTCCCTTCCCCTTGAGCGGGATACCGGACGCAAGCGGGGCTTCGCGTTTGTTGAAATGGCCGATCCCGAGGGCGAGAACCGCGCCATTGAGGCTCTCCAAGGAGTCGAGTTGATGGGTCGTCCTCTGCGTATCAACAAGGCTGAACCCCGGCCCGCGGGCGGCGGCGGTGGTGGGGGCGGTGCCCGCCGTGGCGGCTATGGCGGCGGCGGCGGCGGCGGCGGTTATGGCGGCGGCGGCGGTGCTGGTGCCGGTTATGGCGGTGGTGGTTACGGCGGCGGCGGTGATGCTGGGGTTGAGCGGGGCTCCGGAGCCCGCGGCTGGGAAGATCGCAGCCACGGCGGCGGAGACAGCTTTGATCCTGGTCGTGCCCGTCGTCGCCGCAGCGGCGGTAGTGGAGATTATCCCGGCGCTGAAGGCTGACCCGGGGGACCTAAAGCCCCCGGGCTTCCAGTTTTTGGGCAGCCGCTATCAACACTTCGGGTCCGGCGTCCCGCCGGCAGGCCTCCTGGGTTATGGAGTTACGCCACTGGCGCGCTCCGCCCACCCCTTGCACTAGATGCACCAGGTGTCGGGCAATGGGCCACAGTAGACCTCCCCTTGAGCACCATCGCTCGGCATGGGGCACCAGGCCCCTGACAACGGATGCGGCGTTGGCTTCCTTGCCGGCTTGGCCGAACACGGCCTGGTCTACCGCCTTCCAACGCAGTGGATGGCCGTAGACGGCTCGTCCAACCATGACCCCGTCCATTTCCGTGGAGCCATAGTTGGCTTGGGAGCCTGGGGAACTTGCTAACACCGACAGGCAATCTTCCAAGGTTTCCAGGCCCCCATTGAGCTCGATCAGCAGGCCGGGCCTGGCTTGTTTGAGCTGCTGCACCAGGTCCCAGCGCAGGGGGGGCACGGTTCGGTTATGATGGGGGTCCAGCCCCTTGAGCCAGGCCTTGCGGGCATGGACGCTGAATCGGCTGGCGCCGCCGCTGGCCACCGTGTCCACAAACTGGATCAGCTCAGCGAAGGAATCACGTTCGTCGATGCCGATGCGGTGTTTCACCGTGACGGGGAGGCCACTGGCCTGCACCATGGCTTGCACGCAATCGGCCACCTGCTCCGGTTCGGCCATCAGGCAGGCGCCGAACCGCCCTTGGACCACCTTGGCACTGGGACAACCCACGTTCAGGTTGACCTCGTCGTAGCCCCACTCGGCTGCCAGGGCGGCAGTTTGGGCCAGAATTTTGGGGTCGTCGCCCCCTAGTTGCAGGGCCAGGGGTCGCTCGATCGGATCACAGCCCAGCAACCTTTCCAGGCGGCGCTGCCGTTCGCTGCCATCGGCACCGGCCTCCTGAAGAATGTGATGGATGGCCCTGGCCACCACCATTTCGCTGTAAAGCAAGGCACGGCAGCTGATTTGGCGCATCAGCACCCGGAAATGCCGATCCGTGCAGTCGAGCATCGGCGCCACACTGAAGCGGTAAGCCTGTTCCATGCCCCCATGCTGCCTAACCAGACGTCGGTCCTTGTGGCCGGTGGCGGTCCGGCCGGATTCATGGCAGCTATCACGGCTGCCGAAGCCGGGGTCAAGGGGGTGTTGATCCTGGAGGCCACTGCCGAGCCCCTGCACAAGGTGTTGATCAGTGGCGGCGGCCGTTGCAACGTCACCCATGCCTGTTGGGAACCCCGGGTACTGGTGGGCCACTATCCCCGGGGCGGCAAGGCCCTGTTGGGTCCTTTTTCCCGTTTCGCCACCGCAGACGCGGTGGCTTGGTTTGCCGCCCGGGGGCTGACCTTGGTGGAAGAGGCCGATGGACGGCTGTTCCCTGCCACCAATCGGTCCGCCTCCGTCGTCGCCGCATTGCGGCGCCTGGCCAGTGCCGCTGGTGTCAACCTTCAGTCAACCCAGGCCTTGCAGACAGCCGAAGTCCAAGATGGCGTTTTTCGGCTTGGTTTGCGCGATGGCGGGGTTGTGATGGCTGATCGGTTGGTGTTGGCGACCGGCAGCCACCCCAGTGGGCACCGAATTGCCCGCGCCATGGGACACACGATTGTGCCGCCTGTTCCTTCGCTGTTCAGCCTCAGCCTTGATGCGCCTTCGCTGCGCCAATTGGCAGGGGTGACCATGGATCCGGTCGGATTGCGGCTTTTCCCCCCCAGCGATCAAGGCAGCCTCCCCTGCCGCGGTCAGGGGGCTGGGGAAATGCAGCAGCGGGGTGCTGTGCTCATCACCCACTGGGGGCTGAGTGGTCCGGCCAGCTTGCGGTTGACCGCCTTCGCGGCCCGTCGATTGAGGCAATGGGGCTATAAAGCCACCCTTGCGGTGGATTGGACCGGCGGGTTGTCCCAGGTTGAACTGGAAAACCTCTTCAGCGAGGCTCGCCACCAGCAGGCCCGCCGGCAACTGGGCAGTTGGCGTCCCTGGAGCGCCCTTAGCAGGCGGCTCTGGTGGTCCCTTTTGGAGAGTCAGGGCGTGGCCCTGGAGCTGCGCTGGGCCGATCTTTCCGGTCCAATCCAGCGGCAGTTAATTCAGTCCCTGCGAGCCAGCCTTTACCCCGTCGTTGGACGGGGCCCCTTCGGCGAAGAGTTCGTGACCGCCGGCGGTGTGCCCCTGGCTGAACTTCAGTCAACCACCTTTGAAAGTCGATCCCAGAAGGGGCTTTATTTTGCCGGCGAGGTGCTGGATGTGGATGGGGTGACCGGCGGTTTCAATTTTCAGCATTGCTGGACTAGTGGCTGGATGGTGGGCGGTGCTTTAGCGGCTGATGTGCAGCAGTATTGAGCTAGCGAATATTTTCGAACACTGAAAACATCGGTAGGTACATTGCCAGTAGAATAGCTGCCACGATTCCGCCAACCAAGATAATCATGGCGGGTTCAATCATGGAGGTAAGCAGCTTGATTTTGGTGCTGATTTCGTCCTCATAAAAGTCGGCCACCTTAGAGAGCATGGCATCCATATTCCCGGTTTCCTCACCCACCCCAAGCATGCCGATGGCCAGCTCGGGGAATAAATTTTTGCTGTCTAATGCGGCGCTCAGCGGCACCCCTTCACTAACGTCCTGTCGGCTGGCTTTGATGGCATCACTCATGACACTATTACTAGTGGTTTCAAAGAGAAGATCCAGAGCCATCAAAATAGGTACGCCGGCTTTAGAGAGGGAAGCCAAAGTTCGACAGAACTGGGCAGTAACTGTTTTTTGAATTAGGTCGCCAAATAGTGGAAGTTTGAGCATCAGTCGATCAATCTGCCTGCGCCCCAAAGGTGTCTGGTAAAAGCGAGCAAGCAAGATGAAGGCCAGTATTAAGGCTGCAACGAGCAGCAGGGCATTGGCAGAGCGAAGAAAGTCACTTAGGGTGACCATGAAAAGTGTAAAAGCGGGAAGTTCTGCATTGAGCAACCTGAAGGTATTGGCAAAGCTTGGAATCAGGAATATCGTCATGCCAAGAAATACTAGAATGGCCACTATAAAAACTGTAATGGGGTAGCCAAGGGCCCCTCTGACTTGGTTCTGAAGTTTGGAGTTTTGCTCTAGTAGCAAGGCCAGCCGACGTAGGGTTTCATCGAGGACGCCACCAGCTTCACCGGCTTCGACCATGGCAATAGTGAGATTGTCGAACACCCGTGGCCAATTCCGCATAGCCTTTGCCAGGCTTTCACCCTGGTTCACATCCTGAATCATACTTTTGAGAGCCATGCGAAATAGAGGCGGTTTTTGCTCTCTTTGAATCATATCAAGACTGCGAAGAATTGGCACCCCTGCATTAACCATCGCTGCCAATTTGTTGGCAAAAATCGCTTTGTCGCTGATGGTGACTGGTTTTTCCAGCCAACGTTTCCAGCCCTCCGGATCCCTTGGCTTTTGCTCAACAGGGGTAAGACTGCGAGAGCGACTGAGGGTTGTGTACGTTACCCCTCGGCGCCGCAGGACCCGGCGGGCTGCCGCCGGATTCTCGGCTTCCAGCTTGAACTCGCGCTGCTGACCAGACTTGGTTCTGTAAGTTGCTGTAAAGTTGGGCATGGGCGGATACTGGGTATTCAGGGGCAGGGTTAGTTGACAGTCACTTATTCAGCACTTATTCAGCCAATTGGAAAAGCCGTTCCATTTCATCGGATCGCCCTGACTTGGCCAGCGCTTCCGCCTTGCTGATACGTCCTTCCTGTGCCAATGTTGCCAGGGCCCTTTCCAAGGTTTGCATTCCTTGATTAGCCCCTGTTTGGATTTGTGAGTAGATCTGAGCTGTCTTGGCTTCGCGGATCAGGTTGGCGATGGCAGGGGTATTCACCAAGATTTCCTGGGCCATTACGCGCCCAAAAGATCCTTTGATGATTGTAGTGTTATTGCATAGGGTTTGACTGAACACAGCCAACAGACTGCTGCTCAATTGTACCCGGATTTGGGCTTGCTGGCCCGTGGGGAAAACGTCAACCATCCTGTCGACGGTCTGGGATGCGGAACTGGTGTGCAAAGTGCCAAGCACTAAGTGGCCAGTTTCGGCTGCGGTAATGGCAAGTTGGATGGTTTCAAGGTCTCGCATTTCACCGACCAGAATCACGTCGGGATCTTCTCGTAGGGCGGCACGCAGGGCGTTGCCAAAGCTGCGGGTATCTTCGTTTACTTCCCGTTGATGGATGATCGATTTGACATTGTTATAGGTAAACTCGATCGGGTCTTCAATGGTAATGATGTGTTCTGATCGCGTCAGGTTGATTTGATTCAGCACCGAAGCAAGCGTTGTTGACTTGCCTGATCCAGTCGGTCCCGTCACCAATACCAGTCCGCGGGGCGAACGGCACACCTGCTCGAGGATCGGGGAGGAGCCCAGCTCGGCAAGGCTGGGTATGTGGCTGCCGAGAGCACGTAAACAGGCAGCATAGGTGCCACGTTGACGATAAACATTAATCCGAAAGCGCCCAACTCCGCGGAGCCCGTAGGAACAATCTAGTTCCCAGTTCTGTTCCAGTTGCTTGCGCTGGGCGTTGCTGAGCAGCGAGAAAATCAACCGACTGCAATCATCATCTGTCAGAGACTCTTCGTGGATCGGACGCAACTTGCCGTTGAAACGGCCATAGGGGGGTTGACCTGCGGCCAAATGGAGATCACTGCCACCAGCCTTGACTAGGTCGACCATCAGATCTTCGATCATCACTTCATTCATCGACCTAACTCCGTGTTGCGAGACAGTAGGGGCATTCCAACCATTCGTCTTGGAGACCTGCTCCGCAACCTTTGCAGGTGAGGGTGCTGAGGGCCCTGGCTTGGCGTTCGGATTCAAGGCCCGTATCGGTGAGCAGCATGCGTTCAACTTCTTCGAGACTGGTCAAGCCCACCCGAACCAGCTCGAGGCCATAACCCAGCAGGGTTTTCATGCCACTTTCGATGGCGAGTCGACGCAGTTCATTGGTGCTGGCCCTTCTGGAAACAGCGGTCGCCAGAGACTCCGTCATGGTGAGCACCTCGTACACGCCCACGCGACCAGAATAGCCTCGGCCATTGCATAGCGGGCAGGCTCCCTCGGACCCAGCAGCCACGGTGCAGGCACGAAAGAAATGGGGGATGCTTTCGTTGGTTCCCATCAGGCCGAAGTGGGCTAACTCATTTTCGCCAGGCTGGTGTGGAATACGGCAATCGCTGCAAAGTTTGCGTACCAGCCGCTGGGAGACTACCCCAAGCAAGGAGGCGCTGACAAGAAAGGGTTCAACACCCATCTCGTCGAGTCGTGCGAAGGCACTGACCGAGTCATTGCAGTGAAGGGTGGTGAGCACAAGGTGACCGGTGAGGGCGGCTTCGATGGCGGTCTTCGCCGTTTCGATATCACGGGTTTCGCCGACCAGGAGCACATCCGGGTCTTGACGCATGAAAGCCCGAAGGGCCACGCTGAAGTCGTAGCCCTTTTCACGATTAACTTGAGTTTGGGTTATGCCCCGTAGGCTGTATTCAATTGGGTCTTCCACGGTGCAGATATTGATTGCCGGATCGTTGCGTTCAGCAATCAGGGCATAGAGGGTCGTGGATTTTCCTGATCCTGTCGGGCCCGTCACCAGGATCATCCCAAAGGGTTTGTTGCCCATGCTGCGCACAAGCTGCCTGACCCGTGTATCGGTGATCAGGCCATCGAGGCCTTCCTGCGTGGCTATGTTGTCAAGCAGTCGCATCACTACTTTTTCACCATGGCGTCCGGGCAGGGTGCTGATGCGGAAATCGGTGCTGCGGCCGCGGTAGCTGCGCCGAATCCTGCCATCCTGGGGAAGACGACGCTCCGAAATATCAAGATCTGCCATGATTTTGACCCTAGATGTGATTGCTGGTGTCATTTTTTTTGGCAAACTTTCTATATCACGCAGTACGCCATCCATGCGAAAGCGAATCAGCAGTCTGTCATCCTGTGGCTCCATATGGATGTCGCTTGCCTTCATCATTAAGGCTTCAATAAGAATGCGATCAACCAGATTGAGAATAATTGAATTATTTTCTTCTCGGCCACTGGCCTCCAGGTCTTCGCCTGCGTCGTCCGTGTTTTCAGTGTCGGCCGTCGTGACTGCTTTGCCGAAATCTAAGTCGCTAAATAGAGACGTGCGATTTGCATCTTCTGGCCGCGTTGAAAGGGTGTCGTGATTCATGGCGGACTCATCCACTCGGCGGAGGCGACAGGGTGGAGCGAAGGACTATCGCTCAGAAGATAATTGACTTTTGCGGATAATCAAAAATCACTCTACCTCGCCAATTCTAGGTCGATGCTGGGCAACCTGACGGAGGTGCGGGCTTCCGCAGCTTGTGGCCTGGCGCCTCTGGCCTTCAACATGGTTCCATCCGACATTTCGTGCCCAGGCAGTATGAGCGGCGATTTCCCAAGCGTTGGCGACTCCCATCAAGAGCAGCCGACCATCCCCAAGACCCACGAAGCGGATTCTGGATGGGATCCGGCCCCTGGCTCGCCCCAGCAGGGTGTCGACGAGCCGGCCATAACAGAGATTTCGCCCGGCGAGCAATCGGAGGCGGCCCAGGGTTCTGAGGCAGCTGGCGCCGGCTCAGAGCCAGGGGGGGGGGAATCGGCCCAGGTCGTTGGCGGCGCTGCCAACTTGGATTCGCGATTGGAGGCCCTGCAGGCCGAAAACGAGAGCCTCAAGGGCCAGTACATGCGCATCGCCGCAGACTTCGACAACTTCCGTAAACGCCAGAGCCGCGACCAGGATGATCTGCGCCTCAAGATCACCTGCTCCACCCTCAGCGAAATTCTGCCTGTAGTTGATAACTTCGACCGGGCCCGCCAGCAGCTCAATCCCCAGAGCGAGGAAGCCCAGGGCTTGCATCGCAGCTATCAAAATCTTTACAAGCAACTGGTGGATGTGTTCAAGCAATTGGGAGTTTCCCCCATGCGGGTCGAAGGCGAGCCTTTCGACCCCACCCTGCACGAGGCCGTGCTGAGGGAGCCCAGCCAGGAGCATCCGGAGGATGTCGTCATTGAGGAGCTGCAGCGGGGTTACCACCTCAATGGCCGCGTGCTGCGCCATGCCTTGGTAAAAGTGTCCATGGGACCGGGTCCAGGTGGCGCGCCCCTGGCCGGCGCCGATCTGGGGTCTGCTGAGCAGGCCGGCTGATGGCGGATTATTACGAGCTGCTGGGCGTTCGCCGTGATGCCGATCCGGACACCCTCAAGCGGGCCTATCGGCGGCTGGCGCGCCAATACCATCCTGATGTCAACAAGGATCCGGCGGCCGAGGAAAAATTCAAGGAGGTCGGCCAGGCCTATGAGGTGCTGAGCAATCCTCAGACTCGGGCCCGTTACGACCAGTTCGGCGAGGCCGGCCTGGGGGGTGCTGGCATGCCAGATATGGGGGACATGGGAGGTTTCGCCGACCTTTTCGAGACTTTTTTCAGCGGTTTTGGCGGCGGAGCTGGCGCTGGTGGAAGTGGTGGCCCCCGCCGCCGCAGTCCTCGCCAAGGTAACGATTTACGACTAGATCTCTCGATCAGCTTCAGCGAGGCCATCGTCGGCATCGAGAAGGAGGTGCAGGTGCGCCATCTGGAAACCTGCAGCACTTGCCAGGGCTCAGGTGCCACAGAGGGCAGTGCCCCCACCGGGTGCACTAGCTGCGACGGCGCTGGTCAGGTGAGGCGGGCCACACGCACCCCTTTCGGTACTTTCACCCAGGTGGCCGATTGCCCCACCTGCGAGGGCACGGGCGAAATGATTGCCGATCCCTGTAGTAGCTGCAGGGGTCAGGGCCTCCGAGAAGTAGTCAAGACATTGCGCCTCAACATTCCCGCCGGCGTTGATACCGGAACCAGACTGCGGGTGGCCAATGAGGGCGATGCCGGCCAAAGGGGCGGTGCCTCGGGGGATTTGTATGTGTTTCTTGGGGTCAAACCCCACCCTCAGTTGCGTCGAGAAGGTATCACCATCCTGTCGGAAGCCCCGCTGAGCTACCTGCAAGCCATTCTGGGCGACACCATTGAGGTTGAGACGGTCGATGGCATCGACAAGCTTGAGATCCCGGCTGGGACCCAGCCCGGCACGGTAATCACCATGAAGGGCAAAGGGGTGCCCAAGCTGGGCAATCCGGTGGCCCGTGGCAATCACCAGGTCACCGTCAAGGTTCAGCTACCCACCAAGCTCAGCGGTGAAGAACGGGACCTGCTGGAACAACTGGCAGGTCACCACAGCAGCAAAGGACAGAGACCGCCCCACAAGAGCGGCTTGTTCGGCGGACTGTTCGGCTGACAGTGACCCCTGAACCCCTGCAATGCCTCGATCTGCGTGGCACTCCCTGCCCGTTGAACTATGTGCGGACTCGGCTTGCCCTTGAAACCCTTCCCCCTCAGGGTTGGTTGCAGGTCGATCTGGACGCCGGGGAACCCGAGTCTTCCGTGGCTGAGGGATTGCGGGGCGAGGGGCATTGGGTCCAGGTGGAGCACCTGCCGCCAGATGGTGCGCGACTGCTGATCCAACGTGCTCCATGAGGGCAATTGATCCAGCTGGCTCCGAGCCCCCAGGGACCGGCGCCAGTCCTGCGGGCATCAAGGGCCGGGTTGTGGCCTTGGAAGCCAATTATTGCCGGGTTCAGCTTGATCAGCCCGGTCCCCACGGTGTCGTCCGGCTGCTGTGCACACGGCGGACTCGCTTGGCCAAGATCGGCCTGCAAGTGTCAGTAGGCGATCGGGTCGGCCTTGATGGCGTGGACTGGGCGGCCGGCCGTGCGGCGGTGGCCTCTCTTGAACCCCGCAGCAGCTTGCTGGAGCGGCCGGCCGTGGCGAATGTCACCCAGGTGCTTGTGGTGGTGGCCTTGGTCGAACCGGAGTTGGACCCCTTGCAACTAACTCGTTTTCTGGTCACTGCCGAGGCGTCCGGTGTGCCCTTGCAGC
>JBIIJV010000166.1:0-6677 GCA_044233545.1 Cyanobium sp.
TGCCCATGACGGCCGGCTTTGGTTGTATGTGAGTGATCCCGAAGACCCGGTGCTGCGCACCTGGCGTAAAGCCTTCCCCGAGCTGTTTGCGCCCCTGTCGGCCATGCCCCCGGAACTCCTGCGCCACATCCGGGTGCCGCAGCGGCAATTCTCGATTCAGTCGGAGCGCCTGCTGAAATATCACGTCACCGATGTGCGCACGTTCTACAACGGTGATGACGTCTGGGCCGTGCCCCAGGAGGTCTACGGCAGCACCAATGCGGAAGTACGTCCATATCACGTCACCCTCCAACTCCCCGGCGAGCGCCAAAGCGAATTCGTTTTGCTGCTGCCCTTCACACCCCTGAAGCGCACCAATCTGGTGGGCTGGCTGGCAGCCCGTAATGACACTCCCAACTATGGGGAGCTGGTCCTGGTGCGTTTTCCCCAACAGCGGCTCCTACTGGGCCCCCAACAAATTTCAGCCCTCACCGACCAGGACCCCACCATCAGTCTGCAATTCGGACTCTGGAATCGCCTGGGGTCAAGATTGTTTAGGGGCAACATGTTGGTGCTGCCCATTGGCAATGGTTTGTTATATGTCGAGCCGGTCTATCTGCAATCCAAGAGCAACGATCTGCCTACCCTTGTACGCGTTGTCGTCACCGACGGGCGTCGTTTCCTGATGGAGCAGGACCTGGGGGATGCGATCCGGCGGCTGGTTTCTGGGTCTGCGGCGGTGCCCGTGCCGGCGGTAGTGAAGCCTGAGGGCTTGGCGGCTGACACCAAGCCCTGAACCGAGGGGCTTCCAGGTTGCTGGCTTGCCGCTTGAAGAGCGGCCCCAACCTGGGCACAAAAAAAAGGGGCCGCAGGCCCCAATTTTTGGTTGGTTGTTTTTTGGCTAGTAAAAGGTGCGCGCAGCTAAATGGTGCGAGCAGCCGAATCAGGCGGCCACTGCGGTCTTGGGGTCAAGCTCGCCCTTGGCATAAAGGGTGGCGTAGTAGTTGATGTCGCGTTGCTTGATCTTGCTGGCGTTGCCGGCTGCCCAGAACTGTTGATAACGGTCGAGACACACCTGCTTCATGTAAGCCCGGGCAGGCTTGTTGAAGTGGCGGGGGTCGAAGTTGGCGGGATCCTTGAAGGCCGCTTCGCGGACCGCAGCAGTGAAGGCGAGGCGATTGTCGGTGTCAATGTTGACCTTGCGCACGCCGTTGCGGATGCCTTCTTGGATTTCTTCGACGGGCACGCCGTAGGTCTCGGGGATGGCACCGCCGAACTTGTTGATCATATCCAGCCATTCCTGGGGAACGGAGCTGGAACCATGCATCACCAGGTGGGTGTTGGGGATGGCTTTGTGGATCTCAGCAATGCGGCTGATCGCCAGCACTTCGCCGGTGGGCTTGCGGGTGAATTTGTAGGCGCCGTGGCTGGTGCCGATGGCGATGGCCAGGGCATCCACCTTGGTCTTGGCGACGAAGTCGGCGGCTTCGGCTGGGTCGGTCAGAAGCTGGCTGTGGTCGAGGGCTCCTTCGAAGCCATGGCCATCTTCGGCTTCGCCTTTACCGGTTTCGAGCGAACCCAGACAGCCCAACTCGCCTTCGACGCTGACGCCGATGGCGTGGGCCACGTCAACCACTTCCTTAGTGACAGCGACGTTGTAGTCGTAGCTGGCGGGGGTCTTGGCGTCGGCTTCCAAGGAGCCATCCATCATCACTGAGGTGAAACCGTTGGCGGCGGCGCCATAACAAGTGGCAGGACTATTGCCGTGGTCCTGGTGCATCACCACCGGAATATTCGGATATGTTTCGACAGCGGCCAGAATCAGGTGGCGCAGAAAATTCTCACCGGCATATTGACGGGCTCCCCGCGAAGCCTGCAGGATCACAGGACTATCGGTTTCATGGGCGGCCTCCATGATCGACTGGACTTGCTCCAGGTTGTTCACGTTGAAGGCCGGGATGCCGTAGCCGTTCTCAGCGGCGTGGTCTAACAGCAGCCGGAGCGGAACGAGCGCCATGGGGGATCCTCTCGGAAACGGTAAAAGGGAAGGCGAGACGGAATTTGCGGTGTCACCGCCCATCTCGCCGGTGATTCTAAGGGATCCTGGACCCAGGCCAACCTGCTGAACCAAGTTGGCGCAGGTTCAGTCGATCAGCTGGCGGCGGCGCAGGGATTGGACCCGGAACGCCTGCTCCCTCTCAAGGCGACGGAGTTGTTCGGCCTGACGGGCCAGTTGGCGGGCGGTGGTAATGGACATGGAAGGACCTCGAAGGAGAGCCTGACGGCAGAGCCGCAGGAGGGGATTGCGTTGCTTCGGGATCGGGCCCAAAAACCCCTCCCCCCTACTTCCGCCGAGGACAGAGCCAGGGCTAAAGCCCGAACACCGCCTACGGTCAACGACCTCTAAACAGTAACGGTTGATACCGACAGAAAAGGTTTGACCCGATACGGAAGACCGTCAACGGCGTCACCTTTCTCCGTGTTTCTGGTTCCCTTGGCCCCGTTGGCCCAAGTCGCTCCTGGCCCCACGGCCAGCCCATCCCTGCGCCCCCCCCTGCTCGCCGCCCCCCGACCCCAGCCCCCCGACCCCCTGCTGGAGAGGGATCAACGTTTCCATTCGGTCTGGTCCTCCGGTGGCATGGTGGCCAGTGACGAACCGCGGGCCTCAGCAGCCGGCCGGGCCGTGCTGAGCCAGGGCGGCAATGCCCTCGATGCGGCGGTGGCCAGTGCCTTCGCCCTGGCGGTCACCCTGCCCCAGGCTGGCAATCTCGGCGGCGGTGGCTTTTTGGTCTTGTGGCTGCCTGGGCGCTCGCCGGCGGCGGCACGGGGCTGCCTGGGCGGGGAGGGGGCCGCCAATCCCGAGCGACGGCTTGGCCTGGGCACGGCCGTGGCAGTCAATTTTCGTGAGACGGCTCCCCTGGCCGCCCATGCCGAGATGTTCCTTGGTCCCGGCGGCCAGCTGGATCGGCAAAGATCGACCCGCAGCCTGGCGAGTACTGCCGTGCCGGGGACGGTCGCCGGGTTGGTGCTGGCCCAGCGCTGTTATGGCCGCCTACCCCTTCAGCAGGTGCTTGCCCCGGCGATCGCGCTGGCTGAGCGGGGCTTTCCCGTCAGCCTGGAATTGAGCGACTCCCTGCTCAGGGCCAGGGCCACCCTTCAGGCCGATCCTGGCTCCCGCTCCCTTTTCTTTCGGCCGAGCCCAACGGGACTGCGGCCCCTGGCACCCGGCGAGCGCCTGCGCCAGCCCCAGCTGGCGGCCAGCCTGGGGCGCATCGCCTCAGGGGGAGCCGCAGGCTTCTACGGCGGGCCCGTGGCCGACTCCCTGCTCCTACTGATGGGGCAGCGGGGAGGGCTGATCCAGCGGCACGACCTCAGCAGCTACCGGGCCCGGTTGGTGCCGCCATTAATGGGCCGCTTCCGGGGCCACCTGGTGCTGACGATGCCCCCCCCTGGCGGCGGCCTCACTTTGCTGCAATTGCTGGCCCTGCTTGAGCCCTTTGACCTGGCGGCGGCCGGTCTCAACGGGGCCGCCAGCCTGCACCCGATGGTGGAGGCCATGAACCTGGCCTTTCGCGACCGCAATGCCCGCCTGGGTGATCCTGAGCAGCAGGAGATTCCGGTGCAGGCCTTACTGGAACGGCCCTACCTCGACAGCCTGCGGCGCCAGATCAACCGCCGTCGCCATCGGCCGGCGGCCCGGCTCGGCCCCGCACCGGCCCTGCCCGGGGAGGGCACCCACACCACCCATCTGTCGGTGGCGGATCGCCAGGGGGGCTTGGTGGCCCTGACCACCACCCTCAACTTTCCCTACGGCAATGGGGTCCTGGTGCCGGGCGGCGGCTTCCTGTTGAACAACGAGATGGATGATTTCAGCACCGCCCCTGGTCAGGCCAATGCCTTTGGCTTGGTGCAGGGGCCGGCTAATCGCATCGCGCCGGGGCGCCGGCCGCTCAGCTCCATGAGCCCCACGCTGGTTTTCCGAGGCGACCAGACCCCCTGGTTGGCTACGGGCAGCCCCGGCGGCAGTCGCATCATCACCACCGTGCTGCAAGTGCTGTTGAACCGCATTGTGTACGGCCTCAACCTGGCCACGGCTGTCAGCAGTCCCCGACTGCACAGCCAGCTCTGGCCCGACCAAATCAGCGTCGAAGAAGGGTTCAGTCCCGACACCCTGCAGCTGCTGAAGGCAAAAGGCCACCAATGGCAGCTGGTGCCAGCGCTGGGGTCCGCCAACAGCGTCGAGGTGCTGGCACCAGGCCCTGGCGGCCGGGGGGGCACTTATGGCATGGCAGATCCACGCCGCGCCGCAGGCCCTGCCGTCGGTGAATGACTTCGGCCCAGGCCGAAGCTGATCCCTGGGCGGTTTTCCGGGATCGGCAGGCTGCCACCAATGCCCCGCGTTTGCTCTGGAATCGGCTTGAGTATCAGCGACCACCCTGCACCCTGATGGCCCCCTCCCTCGCCCAGCGGCTGGACCGTTCCCTGGCCGTTCTCGGTACCACCACTTTGATCCCCATCGGGATTCTGGCCCTGGCTTGGGGCCAGGAACTGCTGGATGCTTTGTTTTTCGGCGGCCGTTGGAATCTGCCGATGGTGAATGGCGGTTCGCTGCTGGGGGTGTTGACGGCCCCCTTCAGCCATAGCGGCTTTGGCCATCTGATCAGCAATTCGATCGCCTTTTTGCCGCTCTCCTGGCTGGTGCTGCTGCGGGGGCGTCGGGACTATTGGGCGGTGTGGATTGGTGTTTATGCGATGGCCGTGCCGGTGTGGTTGTGGTGGCCCGCGGCCAGCCACGGCCTATCCGGGGTCATCTACGGGTTGTTTGGCTATTTGTTGGTGATTGGTTGGCTGGAGAAGCGGTTCATCTCGATCTTGCTTTCCCTGCTGGCGGTGGTGGCTTTTGGGGGGATGTTGCCTGCCCTGGTGCCGTTCCTGAGTCCGGCTGGGGTGAGCTGGATTGGCCACGCTTCTGGTTTTGTGGGCGGCATGTTGGCGGCCCTGGTGATGCAACGTGAAGCCACTCCCCGGCTCTGAAACCATGGCCTGGGCAGTGGGACTAGGGATGGGGATTCGGCACCACTTGGCCCGGGGGTCAGTTTGCTTCGGGTTGGTGGTCCTGCAGGGTTGGGGTAGTGCGCCGGTGTCGGCCCAATGCCTCGCTGCCCTGATCCAGGTGCAAGGCCAACCTTTGGCCGGCGGCAGGGTCAGCGGCAGTGCCGTGGTGCCCCTTGAGAGGGCCAGCGGTGGAGACACCCCCGTGCTGACGTTCACCACCGATCGCGGCCCCGTGCGTCTGCTGCTGGATACGGGCGCCACATCCTCGATGGTGCGTCCCGAATTAGCAGCCCGGCTGGGCCTGCGGCCCATCCCCCTGGCGCCGGAGGAGTTTCGCCTGGCGGGGGGGGGAGCCGATTGCCAATCCCTGCGGCCCCAGCGCCTGCCCTTGCCGCCCCTACGGATGGGGGGGCTGAGTTTGGTTGGGGTGGAGGCCTTGATGTTGCCCGTGGCGGCCCTGCCAGCGGGGGTGGATGGGGTGCTGGGGGTGCCGAGCCTGCGGCTGATGCCGGTGGCCGTGGACCCCCTGGCCCAACAGCTCAGCCTGGGCCCCGGGGCCCTGCGGTCCCAGCCGAGGCAAACCCTGCCCCTGCGCTGGCATCGGGGGGTGCCGCTGGTGAGCCTGATCACCGTGGCTGGTCGGGTTGAAGCCCTGGCGGATACTGGCGCTGAGGGGCTTTTCCTGAGTCCAGCCCTGGCGGCCCGCCTCCATCCCCTCAATCAAGCCGAATCGCTTGCGATGGTGGGGTTTTGCGGCACCCAGCCAGTGCGGCGCCAGACCTTTGCCGGCGTGGCGTTCGCCCCGCCTGTTTCCGCGAGGCACCTTTCCGCGAAGCCCGTTTCGGCGAGCCATGTTTCGGCGAGCCATGTCTCGGCGAGCCACGTTCTAGCGAGCCATGGTCAGCCGGATTCCAAACAGCCCGTCGCCCTTGAACCACTTGGCTTGGAGCCACTTGGCCTGGAGCAGCCCAGGGAGGGGATCATCACGGAGAACCCGATTTTCAGCCAACTGGGCGTGGCGGCGATTGTGGGCCAAGAACTGCTGCGGCAGCGCCCCCAGCTCTGGCGCCTAGACCTCCAGGAACCGCGACTGGAATTGTGGTGATGGCGCTTAAGCGCCACGGGGTGGCAGAAAAGGGCTGGAGGGTGAATAGGGTTGTTTGGCATGGACTTCACGCCCTACCTCACCGCTCTTGAAGGAGGCTGCCTAGAGGGAGCCCTGCTTTCGGTGGCGGTCAAAGGTCGGGTGGCGATTGCCATGAAAGGCCGCTTTCTGTTGCGGGCCCTCTGCGAGAGCGTGCAGGACCGCAGCCGTATTGGCTGCGCCGTCACCCAGGAGGAAATATGTCTTGGCTATCTGGCTGAGGCCGGCCAGGAACCATGGGAGCTGTTGATTTGCACCGACCACCTGGAAAGTGGCAGCGGCTTTGAGCTGGCGCGTAAAGGCAAGGCCCTTTGGCCCGATCTCAAGGTGGTTGTGCTGGCCCTTGGCGACGTGATTCCTGCCGAGTACGCCGATGCCCCCTGGTTGGAAGCGGTGGTGGCTGAAGCCGATGTGGTGGCGGACCAGCGCCCCCTGCAGGCCGCCCTGCTGGCTGTGATGGGCCACCACTCCTACCGCAGCCCCTCCCTGCGGGGTGGGG
>JBIIJV010000168.1:0-6571 GCA_044233545.1 Cyanobium sp.
ACCCGAGCCGGCAGGTGGCCCTTCAGAAAGCGCGTGAGCTCGGCTGCGAGGGCGTGCACGCCATGGGCAACCTCTGGATGCCGTGCTCAGAGCATCCAACGCAACATTCCACACACCAACACTGATTCATGAGATCAATGCGCAACCTCAGCCTGGCTCTGGTTCTTACTCTGCTGGCCTCCACATCGGAAGCCATGGCCTGCGGCGGCGGCGGCTCCGGCAGCTACCGCAAACCCGCCCGACCGGGCCAGCACAACCACAGCCGGGCGGTGCCCTCCTCCAAGACAGGATCGACGACTACCCAGGGTGCTCCCCAGTAGGAGCGATGCGGGAGCTGTGGATTTCAATCTCAACTAAAGAGCCTGCGATCAGAAGCTGAAGCTCGTCTTGACCAGGCCGCCGAACTGGCTGAAGCTTTCGCCTGCAGGTGTCACCTGGCCGAGGGGGCGACTGAGATAGATCAGAGCCGGTGTGATCGAGATGTTGTCGGTCACCTGGAACTTGTACCACCACTCCCACACATAGTTGCCGTCGTTGGGAGTTACGCCACCGGTGAGGGCGGTGGCAAAGACGGGTTGGGCCACAGCCAAGCCGAAATCATTGCCCTTCAGGAACACATCGGTCCACTGCAGACCCACCATCCAGGACTGACTGGTGCTGAGGCTGCCGCGGGGCTGGGGCGTGCTGTAGGTGGTGCTGTTGATTCCCCATCCCAGGCTGAGGGAAGGCAGCCAACCGCTGCGCAGCGGTTGCCAAAAAGCGCTCAGGCCCCAGGCACTGGTGGCGGCATCGCTGTTGTGATCGATGGCGCTGTGGGTGAACGGGGTGGCTCCCGGAACGAACTGGGTCTCTGATTGCACGTAGGTCCAGATTGCAGCCAGGCCCCATTGCTCCTGCTGATAGCCCAGCTGCACACTGCCGGTGGCGCCGGAATTCCTGTTGCCAAGTCCACCGCCACCGTCTTCTGCCGTAACACTTGGATTGCCGCTGTCGCCATTGGCGGCTATATAAGTGGTACTGACGCTGAAGCCGTTGCCCTGCCACCACAACCCTGCGCCAGCACCGATATTCTTGCTGTAGGCCGCCGGCGCCCCATTCACCGTCATCACGTTGAGGATGGTGTCAGAGGGATAGACACTGGGCCATAGCGCCAGCACTTCTTCCTGCCCCACGCGGGCCCCCAGGGTGGCCGTGAAGCCGCTGCCGATAGACCATTGGTAGTAGAGCTTGTCGATGGCGACGACGTCACCGCAGTCTGCTCCCGTACCGCAATCCTCTTCGAAAGCGGTCTCAAGTTGAGCCAGGGCGAGGGAGTGCGGTTCGCCTCCAAACACGCTGCTGCCGAAGTTGCCGGCGCGCAGTTTGGATCGCAACAGATCCTTGCCCGTGAAGCTGGTGTCGAACGTCAACTGCAGGTCGTAGTTGAACGTGGTGGCGTTGGGCAGCGGTACGGGTGTCCGTGGACGACCCGTGAATTCATTCGGTGCCCGATTGAATGTGTTGGCTCCCGTGTTGATCGCCGATCCCGAGAAGGCATTGGCTCCCACCACAAAGGTGGCCAGGCCACTGAGCTTGGTGGTGGTGGAGAACTGGGTGGCCTCCAGCTCACCCACCTTGGCTTCAAGTCCATCGACGCGACCGCGCAGCACAGCGAGTTCCTGCTCGAACTCCTGCATCAGCTTCTTGAGTTCATCGGTCACCTCGGTGACGCGGTCGAGGCAGGCATTCAGCAGGGCGGCAGCCTCATAGCGGCTCATCGCCTGGCCGCCTTTGAAGCTGCCATTGGGGTAGCCGGCGACGCAGCCGTAGCGCTCGATCAGGTTGGTCAAAGCCTGAAAAGCCCAGTCGCCCGGCCGGACATCGGTGAACTGGGAAATGCTGGTGACCTGCTCCTGGCTGGCGTATCGGTTCACACCCGCCATGTCGAGGTTGGCGGCGTGGGAAGCCAGCGGAGCCGCCAGACCGAGAACGATGAGGGTGGAACGCAGAGGAAGCATGGAACCGAGTCTCCTGGGCACCGCCGGGCCGGCGGCTTGTTCGAAATAATCATCCATGTCTCCATCAAGTCGCGAGTACTGGAGACTATTGTCTTGGTTTGAACACCGCAGCCATCCAGCTCCATAATGTTGATAACGGTTCCAGTGGGTCACGCCCTGGAGGCAACGAGGAAAGTCCGGTGCGGATCAGCTTCGTCCTGAGCCAAGTCCGGCGCTGTCCCGCAGCTGTGATGGGGGCCATGGCCCTCTCAGTCAGAACGCTCGCCGTGTTGAGACCCTTCTTCTCCGGCGCGGACCGGATCGCTCGATGACTTCACTCTTTTCAGCCAGGTCCTTGGCCCTGGCCGGCGGCGCCACAGCTCTGGCGTTGCTGCTTGCCCAACCCGCCCAAGCCCATGGCATCGCCCACGGCGGCATCGCCGCCGGCTTCCTGCACCCGATCAGCGGTGTGGATCACCTGTTGCTACTGGTGTCGGTCGGAGCCGCCGGCGCCGTGATCTCCCCTCAGCTGTTGCTTTGGGCCCTGGCTGGCGCCATCGGTGGCGGCGTGTTCGGCGCCCTGGGCGGCAGCCTGCCCGCCCAGGAGTTGCTGGCGGCCCTGGCGATCACAGCCGTGGCGGTGCTGGTGCTGCGCTCCCAGCAGAGCCCCCGGCTGGGCGGCTGCGCTGCCCTGGTGGCCGCCGCCGTGGCGGTGCACGCCATGCTCCACGGTCTGGAGGCCCCGGCGGGTGGTTCCGCCGCGCTCTGGTGGTTGGGGGCGCTCAGCGGATCAGCGCTGGTGAGCGGCGGCAGTCTGCTGCTGCTGCGGCGCCTGCCTGTGGCCTGGACCCGTGCTGCAGCCCTGCTGCTGGCCCTCGGCAGCGGCTTGGTGGCCTTGGGGCCGATCGGGCTGCTGCTGCGCTGAGGCCGCCGTTGCACTGCAGTCCGGCGCACTGCAGCGGCGCCGGACTGCAGCGGCGCCGCAGTGGCAGCGTCAGGATGGACCAGCTGCTGATCCAAACCCCTGGCTCCGTTGCCCACACCGCTTCAGATCCGCCCCTTTGAGGCGGCCGACTGGCCGGGGCTGTGGTCGCTGCTGGAGCCGGTGTTCCGCGCCGGCGAAACCTTCCCGCACGATCCGGCCATCAGCGAGGCCGAGGCCCAGGTGGCCTGGGTGGAGCGCAGCCAGGCGGTGATGGTGGCTGTGGATGCCAGCGGCGCGCTGGTGGGCACCTACTACCTGAGGCCCAACTCCCTCGCCCTCGGCGCCCATGTGGCCAATGCCGGCTATGTGGTGGCCGAGCAGGCGCGGCGGCGGGGGATCGGCAGCCGCCTCTGCCAGCACTCGTTGCAGGCGGCGCGGCGGCTGGGGTTCCGGGCGATGCAGTTCAACCTGGTGGTGAGCACCAACAGCGCCGGCATCCGCTGCTGGCAGCGCAACGGCTTTCAGGTGATCGGCACGTTGCCGGGGGCATTCCGCCACAGGCAGTTGGGGTATGTGGACGCCTTGGTGATGTTCCAGGGTCTGGTGGAGGGGCCGAAGCCATGAAGGTGGTGCCGCTGCGGCTCCGGACGACAACCTGAGCGGCCTGGCACATCCGCGGCATCACCGCCCTGGCGATCGCCTTTGTGGTGGTGGGTGGCCTGATCCGGCTGGGGGGCCTGGGCTGACCACCACGGTCGGCTTCAAGGGCAGCGTCACGGGGCAGGCAACACGAGCAGCAGCAGACGGTTGCCCTCCGGGTCGAGCAGCCAGGCCTCGGCGCCGAACGGTTCCTGCCGCGGCGAAACGTCCACGCTGGCGCCCAGCTCCAGGGCCGTGGCGATCCAGGCGTGCAGCACGGCAAGGGGGCCTGCAGCATCGGCCTTTCGTTGCAGGCACAGCGCCAGTCGCCCCGGCTGCCGCGGCTGCGGCCGGCTTTTGGATGGGGCGTACAGCTCCAACCAGCCACCGGCGGGCCACGGAACCCGCCAGTGGGTGCCGCTGAGGCCGGGCTGCGGCTCCACCTTCAGCAGAGCGCCGTAGAACCGCGCCAGGGCGGCGGGCTCATCGGCGGCCAGCACAAGTGAGCCGGTGATCGTGTCGGTGCTGGTCGGGGCCGCTGGCTCGGGCATCCCGGATCAGCGGCAGAGGGCAGCACTGTGGCCGCGGCGCACGCGCACCCGAACGGTGCAATGGGCCGGCCCCAGGTGTTCGATCAGGGCCTCGCGGGCCTCGTGCTGGAGCTCCTCCAAAGTCGGCGCGGTGATGCGGAACACGACCTCTCGCATGCGGCGGTATCTACTTCTTTCCGGCTCCATCCTTGGCCCGCTGAGGCGAGTGCGCAGGTGCGGCCGGATACGGGGAACCGGCCCTGTGGGCACCTGCCCCTGCAGTCTCAGGAGAGCCACCCCCGCCCCGTAGCCAGCCGAGAGGCTTCCTGCACGGCCGTGATGCAGCGCTGGGCGCGGCGCTTGGCGTCGTCCTGGCCCTGGGACCGCAGCACGTAGGCCTCCATTGATTCCGGCGTCTCGATCAGCACCAACAGGCCGGTGGTGCGCGCACCGAGGGAGCTGTCGGCGAGCAGGCGGCTCACCAGGCCGTGCTCCCAAAGCTGCTCCCCGGTGGAGCCTGGAGCGAACAGCTCCTGGCGCAGCACGCCCAGCAGTGACTGTTTGAGCGTGTCGAGCTGGCCAGGCCGCAGCCGGCGGCTGTTGGGCAGGCCCGCCGCAGGGTCAGCCGGGATCGCGGTGGGGATCGCGGCGGCGCGATCGGGGGTGTGCTCCAAACTCCAGCTCAGGCCCGTGCCCGGCAGCCCCACAGTTGTGCGGGGCCCGCCGCGGCGGCTCACCGGGATGTTGAACGAGGCCCCGCGCCCACCGACGGATATCGAGCTCAGTCCGCCCTTGTTGAAGTTGAAGCGCAGTGGACCCAGGCGGGCGGAGCGGCGGAGACGGAAGCCCATGGCAATCAGCGGGTTGGCTCGCAGGAATGGCCCGAGCAGGCTTCAGGTTGCCGTGCGGATGCAGCAGTCCGCCAGGAATTGACGGGCCATAGCAGGGTCGCGCAACTGCTCCAGGAGCGCATCGATCTGGTCACGCCGCAGCGGCCCAGAGGCTGGGGTGGAGAGAGGCCTGCGTGGGGTGGTCTGTGAGTTCCGCAACCTTCATCATTACTGCGCGGGCGCTGGTCCGTTGCCTGCGGATCAGTCCTCAGGCTCCGGGCTGAGAGGCGGCAGCCGCCGCTCCACCTGCAGAAACACCAACCAGGCCACGCCGGCGCTGATGCCGCCGGTCCAGTCGTTGCGCAGCAACTCCACGATCGACACCGTGCTGGCGCCGATGCGCAGGCCGCGCAGCAGGAAACGGCCCAGCTTGTCCAACGACTCCCGGTTCACCGTCATCGGCTGGGGCCAGCGCAGAGGGGCTTCAGCTTGGCGGAAGGGCTGCAGGCGGCAGCAACCGCTCGATCGCGTCCTGGGGCACGCCCACCTGCTGAGCGATCAGCAGCACCAGTTGCTCCAAACGAACAAGGCGCTGCTCCAGGGCCTGCAGCTCAGCGGTGCCGGCCTTGCCGCCCGTTGCCCCCGAGCCCTTCCCAGCCGAGGTGGGTTTGGTCTTGGGAGGGGGCTGCAGGGACAGAGGCGGCGGGCCGTTGGGATCCGCCAGCAGCAGGGCCACCATCAGATCTTTCCTGGGGCGCTTGGGCACCTTGATGCCCCGCTGCGCACAAAGCTCCTGCAGGGCGTCGTTCTTCAGCGCAAGGAGCTGGGCTTCCGTGGCGGGGGCGCCGCCCTGGGGCTGGATCAGGGCGCGGGGTTCCTCCACTGCGGTGGCACCATCGCTCAATTCTTGTGCCAGGCCGCGATAGAGCCGGGCATCGGCCTGGGCCAGCTGCCGCAGGGCGGAGCGCATGGTGTCAGCGATCTCACCCATGGTCTGGGGCTCCTTTGGCTTGATCCTGGGGCTGCGGTTGACTCCCGTTCGTGCTGAGGTCGATGGGCCGGGGCGCACTGTCCCCAGGCGGTGGGGTTGTCGCGGCTGCGGGTCCGTGTCCGTTGCCGCCTGGTGGGGGTGGCGGCGGCGTCAGCAGATCCTGGGACTTGTTGATCAGCTCCTGCTGCTTCTGCTTGAGATCGCCAAGGCGGTCCTTGGTGCGGCCCCAGCGATTGATGAAATGAATCACTGCGCGCATCAGATCGCCGAGATAGCCGCCGCCTTGAAAGGTATGGCGACCTTTCTGGTAGCGGCTGAAGCCATTCACCAGATCATCACCGGCATCTTCGATGTCACCGGTGATGGCCGTCACGATCTCCAGGAGCTCGTAGATTTCCTGGCGTTGGGGCAGGTCACGGCTGGCTAGGGCCGTGATCCGCTCCTTGAGGAGAGCGGTTTCATCCTTGGCCTTGTTGGCCAGGCGCCGATGCTGAGCGCGGCTGCGCATCAAGCTGGAGTAACAATTTCTCAGTTCCAGGTAGGTGCTATTGAGCACCTCGCGATCCAGCGGTTCCGGATTTGGCGGGAAATCAGAGGTTGGGGGCAGGAAGACCATGCCAGGCAGCACATCGGCTTCCATCTTGCAAATTCAGCAGCAATGAGCGGCGATTCACAGGAGG
>JBIIJV010000019.1:0-24298 GCA_044233545.1 Cyanobium sp.
AGTGTAAAACCCTGGCAGATTATCGCTGTCGCTATAATCAATATCATCGCGATTCTGACGTGCAGGCCATGCATGCCGCCCTGCCCCTGATCGCCACCGTCGATGACCACGAATTTGCTGATGGGGCCTGGCGTGGTGGCGCCGATGAACACAAGGAGGAGCGAGACGGTACCTGGGTCGATCGAGTCAATGCCGCCCTTCAGGCCCGCTATGAATGGTTGCCGATTCGGCCTGTCGATCCGGAAGATCCCTGGCGTGTTTACCGCAGCCTGCACTTCGGAGCCCTGGCCGATCTCCACCTCACTGCCACCCGGATCTACCGAGATCTGCCGGTTCCCGGCCCTGAAATGCACAGTGCCGAGCGCACAGCCCTGGGCTTGCCCCAACGCCAATGGCTTTTCGATGCCCTGGATCACTGCCAGGCCCAATGGCAGTTGATCGGCAATCCCTCCGTGATGGCCACCACCTGGAAACCAGGATTACCGGAAACAGTGCTCACCGCCCTGATCAAGACCAAATTGGTCAACAGCAAAGGCGATGGGCCCGATTACGACCAGTGGGATGGCTATCCAGCGGAGCGAGAAATGATTTATGATTATTTCCAGAATCACCCTGGCAATTTTGTAGTGCTAAGTGGCGATATCCACGTCAGTATGGCCCTCGAACTGCGCAAGGATCCCTTTAACCTGGAGTCTGAGCCAATCGCCGTGGAATTCGTCAACACCAGCATCACAGCCCAAAACTTCGACGACAAGATGAAGTGGCCGCCGCGCACCCAATCTCTGGCCTATGAGCAGGAGTTGAAAGATCACCTCAACCACGTCAAATACGTCAATCTCGATGGTCATGGCTACAACATCGTCGATGTCACCCCCGAGCGGGTGCAAGTGGAGTGGTGGCATGTCGAGACCGTGCTCACTCCCAACCACCAAGAGCACTGCGACTGCGTGATTGAGGTCAAACCAGGCAGCTCCAGGCTTCTGCTTGCCACCGTCTGAGCGTCTGCCAGGGGGCTTGAGAGCAGCTAGCTTCATTACGCGATTCAATGGCCTATCGCTAAAGGAACTCCGCGCCATGGGCGGCATCACCCAGGGGGATTGGGGCCAAATGGTCATGGCTACAACAAGGTGGGGTACCGGGAGTTCTTTGGTCAGGGCAGGCAAGAAGGCCGCCAGTAAGGTCGCCAACAAGGCCGCCAGGGAGGCGAGCTGGAGATGACTGTCCCTCTTCGCCACTGTTGTGGTGCGATCAGCGCCGAACAGGAGGCCAACATCAGGGACTTGTCACTGGAGCTCCTGGAGGCCCTGGCCGAAGCCCTACTGGATTTCAACAGCCCAGCGGATCTGGTGGCCTGACTGGCGGCGGGTTGATCAGCGGACGGAGCGGGCGAGGGGGCTGGGATCGAGTGACAGGGCTGCCACCTGCGGCCCACGGCACACCGCCATGGCACTGGGTCCACCGATACCGACAAGCCGCCAGCAAAGGAGCTACTTAGTTTTGTGATCTTTGCCGGTACCCACCCGATGGCCCAATCCCTCGCCCAGGCGGCCGATGATCTGACGGCGCTCGCCTGGCGCATGCACCAGCTGGCGGAAGCAGAGCTGAACGAGCTGCGCACGCAGCTGGACCAGGAACGCCAAGCCAGACAGGAGGCCGTTGAGCGAGCCGAGAGCCTGGAAAGGGAACTGGCCCTGCTTAAGGAGCAAAACGAGCAGGAGTGCCTGCGCCTCAGCTGCGAACTGGATCAGGAACGGCAGGCAAGGCAGAAGGCTGAAGCGGAGGTGTCCTCCATCCACGCTGCCATCCTTGAACAGATTGCGAAAAGCGAAGCGGAGGAGGCCATCACCAAGGCGGCCGAGCAGGAAAAAGAGCAGCGGTTGCAGGAGCAGATCCAGGGGCTCCACAACCAGCTGGAACTGGAGATCTGGAGCCGCACCCAAATCGAGACCAAACTGAAGGGCATTCGCCAGGCCTTCTACGACTTAATGCTGCCAATTGAGCCTGAGGAGAGCAGTCAGCAGAACGGTTTCAGCGACAGACTCCTGCAACTGGATGTCAAGCACTGAGCCTGCCGGGGTTCACTTATTGCCGCCAACCGCGCCGGAGCTGCGGCGCGGTTGGCGGTGGAAATTTATGTCTTCGGCCAGCAACTTGCTGGCGATCCGCGCGGCTGTCGCTGATTGCTGCCGTGCTGCCCTGGAATGCTCAGGGGTCACCGGTCGATAACGACCCGCCATGGAGCCAACGCTGCTGAACCGCCAACCCAGGCACCAGTTTTGGCCCGATGGGCTCAGCCTGCGCCACCAGAACTGCATCGATGCTTCCCAGCTACTGGAAGCTGGCCAGATCACTGACTCCTACCTGCTGGAGCGGGACCAGGACTTCCGCACTATTCAGGAGTTGCTGGGCCATAAGGACATCATGACCACCATGATCTACACCCATGAACTGAACCGAGGACAATCTGGGGTACGAAGCCCCGCTGACCTGCTCTGAGGAACGGAGGGATCTTCTGCGGACCGCGTATCAATCCATGAAGCTAGTGGCGGCATCCGAGAAACCTTGCTAACAATGAACTTTCCCAAGGCTGAGAGTCCTGCTCCCGCAGCTTATGTGGCAAACAGTCGGCTGGCCACAGCTTCTGCGGACCGCCAAATATGTGATCGAAGGATCGACAAGTCAGACCACGTACATCAATATAAGTGTACCATCTTCATCTCATTTCGGTAGCGGGTTCGGCATTATCTGCACACTTCTCATGGCAAGGTGGATGAATAATGCGAGCCTCTGTTATTGCGTCTCCGAGCTGCCCCTGCACTCCTTTGTAACATAGTGAACACATCTTCTGCGCTGGATCGTGTTGCATTGCATGTGAACTTGAGTGCCCTTCGACAAGAAGTGTTAGTATGTACTTATTCTGCGTGTATGCTGCCCGATGTTTGACCGTAGTGCACGGAAAGCGAGAGGCGCCTGGGGCGCGGTTCTCAGATCTTCCCAATAAAGGGGTCGTTTCATGGAAAAGAGTCACACTGATCAGGCGTTGTCAAAGCTTCATCAGCTTGGAGCTTACGAACTTCAGCACCTCAATGGTGACCTAGCGCAACATCTTAAAGGCACTTACAAGTTGCTTCGCGAATGGGGCAATTAAGACCCAGTGTGCCTTGCGGGTCTGTTCCATGCTGTGTACGGCACGGCCGGCTTTCCGGAGGCGCTGCTGTCGCTTGATAAACGATCGGACATTGCGGCTGCCATCGGTGATGAGGCAGAAGAACTCGTCTATTTGTATGGAGCTTGTGACCGTGACTACACGTACTCGAAGCTTATCTCACACGAGGAGCCAATTTATCGAAATAGGTTTACACAGGAGTCTTTCAGCTTGCCTAGGTTACTCTTGGCATCTTTCTGCGAGTTAACCCTGGCAAACGAATTGGAGATCGTGCTTCAGAGCTATAAAGTTCGCGAGGATTGTCGTGCCTTCTTCGTGCCCCTCTTTGCAAGCTTCAAGGGTCTAGTGAGCCCGCCTGCATTTGAAGCGTATCTTACGGCGGTCAGGATCGACGCTTCGCCACCCCAGCCTCCCTGCCTGCCACTCAAGGCCAGCGTTCGAAGCATCTCAATGCCCTTGGTCAAGTGTATAAGTTATGCTAAGAAGACCATTTTGGCGAAATCTGATGTTTGAAAGCTTTAAAGAGAAAATGCTCGAAGAAGTCAGCGTCATTTCACTTAAAAAGATTGTGAACGAGCGGGGCCACTTGCTGGAAGTGCAGCGTTCTGACGACAACCACTATCTTGGGTTTGGACAAGCATATGTTACGTCGACAATACCAGGAGTGGTTAAAGCTTGGTATCGCCACTCAACACAGCATGATCAGATCACTCTGCTAAAGGGCGCTCTGCATTTAGTTCTCTATGACACACGGGAAAACTCCAAGACGTGTCACCTTCTTCAGCACATCTATCTTGAGGAGGATAACCCACTGCTTGTGCAGATTCCTCCTGGTATTTGGCACGGGTTCAAGGCGATAGCCACAGAACCGACCTTGCTTCTCCACCTAAATACTATTCCGTTTGTCTTCGCAAATCCGGATGAAGATCGCCTTGCAGCGGACGACCGCAGCATCCCCTATCACTGGGGTAATAATTTCTGATGGAATTATCGCTGATCACGAATAATTCTGTGCTTGCCAATTTGGCTGAGGATGCGGGGATTGATCGCATTTTCATTGATTTAGAACGTCTCGGCAAGGCTGAACGACAGGTTGACCGAGGTCTGTTTCTGTCCGATCATTGTTTCAATGATATTGAGCGAATTCGACATGTGCTGCATCGCGCCAATCTGATGGTACGTGTAGACCCGCTCCATCGGGGCAGCGAAGGCCAGATCAACAACGTCATTGACGCGGGGGCTGACTTGGTAATGTTGCCTTACTTTCATCGGCTTGAGGAGGCCTGGCAGTTTCTCGATTTAGTGGGCAACCGCGCAGCTGCTGTGTTACTCGTGGAGACGCGGGATGCAGCAGAAATCCTAGGTAAATTGACCCAGTTACCTGGCGTGTCTGAAATTCATCTTGGGCTCAACGACTTGAGTATTTCTTTTGGCAAGCCGTTCCTTTATGATCTCATTGCTGATGGCACAATCGATGGCCTCTGCAAAACGTTAAGAAGCTCTGGTCTACCATTCGGTTTCGGAGGAATTGGTAGCTTGCGCCGACGTGACCTACCGATACCTCCCGAGCTGATTTTGGCTTATCAGGTGTACCAAGGTGCCAGCCGCGGGTGGCTAAGCAGGTCGTTTCGTGAAATTGAGTCTTCCTTATGGAAAGAAGATGTCAATGCCATACGCCGGACAATCACCTTTTGGAGATCCGCGGATACCGGGGAGTATGAGCGGATGAAAATGAGTCTTTTGCGCTATATCTCTGCTCATTGAACCAGGACATTCACCTTTTGAATTAGGTCGAAGAACGCGCCCTCCTGACAGAATTCAAAAGAGACAGAAAAAGCCTAATGATTGGATTGCGATGGTGCTGTGTGACAAAATCAACCAGTCTAAGTTTCATTTTTTGAGGCAGGACAGACAGATTCAGCCTTGCGTCTGAAATGATTCCATTTGGAACAACAACATCAGCGATAACAAGAATCGATTCGTAATTTTGTTTAATTTTGCCCGTATCCCACATGTATTGACACCCCACTCCTTGTTTTTTATCTGCCGATGACAGGCCTGATTTGAGTTCTCTGTATCTCTGTTTGGCATAATCTATTCCAAGGAACTTGTAGTGGAGTAATTTGAGCTCGACTGAATATGGGTACACTACTTCGCCAATGGGATTGGCCGTGTGACGGCCCATATCAAATTGAACTTCTTGAATGGCCTGGGGATTAAAAACCATGATCTTATTGAGCATGCTTGACGGCCCACGAAGGCGTTGCGTCTGGGCTCCAAGTCTCACTTCATCACACAATCTCCCTTGGCTTGATGGGAACTCTAAAGACACCATTTCATAGCCTTGTGCAGAAAGAATCGTGATATTATTCTGTAAGCATAATTGCAAATATGCCTTAATATTCTTATGGTAAATATGCTCATCAATATTGCAAGTAATTATCCAATCAGCTTTGGATCGACTCTCTTTCCATGCTTCATTAAAAAACTTAGTTGACTGTTCAACGTAGGACCCTTGTTTGCGATTTGCCTTGATAAGCCTGACTTTCGTTTGGGCATTAAGGAATTCTATAGAACCATCCTTAGAGCCATCATCAAGTATGATTAACTCATCGACAAAGGGTTCATAGTGCCGCATAAAGTAGGGCAGTATTCGCAACTCATTCCAGCAATTGGCATAGAGATGAATTCGCATTTTATTGATGAGTGCCTGAGACCCTTCCATTGTACGACGATAACAATAGATCAATTATGGTTGATAGAAAGCCTATGGCAGATGGAAGCTAGTAACGACCTGGCCATGTGAGTCTAGATGCCGCGGGCAGTCCCTTCGAACAAGCCCCTCGAGTGGACAGGCCACCCCAGCTCTGTGCCTAAGCCTCCCCAAGCACCTTGACTGCCACTCTAGGGCAGCGTTACCTGCCATTTGCGGCCAGGTCCACCTGCCACAGGAGCCCCTCCCAACCAGCAAAAGTTGCACCCGTTGATGCACCGATTAGGGGACTGTCAATTACAGCCGAGGCAATTCCGCCAGCGGCAACGGCGCATGCTGGGGATGCAGCGCCGCCCGCTGCTCGCCGGCCACCAGGCGATTGAGGGCATTGATAAAGGCCTGGGCCGCTGCCACCACAATGTCTGTGTCGGCAGCATGGCCCGAATAGAGCACCCCACCGGCCCGCAGCCGGATGGTTACATCACCCATGGCATCGATGCCTTCGGTAACGCTTTTGACTGAAAATTCCACCAGTTCGTTGGGCACCTGGGCCAGGTGATTGAGCGCCTGGCAGACCGCATCCACCGGACCGGTGCCGATGCAGGCCTCGCTGTGTTCGCTGCCATCCTCCGTTGCGATGGTGACGGTGGCGGTCGGCAGCAGACCGGTGCCGCAGCTCACCTGCACCCGCTTGAGGCTGAAACGGGCTTCAGACTGCTGTTGCACCTGTTCGCTGACGATCGCTTCCAGGTCGCGGTCGGAAATCTCCCGTTTGCGATCGGCCAGTTCCTTGAAACGGGCAAAGGCATCATTGAGGTCTTCGCCATCGAGGTTGTAGCCCAATTCTTCCAGTCGGGCCCTGAAGGCACTGCGACCGGACAACTTGCCCAACGACAGGCGGTTGTCGCTGAGGCCGATCGTGCGGGCATCAATGATCTCGTAGGTGAGACGATTTTTGAGCACACCATCTTGGTGGATTCCCGACTCATGGGCAAAAGCATTGGCCCCCACAATCGCCTTGTTGGGTTGCACCGCCATCCCGGTGAGGTTCGACACCAGCCTTGAGGTTTTGGTGATCTCTTCGGTGCGCACCGCCGTTAATGGCCGGCTGTCGTCACTGTCACGGCCGAGGAAGGGATTGAAATAACTGCGGCGCACATACAAGGCCATCACCAACTCTTCCAGCGAGGCATTGCCGGCCCGTTCACCGATGCCGTTGATGGTGCATTCCAATTGGCGGGCACCATGTTTGACCGCTTCAAGGAAATTGGCGACAGCCAGACCCAAATCATTGTGGCCATGCACTGAAATCACGGCCTGGTCGATATTGGGAACCGCGCGATTGATGCCGGCAATCAATTCGCCGAATTCAGCAGGTGTGGCATACCCAACCGTATCCGGAATGTTGATGGTGGTGGCTCCGGCGGTGATGGCGGCCTCAATCACCTGGTGCATGTATTCCGGATCGCTGCGGCCGGCGTCCTCGCAGGAGAATTCGACATCGTCCACCAGCGAACGGGCGTAGGCCACCATCTCGGCGGTGATTTCCAGCACCTCCGCCCGGCTTTTGCGCAGCTTGTGCTTGAGGTGGATGTCGCTGGTGGCAATGAAGGTATGGATGCGGCGCCGCACCGCCGGGGCCACGGCCTCGGCGCAGGCTTTGATGTCTCCCTTGGCGGCCCGGGCCAGACCGCAGATCACCGGACCATCCGCCGTGCCGACAGCGGCGGCGATCCGTTGCACGGCATTGAAATCGCCGCCGCTGGCAAAGGGGAAGCCGGCCTCGATGATGTCGACACCGAGGCGGGCGAGCTGCTGGGCGATCGCCAGCTTTTCTTCCAGGTTCAAGCTGGCACCAGGCGATTGCTCGCCATCCCTCAGGGTGGTGTCAAAAATCAGAACCCGGCCGGGATCACTCGCCATGACAACAATTGGGCCGCTAAGCGGACTGACTATGAGTTGACCCCATTGTAGGGATCAGTCAGGCCTAGGCAGCTGAGGGTGAAGGACGGCGCACAGTCCCCGTGCTTGGCAAGTCAACTTTGGCTAATTGGGGCACCAGGGAGGCCAGATCAACAAAGCGATCGGCGGCATTGCGCAATTCCCGGGCCACCATGCCCTCGGTGCTGAACACAATGATCGTCAAACCCTTGGCCCGCAGCACCTCCACCAGCCTGTCCAGGTCCCTGCTGCCACTGAGTAGCCACACCTCTTCGCAGCGATGGGCGATGGTCAGCAGGTCAATCGCCACCTCCACATCCAAATTGGCCCGGGTGTATTGGCGGCTTTCCCCCTCGCCCGCCAGCTCCCGTAAGGGCCGGGTGCGCACGGTGTACCCCAGGCTGGTAAGGGCATCACGGAAGGGACGTTGGTCATTGGGATCCTTGAGACCTGCATACCAAAAAGCGCTGCCCAACTCCACCTCTCCCTCTTGACGGGCTAGCTCTATCAAGCGGCGGGGATCGAAAAACCAGCCGAGTTTCTGCTGGGCATAAAACATGCTGTGCCCGTCAACCGCGAGTACCCGCCGTAGCATTGGTTCGCCTAAGTGTTGTTGCACCACGCCTTCGTAAATCCCTTTACGGGCCAAGCCTAGAAAGCTGACCGGTAATGTGGCTTTGTGTTGAGGTCACCATGGCCGTAGGCGAACTGGCCTTGGTGCTCCATGCCCACCTTCCCTACGTCCGCTCTGGCGAGCCGGGGTCCTTGGAGGAGGACTGGTACTACCAGGCCTTGCAGGAGTGTTATCTGCCCCTGCTGCAGGTGCTGGAGGCGGCCGCCGCCGATCCGCAGCAGCGACCCAGGCTCACCCTCGGCCTTTCGCCAACCCTGCTCTCCCTGCTGGCTGACGAGGAGCTGAACCGCGGTTTTCTGCCCTGGTTGCAGCTGCGCATCGAGTTACTGGAGCTGACCCCCCCCGAAGGTCAGGCAGCGGCCCAGCACCTCGGCCACAGCCTGGCTGCCTTGGTTGCCGATTGGCAGCACTGCCAAGCAAAACTGCTGCCACGTTTTCGGCGCCTGCAGGGCCTGGGGGTGCTGGATCTGATCACCTGCGCCGCCACCCACGGCTACCTGCCCCTGCTGAGGGAATGCCCGGAGGCCGTCGGGGCCCAGCTGATCACCGCCGTGCGGGAACACGAACGCCTGCTCGGCCAACCTCCCCTGGGCATTTGGTTACCGGAATGCGCCTACTACGAGGGTTTGGATCAGGTCCTCGTCCAAAACGGCCTGCGCTACAGCGTGCTGGACGCCCACGGCCTTCTTCACGCCGTACCCCGTCCCCGCTATGGCGTTTATGCACCGATCTGTAGCCCAGCGGGAGTGGCTTTTTTCGGCCGCGACAGCAATTCGACCCTGCCGGTCTGGAGTGCCAGCGAGGGCTATCCGGGCGACGGGGCCTACCGGGAATTTCACCGCGACCTGGGCTGGGATCTGTCCGAGTCCCAGTTGGCCGAGCACGGAATCCGCAGCAGTCGCCCCCTTGGCCTGAAATTGCATCGGGTGACCTCCCAGACCTGCGAGCTAGAGCACAAGGCCCCCTACGAACCCGCCGCCGCCGCCCTCAGGGTGCGGCAACATGCCGCTGATTACCTCGCCGGTCGGGCCAGTCAATTGCACGATCTGGCGGCCTCCATCGAGCGACCGCCGCTGCTGGTCGCTCCCTTTGACGCTGAGTTGTTTGGCCACTGGTGGTTTGAAGGGCCGGCATTTTTGGCCGAACTGTTCCGCCAAGCTCCCGCCGCTGAACTCCGTTTCACCACCTTGCGGGAGACCCTGGAGGCGGAGTTGACCCTCCAGCTCTGCCGCCCCTCTCCCTCCAGCTGGGGACGGGGGGGCTATCACAACTACTGGCTCAATGAGGCCAACGGCTGGGTTGTGGGGGAATGGCAGCGGGCCTCCCGGGCCATGGTCCGGCGGGTAAACCGGGGTGTGGGTAGCAGTGAGCATCGGCTATGGCTAATCCAGGCCGGCCGCGAACTGCTGCTGGCCCAGAGTTCTGATTGGAGTTTCATCCTGCGGGCCGGCACCACCACCGAACTGGCCCGAGAGCGGATCCACCGCCACCTTGATCGTTTCTGGCATCTCATGCAGGCCATCGACAAAGGCACGGATTTGCCGCCCTTGTGGCTGGAATCAGTGCAGCGCGAAGATGGCCTGTTTCCCCTCCTCAGCGGCACGGAGTGGGCCAGTCCCCCACCGAGTTCGAACTGATCTTCAAGCCATGATCGATGCCATGGATCGCGACAAGTTGCTGAGCCAGTGCCACAAACTCGCCAAGGCCTATCAGGTGGAAGATGGCGAGGGTTTTCGCTTGGCTGGCGTCGATCCCGACGACACCCTGCACCTGCAACGGGATGACAAAGCGATGGCGATGCAGCGGCTGACTGAAGGCACCAGTCTGCTTGCCGAATTTCAGGAACGCCTCTACGCCCAGGACCGTTGGGGCGTGTTGTTGATTTTCCAGGCGATGGACGCCGCCGGCAAGGACGGCACCATCAAACATGTGATGTCGGGGGTGAATCCCCAGGGCTGCCAGGTGACCAGCTTCAAGGCCCCAACTTCCACCGAACTGGACCATGACTACCTCTGGCGCTGCCAACAGGCCCTGCCGGAAAGGGGTCGGATCGGCATCTTCAATCGTAGTTACTACGAAGAGACCCTGATAGTGCGCGTCCATCCAGAATTATTGCAAAAACAGCAATTGCCTCCCTCCTTACTTGGCAACGACATTTGGAAACAGCGCTGCCGCGATATTCGCCATTTCGAAGAATATCTAAGCAACAACGGATTCGTTGTACTTAAATTTTTTCTGCATGTCTCACGCAAAGAACAAAAGCGTCGCTTTCTAGAACGGCTTGATAATCCAGATAAGAACTGGAAATTCTCTCTCGGTGATATTCACGAGCGGGCCCACTGGGATGCCTACATGACTGCCTATGAGGAGATGATTCAACGCACCGCCAGACCGTCAGCCCCATGGCATGTGGTGCCAGCTGACAACAAGTGGTTCACCCGCATTGTTGTGGCCGCCTCAATCATCGATGCCATGGCCCGTCTGGATTTGCGTATACCCCACCTGGGCGAAGAGGCACGCCGTCAACTGGAGGAGGGGCGTCGCCTGCTCTTGGCGGAGGACTGATGGCGGCGTACTGATGGCGGCAGACTGCTGGCGGCGTACTGCTGGCAGCGGACTGCTGGCGTCGTACTGCAAGGTATGCAAACTATGGCGGCTCTGTTTTTAGCCCTTTCCCAAGCTGGTATGCAGGGATCCTGAGCAACCGCAGTGCAGGGATCCGCCCCCGGCGCCCGCGGGCCGCCGGCTAGGGTTCCCTGACTGATCGGGGTGATGGCCCCTTGTGATGCTCGCTTCCCTATTTACCAAATCCTCTCTTTTCGGTATTGGCATCGCCTTCAGCCCCCTGCATATCGGGGTGGTAACCCTTCTGCTGCTGGGGCGCTCACCCTTGAAAAGGGCCTTTGCCTATGTCCTGGGCTGGACCCTGGCCAATGTGATGGCGGTGCTGTTGTTACTGCTGGTGGGAAGTTCGCTGGCGATCAGCTTGGAACATGGCGCTCGCGAGCAGGTGCTCATCGATCTTTTGGGGGCCGGAGGTCTGCTAGCCCTGGGCTTGTATCAGCTCACTCCCCAGGCCAGTCTCGGTGAAGAGGGCATGGCGATTCGCTTGATGAATCGCCTGCCTGATGTCAATACCGCCTTGCTGGTATTAATCGGTGCTGGGGCTGCCCTGTTGACCCCTGAAAACCTTGTTTTCTATTTAAAACAAGCCGGCTTGTTGATGATCAATCATCCTGGGTTAAAAGCCGATGTTGAAATTACTGCTGTCTATGCGCTGACGGCTAGTTCTTTGTTGCTGTTACCCCCATTAGCTTGGATCGCCAGCGGTGGCTCCATTCGCGATTCGATTGCTAAATTAGAAGAATGGCTGCAGCACAAGGCCGAGTGGTTAGTGGGAATTATTGCACTTGTTTTTGGTGCTTATCTTTTGTACGAGGGGCTTCACGGCTTGGAATTGATGATGGCTTAAAATGGATTTTAGCCCTGATGGGTTCAGGGAGCCATTTCAGAGAATTTGATCGAGAAAACGCCGGGTTCGTTCATGTTTAGGGTCCTTGAAAAACTGGGCTGGAGGTGCTTCTTCCACCACACTTCCCTCCGCCATTAACACCACCCGATCGGCGACCTGTTCGGCGAATTTGACTTCATGGGTCACTACCACCATGGTGATGTCCTCTTGAGCTAGTTGTCGCATCACATCCAGCACCTCCCTGACCATCTCGGGATCCAGGGAGCTGGTGGGTTCATCAAACAGCAGAATCCTGGGCTCCATGCATAGGGCCCTGGCGATGGCGACGCGCTGTTGCTGGCCCCCCGAAAGCTGACCGGGAAATTTCTGGGCCTGCTCCTTGATGCCGACCCGATCCAGCAGGTTGAGGGCCTGGGCCTGGACCTCGGCGCGGGGCCGGCCACGCACCAGCGTTGGGGCCAACACGAGGTTGTCCAGCACCGTGAGGTGGGGAAACAGATTGAACTGCTGAAACACCATGCCCACCTCTCGGCGGATGGCATCGATCTGGCGCAGGTCGTTGCCCAGGCTGTTGCCGTCGATGCGGATCGTGCCCTTTTGAAAATCCTCCAGGGCATTGAAGGTGCGGATAAAGGTGCTCTTGCCGGACCCGGAGGGACCCATCACCACCACCACTTCGCCGCGATGGACCGTGAGGTCCACACCGCGCAGAGCGTGGTAACCATTCGGATACCACTTTTCGACCCCGCGGGCCTCAATCATCAAGTTGCTGGGGCTCGAAGTCATGGCCGGCTGGTGGATCTTGAGAGAGTCTGGGGATCAAGGCGTTTTTCGAGGGCACGACTGCCGAGACCGAGGGCGGCGCAGCAGGACCAGAACAGCAGGGCAAGGGTGAGGTAGACCTCGGCGTTGTGTCCCAGAAATTCCGGGTTGGCCATTACTGTCCTGGCAACGCCAAGTAATTCCAGCAGCCCGATTAAGGAAAGCAGGGTGGTGTCCTGCAGCAGGGAGATGAATTGGCCCACCATGGCGGGCAAGGCTACCCGCAAGGCCTGGGGCAGTATCACCCGCACCAGGGTCTGAGGATAGGAGAGTCCCAGGGAGCGGGCCGCTTCCACCTGACCTTTAGGAACCGCTGCCAAACCAGATCGCACCGCTTCGGCCAGATAGGCGGCGGCGAAAAAAGTAAGCACCCAGGCCGCCCGCCAGATGCGGTCCGGGGCCAGTCCGCCGGGCAACAGAAATCCGAGGATGTTCTGGCCTAGAAATAGCAGCGTAATCAGAGGAGCGCCACGAATGAATTCGATGTAAATCACCGAGCTCCAACGCAGCAAGGGCAGATCACTGCGCCTGCCCAAGGCCAGCAGGACGCCAAGGGGAAAGCAAAGCAAGATGGCGAAACTGGCGGTGAGCAGGGTCAAAAGCAAGCCTCCCCATTGGGAAGGCGACACCGGCATCAACCCCAAGCCGCCGCTGATCAGCACCATGCCGAACAGGTAGAGCAGGGGCCAGATCAGGGGAAACAGCCGCAGCATTGGTCGGCTGAGTTGGGCACCAAAGCGTCCCGCCAGCCAGCGACTGGCCCCCAGCAACGCCGCCAACAGCCACCAGCGGCTCTGCAGGGCCGGCGCCAACCCCAGGGCCCAGGGCAACCAGAGCGCAACCACTGCCAGCAGCCCAAGCACGAGGCGATCGTTACGGGGCCAGAGCTCGCCATCCCGGTCGGAGCGGGGATGGCAGCGCAACAAACCCCAGCTAACTCCCGCCGCGGCCGTCAGCAGGGCCGTGAGCAGCCAGAGTCTCCATTGCTGGGCTTCGGGATAGCGACCTACGGCAAACAGGGTGCTGTTGGCCTGGATCACCGCCCATTGGGCTTTTTGGCTGGCCCATTGCACCAATCCCAGCGCCGCTGCGCTGATCAGGGCGATCAGGCCGAGGCTGAGGGCCCCATCGGCGGGAGTGGCGAAAAGATCGGCGCGCAGGCGTCGCAGCAGCAGGTTCATCTCAGCGCTCCCTGATCTGCACGAGACGGTTGAGGCCATTCATGACCAGGGAAATCACCAGGTCGAGGGCCAGATAGGCCCCCAGCAAAAGCAGGTAAACCTCCAGGGCCCGGCCGGTCTGATTCAAGGTGGTTTCGGCGACGGAATATAGATCGCTAAAGCCCACCGCCACCGCCAGGGAGGAATTCTTTGCCAATGAAATGTACTGGGTGTTGAGGCCCGGAACGATCACCCTTAGGGCCTGGGGTAGCACCACATGGCGCAGGGTGGCAAACCAGCCCATGCCCAGGGAGGTTGCCGCTTCCCATTGGCCCTTGGGCACAGAGGCGATACCGCCGCGCACCACTTCGGCTATGAAGGCTCCCGAATAGATGATCAGGCCACTAAGCAAGGCCGCAAATTCCACACTCAGACGCAGAGGAGCCTGCCAGACGCCATTGACGAGCTGGGGCAAGGACCAATGCATTCCCTGGCTGAATCCGGCCAGATAAAGCCCAGACTTGGCTAGCACCACCCCAGGAATTTGCAGGGCTGCGCTGCCATTGGGCAAAGACAGAAAGACGACGAAATACCAGAAGATCAACTGCAACAATAGCGGGATATTGCGAATAGTTTCCACATAGGTCCGGGTCAGACCGCGCAACAGGCCATTGCGGCTGAAGGAGGCCATCCCCGCCAGGGTGCCCAGCAACGTGGCCCCCACCAGGCCAGTGATAACGGCCCGCAGGGTGTTGACCAAACCAGCCGCCAGTCCCCGCCAATAGGGCAGCCCGGCATCAAAGGGAAGCAGGGTTTCGGCGATGTCGAATCCGGCCGGTTCCCCCAGCCAGCGCCAACTGAGCAACATGCCCCTGGCGGTGAGGTTGCGGACCAGGTTGCCAAGTAAAAAGGCGATCAAGACAAGTAGCAGCAGCGCCACAACCCCCTGCACCAGCCAGGGAATCACGCGCCGATCCCGCCACCATGGGGGACGGTCGGCAGGATCACGCAAAGGCTGAGCCATGGGCATCGATGCTCAGCGGAAGGGAGGTGAGTACATCAACCCCCCCTCCTTCCATTGCTTATTGATACCTCGATCCAATTTCAGCTTCGAAGCCGGGCCTACATTGCGATCAAAGATTTCACCGTAATTGCCGACGGCACTGATGATTTTCACCACAAAATCAGAGGGCAGCCCCAGTTGTTTACCAAAATCACCATCTACCCCTAGAAAACGCCTGAGATCGGCCTGATTTTTATTGGCACTGGCCTCCGCCAATTTGCTGGCGATGTTGGCCTTGGTGATGCCCAATTCTTCGGCCTGGATAAGGGTGTTGACCGTCCAGCGCACGGCATCCGCCCAGGCGGGATCGGCATTGGTGGTGGCCGGGGTGAGCGGCTCCTTGCTCATCACATCGTTTAGCAGAGTGTGGGCCCCCGGATTGGGGAAGCTGGAGCGCTTGGCCGCCAGTTGGGAACGATCGCTGGTGACAGCTATACAGCGGCCCCCCAGATAGGCCGCATAGGTCTGGTCGCCGGTCTGGAATTTCAGGGGAGTGTAGGCAATCCCGATCTCCCGCATGCGGTCGGCCAGGTTTAGTTCGGTGGTGGTGCCACTCTCGACACATATTGGTTTGCCCGCCAGGGCCTTGAGGGTGGTGATGCCGCTGGCCGCAGGCACCATCATTCCCTGGCCGTCATAGAAGGTCGTGGGGGCAAAACTGAGGGCGTTGCCGCCGGGCGCATCCCGGCTCAGGGTCATGGTGGTGTTACGCGAGAGCAAGTCCACTTCGCCGCTGGCCAGGGCGGCAAATCGCTCACTTGAATTGAGATCGCGGTATTCCACTTTGTTGGCATCGCCAAAGATTGCAGCGGCCATCGCCTTGCAGACATCAACATCCAGGCCCGAATAACTGCCGTCCGGTCCCACGAAACTGAAGCCGGGTAGCTTGCCGTCGACTCCGCAGACCAACTTGCCCCGCCCCTGAATCATCGCCAGCTTGGCGCTCTGGACGCCATTGCCGCCATCCTGGGCGCAGCCTGCCAACAGCCCGGCAAGCACTAGCGGTAGGGCCCAGGCACGGGTTGGACGGAAGGACATGCGCAAGAGCCTGCAAGCGACCCCGCATTGTTGCAGGTCAATCCGAATGATCCCCAAACCCTTTGCTGGTGATGGTCGCCCCTGAAGGCCAGCGAATCAGCATTTCCCCAGGGCCCCTGCCATAAGCATCACCTGGGCCATCGGTCCAACGTCATGGACCCGGACCAGATCGGCGCCCCGGACCACCGCCAGGGCGCAGACCGCTGCCGTGCCCCAGATACGGGCGCGCGGCCGTGATTCAGCCAGCACTGCGCCGATGAAGCGCTTGCGCGAAGGCCCCACCAGCAACGGCAATCCCGGCGCCTTGAGTTCGTCGAGCCGGCGCAGCAGTTCGAGATTCTGGTCCGTGGTCTTGGCAAAACCGAGGCCGGGATCCCAGATCAGTTGTCCCCGCTCCACCCCGGCGGCCAGGGCCCGCTGGCTGGCTTGTTCCAGCTCCTGGCGCACATCCGCCACCAGATCGTTGTAATCGCATAGCTGGTCCATCGTGCGGCTATTGCCGCGGCTGTGCATCAGCACCAATGGGCAGCGATGGCCAGCTACCGCCCGGAGCAGGCTGGGGTCCCTGCGGCCACCGCTGACATCATTAATCCAGTCCGCGCCCGCCGCCAGGGCCGCCTCCGCCACTGCCCCCCAGAAGGTATCGATGCAGAGGATCGCTTGCGGCTTGGCTGCACGGATGGCATGCAAGGCCGGCAGCAAACGCTCCAGTTCTGTCTCCGCCCCCACCTCAGCTGCGCCGGGGCGGGTGCTTTGGGCCCCCAGATCGAGCACATCGGCCCCCTGGCGCAGTAGTCGCTCCGCCTGGCGCAGGGCCGCCCCAGCGCCTTCACAGCGGCCGCCATCGCTAAAGGAATCGGGGGTGAGATTGATCACCCCCATCACACCGGCGCGCTGGCCCCATGGGAAGTGCATCGCAGTTGTTTTCCCTTTCAGCCGGTTCGTCCTGGCCAGTCTCCCAGCCAGGGCCATGGGTCTAGCTGGACTGACCTTTGCTGTCGTTGTCACCGGGTCAACTGGGCAGGGGAGCTCAGATGCGCTAAGGATGCAGGGCGTCGCTTCCCAATCCCCCCTTGGCCACCCGCTCGCGCCCGTCCCTCCTTTCCCTCCTTTTGCTGGGATCCCCCCTGCTGGCCGCTCCCCTGGCCGGCACCCTGCCAGTTGCCGCCGGGACCGCTCCAGCCAAGGCTGCCGCAGAGTCTGGGGCGGCGGCCGCCAAGGGGGTGGCGCCAGGGGCGGCGATCCCGGCGGCAGGGGTGCCGCTGCAGCCCTGTGCGGCCCCCCAGCCGGGGCGATATGTGCTGATGAGCCAAGGGAATCTGCCAGGGGGGCCCTATGCGGCCTTGCTGCAGGAAACCTGGAGCGCCGATGGCCAAATCCGCGGGGTTCGTTTACAACGCACAGGTCACGAATTTAGCGAGGCTCCCTATACTGGTCGTTTTGAACCAATCTCCCTCTGTCGGGTACGAATTCAGCGCACTTTTGCTGGCACATTACGTCAGAGTCAGGCGGTTCTTGACCTTAACGGCATCCCCCGTTTTTCGATTGGGCTGCTGCCCGATGTGTTCTCCATATCACGCTGGTTCCGGCAACCAAATACGGCATGCACCGCCAGTCTTCTCAACGGGGCCGCTGTGAGTAAGCAGGAAGGCGCCAATTATCGCCAAGGCGCCTGGCGCCGCAACGGTACTGTTCAACATGAACGCTGGAACAATGGCACCGTTCGTGGAATTGCCATTTCCAGTTATGGCGAGACTGTGGAGGAAGCCACCTACCAGGGGACCTTGCAAGTTGGGCCCGATTGTCTAGCCACAATTAAACAGCGTGATTCCCTTGATGTCGACTGGAATTACAGAGGTATCGTCTTGGCTGATGGATCGGGATATCTCTATCTCCAAACCGATAAGGATGACGTCAACGTAGGCTATATCGAGCATCTGCGCCCATGATCGATGCCTCTGCGGAACGCCTCAGCTTGCGGCGGCCAGACGACTGGCATGTCCATCTGCGCGATGGCAACCTGCTGGAAGCGGTGGCACCGCTGACGGCGGCCGTTTTCGGCCGCGCCATCGTGATGCCCAACCTGTCCCCACCCCTAACCACGGTGGCGGCCACCAGGGCCTATCGGCAGCGGATCCTGGCAGCCTTGCCCGCCGCCAGCGGTTTCACGCCGCTGATGACCGCCTATCTGACCGACAGCATCGATCCCGCTGAGTTGGAACGGGGTCAGCGGCAGGGGGTGTTCACGGCCTGCAAGCTTTATCCAGCCCACGCCACCACCAACGCGGCTGCAGGCGTGAGGGACATCGGCCAGCTTGCGGGGGTGCTGGAGGCCATGGAGCGCTGCGGCCTGCCCTTGCTGATCCATGGCGAGGTCACCGACGCCGAGGTAGACATCTTTGATCGCGAGGCGGTTTTCCTGGAGAGGCACCTGGCGCCCCTGCTGCAGCGCCATCCGGGGCTGAAGGTGGTGCTCGAACACATCACCACCGCCGAAGCGGTGGACTTCGTGGCCGCCGCCGGCCCCAACCTGGCGGCCACGATCACTCCCCACCATCTGCATCTCAACCGCAATGCCCTGTTTGCCAGTGGCTTGCGACCCGATTTCTACTGCCTGCCGGTGATCAAGCGGGAGCGCCATCGCCTGGCCCTGCGCGCTGCCGCCACCTCCGGCCATCCTCGTTATTTCCTGGGCACCGACTCGGCGCCCCACCCCCGCCACGCCAAGGAATCCGCCTGTGGTTGCGCCGGGATTTTCAATAGTCCCTACGCCATCGAGAGTTACGCCACCGTCTTCGAGCAGGAAGGTGCCCTGGATCGCCTCGAAGATTTCGCCAGCAGCTTCGGTCCCCGCTTCTACGGCCTGCCAGTCAACGAAGAGCGCATCGTTCTGCGGCGCCAAAGCTTGGAGGTGCCACCGCGGCTTCACCTGGCCGATGCTTCTGGCAACGACCATGCCCTGGTGCCTTTCCATGCGGGCCAACGGCTTCCCTGGCGCTGCGAGCGGGGGGGGCAGGATGGGGGTGCCTGATTGTGATGCCGTGGTCGCTCCGCCTCCCCCTGCCCCACTGGCCACCACGTTGAGGGGGGCCGAACTCCTTAACAATCCCCAGCTCAACAAGGGCACAGCCTTCAGCCGCCAGGAGCGCCGAGCCCTGGAGTTAGAGGCCCTGTTGCCCTGGCAGGTAGAGACGATTGAACAGCAGGTGGAGCGCTGCTGGCAGGCCTTCGACGCCCTGGCCAGCCCCATGGACCGTTACACCTATATGCAGACATTGAGAGAGCGTAATCTCATCCTGTTCCACCGCTTTCTGGCCGATCACATCGAGGCAGTAATGCCGATTGTCTATACCCCAACCGTGGGCCAGGCCATTCAGGGCTTCAGCCAGTCCTACCGCAGTCCTTCCTTGGGGGTATATCTCACGGCCGATCAACAGGATCGCTTGGCGGCCATCCTGCGCCAGGCCTGTTCACCGATGGGGGGGCAACCAGGGGACAACCGCCCCGACCTGCTGCTGGTGACCGATGCCCAGGGCATCTTGGGCATTGGCGACCAGGGGGTCGGGGGGATCCACATCTGCCAGGGCAAGTTGGCCGTCTACACCCTCTGTGCCGGTCTTGATCCTCGCCGGGCCTTGCCCGTGATGCTTGATGTGGGCACCAACAATCCCGACCTGCTGGATGATCCGACCTATCCGGGGCTACGCCAGCCACGGCTGGAGGGCGCCGCCTACGACGCCTTCATGGAGGCCTTCATCCAGGCTGTGCGGGAGGTGTGTCCTGGTGCCTTGGTGCATTGGGAGGACTTTGGTGCCGGCAATGCCCGTCGGGTTCTGGATACCTACCGGGAGCGGCTGCCCAGTTTCAATGACGACATTCAGGGCACCAGCGGTGTGGCTGCCGCCGCCATTCTGGCCGGCTTGAGGGGTTTGGGGCAGGTTCTGGAGCACCAACGCATTGTTATATTCGGGGCCGGCAGCGCGGGCTGCGGCATCGCCGAGCGGCTGATGCGGTTGCTGCAGGCCAGGGGTCTGGATGCCCAGCAGGCCGCCGACCGTCTCTGGATGATCGATCGTCAGGGTCTGGTTCACGCCGGCCTGGAGGGGGTCCATGGGGCGGTCCAGCCTTACAGCAAGCGACCTGAGCAGTTGGCCGACTGGCCCCTTGATGCCAAGGGGCAGATCGGCCTCCAGACCGTGGTGGAGCGCCTGGCTCCGACAGTGTTGATCGGCACCTCCACCTGCGCCGGTGCCTTTGATCAGGCTGTGATTGAAGCGCTTTGCCGGGGCTGTCAGCGCCCCATTGTGCTGCCCCTCTCCAACCCCACTCCCCTGGCGGAAGTGACACCGGAAAACCTGTTGCGCTGGAGCGGTGGTCGCGCCTTGGTCGCCACTGGAAGTCCGTTTACAGCGGTCGAAGTGGGCGGGCGTCTGCGGGAGATCGGGCAGTGCAACAACTGCTTTGTGTTTCCGGGCCTGGGCTTTGCGGCGGTGGCCGTGGGAGCAAGCCAGGTAAGTGAGGCCATGATTGATGCCTGTATTGGGGCGTTGGCCGATGCAATCCCTGCCGCCCATGATCCTGACGCTGCTTTGATGGTGGCCCTTGATCAAGTGCAGCAGGTGTCCACCTCCGTGGCCCGGGCTGTGGCCCTGGCGGCGGTGGCGGAGGGCCTGGCCCGCAGGGCGACTACTGAGGCGGAGGCCCTACAATGTTTGCAAGCCGCGACTTGGCTGCCGATCTATGCGGAGATCACGGCCCTCTGAGCTTTGCCAAGGTCCTAGCATCAAATAAGAGCTGTTACATCGTTACTCAGTGGGGCCACAATTTGTTTCAAATTCCTTGAAGAACCTTCCTAGGGGTCTCCTCCACTTAGGTGCAACCATTGGCGATGGGTTTCTTCGTCCAACTCACTGAGGCCATCTCCCGTCACCAGACCTTGTTGGTGACGGGATTGGACCCCAATCCGGAGATGTTGAACACCTGGGCCCAGGGCCGCGGCATGGGCGGTCGCTCGTTTCTCTCCCTGGCCAGGCATTGGATCAAGGCGGTGGTTGAAGCCACCGCCGACCATGTCTGCGCCTACAAACCCAGCCTCGGCTTCTATCAGGCCCTGGGCCCGGTGGGACTGGAGCTGTTGCGGGAGGTGCGCGAGCTGGTGCCTCCGGGAATTCCCCTGATCGTGGACGCCAAGCATGGCGACCTCAATAGTTCCTCGGCCCTGGCCAGCTACCTGTTCCGGGACCTGGGGGCCGATGCGGTGACCCTGTCCCCGCTGGCGGGACAGGACATCGCCGCCCCGTTCCTTCTCTATCCCCAGCGGGCGGTTGTGGTCACCTGCCACAGTTCCAATCCGGCGGCTTGGCGCATTCAGCACCATCCCAATGAGCAGGATCCCCTCTATCTGCGGGTGGTGCAGGAATGCCAGTTGTGGGGAACCCCCGAGCAACTGCTGCTTGAAGTCGGCACCAGCGATCCGGAGATCCTGGCCAGGGTGAGGCGGGAGGCCCCGGAACGGTTCTTGATCCTCAGGAGTCTTTGGGCAGAAGAAGATCGCCTTGTCGCCCTGCTTGAGGCCGGTCTCAGCGATAGCGCCGATGGTTTGCTGTTGCCCCTGCCCCAGAACCTCCTGGTGGAGTCGGACATCGCTGCCAGGGCTGCCGCCCTCAAGTGCCGCATCGGCGAACAGCGGGAGCAATGGCTGCAGCGGCGCTCCCAAAGCCGGCAGGATTCCTGCCAGCTATGGCTTCCCCAACCCACCAGCTCCAATGGCCAGGGGCGAAAGGTCAGCGAAAGTCGCCAGGAACCCAAGGGGCAGGAGGTCATCACCGAACCCCACGCCGAGCTGATCGTCGATCTGTTCGATATCGGTTGCCTGCTGTTTGGAGAGTATGTTCAGGCATCGGGCGATGTCTTTAATTATTATATCGATCTGCGCCAGATCATATCCGATCCCAATCTTTTTCATCGTGTTCTCCATGCCTATTCCCTGGCCATGGCCGAACTGGCATTTGATCGCATTGCCGGAATTCCCTACGGCTCCTTACCCACCGCTACCGGCCTTTCCCTCTTGCTCCATAAACCGCTTATCTATCCCCGCAAGGAGGTCAAGGCCCATGGTGCGCGCCGGCTGATTGAGGGTGATTTTGAAGAGGGTGATCTGGTGGTGGTGGTGGACGATGTGTTGATTACGGGCGGTAGCGTGCTGGAAGGGATCGCCAAGCTCGAGAGTTCTGGTCTCCAGGTCCAGGATGTGGTGGTTTTCATCGACCATGGCGGCGCCAGCGATCGCCGCGCTCGCCAGCGGTTGGAGCAGGGGGGCTATCGGCTGCATGCGGTGCTGGACATCGAGCGCATCACCCGAATCCTGCACAGTGCCGGCAGGCTCGACGACGCCCAAGCCAGCCTTCTGGCCCATCGACGCGCCCAGGCAAGCGGGCCGGTCCCAGGCGGACCTTAGGCTGGTTCTGCGCCCCAAAATGTGAGCTAGGCGCCCCCTTTTCATGCAGGGATCCGGATCGGCCGCCTCAGCCCCATCGCCCACCATCGGCGAACTCGAAGCAAAGTATTCTCTTTATTGCAAAGCTATGCGCCTGCTCCTCAAGGAGGGCCGCAGCCGGGAAGAGATCATCCGCACGGTTTGTTGGAGTCGCCTGGAGAAATTGCATCTGTGTTTGCCCAGTCGCTACAAATCACCTGATTATCTCTACGCGGTTCTCAAGCGCGATTTGACCTAACCAGCAGGTTGCCTGCTAAGGCCCTCCTACTCCGGCAAGGGGGGAGGCGGGGGGGGCGGCAGGGCCCGGCCCAGGCCAACCGCCGGTGGAGGCGATGGCGGCAGGCGTCGCGGCCCCAGGGTCGAGGGCCAATTCCCCGCCGGCCAGCTGTTGGTAGTGCCGAAGGCAGCGCGATGCAGGGTGTTGAACTGACTCTGACGATATGCAGCCCCCTCCGATCCGGCGTACTTGCCCCAAAGGCCCTCCCAAAAGAAATAAATCACTCCATGGCCCCTGCTGGCGGCCAATTGCACTTTTTCGGCGATGGTGTCCATGTCCGTAGTGCGCGCTCCGAGGCCCGCCAGGACTCCGATTTCGACGGGCACCCCCCAGCTACGGGCCTTGATCAGGGCGGCTTGGTTGAGATCGTTAGTAAAACCTTCCATGGAGAATGCGTAGTTCTGCACCACTAAATCATCAACTAGGCCACCCATGGCCCATAACTCCCAGTCCTGGAGCCATTCATTGAAAGCCGATCGGTAGGGCCCGGGCGAGAGGCTGACCAACAGCCGTTTGCTCGTGGAAGTCTGTTGCAGGCGAATACGCAACTCGCGCATCAGGCTGGTGAGCTGATAGCGGCGCCAGCTCATCCAATAGCGATCTTTGGGGTTGGCTGGCGGTTCGCGGCCCGTGGTCTGGCGATACAGCATGCGGGTGTAATTGTCGTAGCCGAGATCCACTGGCCAGGCGAAGTGATCATCCAACTGGATGCCATCCACGCCACAGCGCTGTACGGTCTCCATGATCAGGCCGATGAAGCGCTGCCTCACTCCGGGATGGGCCGGGTTGAGCCAGACCCGCAGGTCCTTGAGAGGTGAGGTGCGCAGGTCGGCTCCATGCATGGCATAAAGGGCGCTGCCATCGGCACGGCGCAGCACCCAGTCGGGATTGAGACGCACCACCTCGGCATCCCCTGGTTCCATCAGGCCATATTCAAACCAGGGCAACACCTGCATGCCATGGCGTTGGGCTGCTTTGGTGATGCGACAAATTGGATCCAGGTTGGGATTAACCGCCGCCAGGGTGGGTTCCAGAGGGGCATAACGGCTGCGGTGAAACGTGGCGCCGCGACTCCAGACGTTTGGGTAGATGGTATTGAAACCAGTGGCAGCCAGTTCGGCCACCGCTGCATCAATCCGTTTGGAATCGTAATAAAGGGGACTGGGGCTGTTGGTCATCCATACGCCTATCCGGCGTCCCCGGGGCTGGGGCAAGGTGCTGACACCGTCTTTGGCCAGGCCGGCCGCCGGTATGGCGACCATGGGTAAGAGGGAAGTGACCAGCAGGGTGAGGCTGACTGGCAGCAGACGTTTGAGGTATGCGCGCCGAGCCAGGGGCGGCGCCGGATTGGCGTTCCGAGCTCCGGCAGGGCCGAGGCGATGCATGGCGGCCACAGGAATCAGCGGAACATGGAGCTCACCGAGCTTTCTTGGTGAATGCGCCAGATGGCTTCGCCCAGCATATTGGCCACCGAGAGCACTTGGAGCTGGGGGAAGCGCCGCTGAGGGGTGATGGG
>JBIIJV010000020.1:0-24267 GCA_044233545.1 Cyanobium sp.
CGCCGCGCCGCCGATCAGCAGGCGCGTCAGCGGTCGGTCGCGCCAACCCCGGGCCCAGTAGATCGCCTCACCGGTGAGGGCCGTGAGGGCGCCGGCCAGCACGCCGATGCACAGGGTGGCCTGCAATGCGGCGAGAAAACCGCCGGGGGGAACCCTGGGCACCACCAGCCGGATCAGATCAAGCTGAAACGCGGTATGCACCGCCCAGCCGCTGAGGCCGCCCGCCAGCATCGCGGCGGCCCGCGGCGCGCTCAGCGGGATATGGCGCCGCGCCGCCAGCTCGGCCATGAAGAAACTGCCCACCAGCGGGATGCCGATCAGGGCCGACACGCTCGCCGCGCCGCCCCCGATCGCCAGGGGCCGCGCCAAGGCCCGCAGCGCCGGCACCGCGCTGCCCAGCCAGCTGCCCGTGGCCACGCCGATATGGGCCGCCGGCGATTCCGTGCCCATCGGCGCCCCCAGCCCCACCGTGGCCAGGATCGCCAGCGCCCGCAGGGGCGCCAGGTTCCATGGGAACCGCTCCTCCAGCCCCGACGCGTTGACCACATCGCCGGTCAGATCAGCGCGGGCGATGTCGTGGGGGAACGAATACCAGGCCGCCAGCGAGCCGGGGGCGACGCCAGGGCGGAGCGTCTTTCGGGGGGCGATCGTCTGCACCGATTGGCCTCGGCCGAGGCCGAACAGGATCAGCACCGCCAGGCCCACCCCCAACAGGGGCAGCAACCGCAGCGCCGCAGGACCCAGGCCGGCGGCGGCGGCCAGCGACAGCTTGATCAGCTCGGTGAGCGCCACCGCCGCCAGGCAGCCGATTAGGCCGCCCAGCAACCCCGCTGCCGCCCAGGCAGCGATCGCGCCTATCCGAGTGCGCCCCTGCTCCATTTTTTTCTGCCACTGAGCCACAGGCCAGCAATCGCGATCTCTTTGAGCAGTCTGAACTTTGCGGTTTTTATTTCAGGCACATAGGTAAGAAAGCTGTCTTAGGGGACAGCATCGCTCAGACAGACCTCAATGATCTCCGCACTTTTGCTCTTCGCCCCTTGAGCGATCGGCCCAGCCCAGCCCTGCCCTGGCCCCTGACCGGCGCTCAGCCAGGATGGCCGCCAACGACGGCAACTCGGTGAGCGAAACCCCCAGCTTCCAGGTCCAGGCCAGCCTCGCTGGCACCATCCACAGCTTTGCCTGCCGCGCCGACCAGACCGTGCTGGCTGCGGCCGAGGCGGCCGGGGTGCCGCTGCCCAGCTCCTGCTGCTCGGGGGTCTGCACCACCTGCGCCGCCAAGCTGACCAGCGGCAGCGTCCACCAACCCGATGCCATGGGCGTCAAGGCAGAACTGCGGGAGCAGGGCTACGCCTTGCTTTGCGTCAGCTACCCGCTCAGCGACCTGCAGTTGCTGGCCGGCCAGGAGGATGCCCTCTACGAGACCCAGTTCGGCCAATACCAGAAATGAGGCTGGAGCCGCTGGCGGTTTGGTTCCAGCCGGCGGCCGGGGCCCTGTTGCCGCAGCTGCGGCCTTTTTTGCTGGCGGCCGGCCAGGCCCAGGCGGGCGCCTCGGCGCGGCTGCTGCGCTGGGCGATCACCGCCGCCGAACCGGCCCGGGGCCTGCGGATTGAGGCGGTGCTGGTGGTGGGCGAGCCGGGGGCTCCAGGGCAGCACCCAACCGCTGGCGAGGGGCCCAGGCCTAGCCAGGCCAGCGAGGACTGTTGAGCACCTCAGTGAGCACCTCAGCGCCCCTGCCCACCCTGCTGGTGATCCCCACCGGCATCGGTTGCGCCGTGGGGGGCTACGCGGGCGATGGCCTGCCGGCGGCCCGCTTGCTGGCGGCGGCCAGTGGCTGCCTGGTCACCCATCCCAATGTGCTAAATGGCGCCGCCCTCTATTGGAGCGATCGCCGCATCCATTACGTAGAGGGCTGGGCCCTCGATCGCTTCGCCTGCGGCGAGCTGGCCCTGGCGCCGGTGGCGGGCCGGCGGGTGGGGCTGCTGCTGGATGGCGGCATTGAGCCGGAGCTGCGCGCCCGCCAACTGCAGGCGGCCGAGGCCTGCCGCGCCACCCTGGGCTTGGCGATCGGTCCGGTGCTCAGCACCCACGTGCCATTGGGGGTGGGCCTGAGCCTGGGGCCCAGCGGCAGCAGCTGGGGCACGCTGGCGCGCCCCGATGTGCTGTTGCGGGCTGGCGAAAAATTAGTGGCCGCCGGTGCCACCGCCATCGCCGTGGTGGCCCGCTTCCCCGATGATCCCGGCAGCGACGCCCTGGCCGCCTACCGCCACGGCGCCGGCGTCGATGCCCTGGCCGGAGCCGAGGCGGTGATCAGCCACCTGCTGGTGCAACACCTGGGCATCCCTTGCGCCCATGCCCCCGCTCTGGCGCCCCTGCCCCTCGATCCCCTGCTGGATCCGCGGGCGGCGGCGGAAGAACTGGGCCACACTTTTTTGCCCTGCGTGCTGGTGGGCCTCAGCCGTGCCCCCGATCTGGTGGCCCCCCAGGACCGCCGCGCCGCCCTGGGGGCGGAGGATCTGGGGGCGGTGGTGGCCCCGGCCGGGGCCCTGGGCGGCGAGGCCGTGCTGGCCAGTGTCGAGCGGGGCGTGCCCCTGATCGCCGTCAGCGGTAATCCCTGTGTGTTGCAGGTGGATAGCGCCGCCCTGGGACTGCCCGTGCTGCCTGCCGCCAGCTATATCGAGGCCGCTGGTCTGGTGTTGGCCCTGCGGGAGGGCCTCGATCCAGGGGCTCTTGTGCGTCCGCTGGGGATGCTTAGGGCCGAGAGCCCCGGTTTGCCAAGCCAAGCCTCCAGGCCTTAGGCCAAGCCGAGGGGTCGGATGGTCGATTGCCATGGCGCCGCTCTCGGCGCAAGCCAGAAAAGATGGTGGAATCTGGGCTGACTACAGGTATGCAAAGAGCCTGGGTAAGGGTTGATCTTACGTTGGGGTTATGCTCAGCCGTTGTGAATGATGCTATCGATGAGCACTGCCCAGGCGCTGTTTAAATTGCTCGGATTGACCGAAAAAATTCGTTGCCTTGATATTGGTGCTCTTGCCTTAGGTGAAGAGTTGGATCCCTGGCTGAACTTGGCCCGAAATCAGGGATTGGCAGAGGTGATTGGGTTTGAACCAGTTGAGGAGGAGTGTGCGCGGCTCAATGCCGCCAATGAATCACACCAGGGAGTCATTCGCTATCTGCCTTTTGCCATTGGCGATGGCGCCAGCCATTCGCTCCGCGTCACCAACGTGCCGATGACCTCATCCCTGTATGAGCCGGATAATGAAACGATTGATCTATTCTGGAAATTGGCAGAAGTGATGCGCGTTGAGAAAAGGGTTGATGTCGAAACGAAGCGACTCGATGATTTACTCGCGCTTACGGGAGTTGTTGATTTTATCAAGCTCGATATTCAAGGCGCCGAGTTGATGGCACTGGAGAATGCCAAGACCGCACTCGCCACAGTTGGAGTTGTTCAATGTGAAGTTGAATTCGTTGAACTCTACCAAGATCAGCCGCTGTTTGCTGATGTCGACAAGTTCCTGCGCTCCCAAGGATTCTGCTTCCTGAAATTTGCCTACCTAATGGGCAGGCCATACAAGCCATTGTTTTTTAATGGAAATCCTAATGATGGCATCAGTCAGACCCTTTGGGGCGATGCTATTTACGTGAAGGATTTCCGTCAGCGGCGTCTGCATGATGCGCGTCTGCTTCGAAGTGCTGCCTTCATCTTGCATCAAATGTATGAGGCCTATGATTTGGCCCACCTGTTCATCGAAGAGCTAGACCGACGCGCTGGCTCGTCTCTGGCATCGGACTATCGCTCAATCATGCTCGGATTGCCTAGTCAACCCAATCCGTCACTTACTTTAAAGCTGCCTGGCGATGTTTCAATTATCGTTCCCGATAGCCTGGAGATGATTACTCCCTATGTCTTGATGGAGCAATTGGATTGGTTTGAAGATGAAATCAAATTTGTACGTGATCTGCTCAGGCCAGGACAAGTAGCCATCGACATTGGCGCTAACTATGGAGTTTATGCGTTAACAATGGCCAATGCTGTTGGTGTTGATGGCAGGGTCTTCGCTTTTGAACCAGTGGCGAAAACTGCTGGCTACCTAAAGCAGAGTCTTGATGCCAATAATTTTAAGCAAGCAGAGCTGTTGCAGCTCGCCATTTCCGTTGCGCCAGGAACGGGCAGGATCTCAACCCAGCCACAAGCAGAGCTGAATGCGCTCGTCGACGGATCCAAGCTTGAATCCTCCGAAGAGGTGCGGCTCGATTCTCTTGATAATTTCTTCAGCGGTCGTACTGATGTCGATTTTCTGAAGATCGATGCCGAGGGCCACGAACAGTTGATTTTAGATGGCGGTCGGGATTTCTTTGCCACCAATTCACCACTTGTCCTTTACGAGGTCAAGGAGAATTATGGCTTTCATTTTGAACTTGTCGAATCATTTAACGGCCTTGGCTATGACTCTTATCGGCTTTTGCCCGGGCTGAATGTGCTTGTTCCCTTTGACCCATCATCATTTTCCGACGATTATCTTCTTAACCTCTTTGCTTGCAAACAGGATCAGGCCTGTCAGCTGCGCTCGCAGGGCAAGTTGGTGCTCCAAGAGGAATGGCAGGCGGATCAAATTGTTTTTATTTCTAACAGTGATCGGGCTGGAGTTGATGATTACTTTGCAAGCCTATCTTGCCCGCAGGAGTGGTTGATAAATTGGCGTAAACTGCCGCAAGATTCTGAGCTGCTTAAAGCAATTGCCTTGTATCAAATAAGCCGTAATCAAGGGGAGGCACCGCTCAGGCGCGCTGCCGCACTGCGTCAATCTTTCGACCTTTTCAAGGCTATGGTTGATGATTCGCCCACACCACCCAGGCTCTCCAGTCTAGCTAGGGTCGCCCAGGACTACGGTGCTCGCTCCGTGGCCATTGCAGCGCTTAAAAATCTACTTGAATTTTTATTTATGATCGCCGAAGTCGATGTCGATGAGCCTTTCCTTCTGCCATCGCACAGGTTCGATTCCATACCTCCAGGTGATTCGCCCGTGAACTGGCTGGGCGCCGCTGCTTTGCAAGAGCAGGAGCGCCTGGAGACCTTCTCATCCATTTACTCGGGTGAAGCATCCCGCGAGCGTCTAGAAATGATCGCCTCCTTGGGCTTCGCCAGTGACGAAATGACCCGGCGGCTTGGTTTGCTCAATCGTCGGCGGGAGGCTTCAGCGGCCTAGGGGCTCGATGTCATTTAGCTGCCAGGTTTTGCTGAAGTAGGGCTCGGTGGGGCCATAAAAGCGGAAGTAGCTGAACCAGCCCTGGCCCGGATTGGTCTGGATCCAGTTGGCGGCTCCGGCCGGCCGCACCGGGCCGAAAACCACATCCACCGATCCGTCTGGGTTGCGCACCAGTCCCGTCTGCCGGGAGCTCAGATCGGCGGCCCCCTGGGCGGTGATCAGGGGGCCGCGGCTGACGTTGTCGTAGAGGGTGATGGACCAGAACTGCTTCACCGGCGGATCGGCAGGCACCCGCATGCGATAGGTGCGGCCCCCATCGAGCCATTGGCCCTGGCTGTCTTTAGAGGCTTCCAGATAGGCCTGTCCGAAGCCAACGATGCGGCCCTGCATCCCCACCGACATGCCAATTGCCTCATAGAACCAGGAGCTGCGCTCATCCAATTGGACCCGTTTGTGGTCGGGGCTCTCCTGATCCAGCTCAAAGCGCTGGGCATAGTCCCAGTGTTTGCCGGGGTAAACCGTGACCCCGGGGGTGCGTTTGTCGAAGGCCACCGTGCGGGCCATCAGTTCGCCCACTTGGGCGGCGTCCGCAAGGATGCGGCTCTGGCGGGCATCAGGCTTGAAAGGCTCTCCGGGCACCAGGCCCAGGGGCGCCAGCATGGCGAACATCATGCGGTCCCTTGGGGCAACCGGCTCGTCGGCGTAAAGCTCGCTCAACATGCGCCAGTAGTCCAGGTTGGCAGGCTGGGCCGATTGCCAGGGGCGACCGCCCACGGACCGAAAGGCCGTGGCGGGGGGATTGGCCCGCTGGTTCCAGCCATAAACGCGGTGCTGGCGCACGGTGGCCTCGGCCGCTGCTTTGTCCGGCGACAGGCCCCTGGTGCCGAACCAGACCTGGTTGCTGGGGGAGCGCACGATCCGGTAGCCGGGGGCCTCCACGGCGGGGCTGGCGGGGGGCAGGATCAAATACTTGCCCCCCAAACCCTTGTCAGGGCCCGTCTGGCCCATGTCGGTGATCGGTTGCTGCCAGATGTCCATCACGCCGCCAGCGGTCAAGCCAGCGGGTACTTCCACCACCAGGGGGCCCTGGCTGGCCAGGTCCCAGAAACTGAAGGCGTAGAGGGTGGTGATGTTGGGGGTCAACATGCCCGCCTTGTCCTTGAGATTCTGATAGAGCAGGACCTCGCCGTTGGCGGTTCCCAGGGTGCGGCGCTGGGCGTCGTAGAGGGCCTTGAAGCCGATGGCCGGTAGGGCCCACACATAGGCCTGGGTTGCCCGCTGGAAATCGAGCTCGTCGTAGAGCTTGGCTGCTGTGGCTTTTGTTGGATAGCCGTTCTCAAGCATCAAGGGGCCAAGGCGTGTGTTCACCGTGCTGAGGCCGCCTCGAGTTGGGGCAACTGGCGTGGATTCAGCGGCCTGGGCCCTGCCGACCCCGGCCCAGCCGCCGCTACCGAGGGCGGCGATGACGGCAAGGGCCAGGCTGAAGGGCTTGAGGCGCGGCCGGGGGTACGACAAGTTCACGGGCGGGAGAGGCAGGAAGCGCAAGCGCAGCAAGTTTGCCTAAGCCCAAAGTCCCCTAGCAAAATTGTGCGCCCCAGGCCAGCTTGGGCCCCACATCCTGCGTGCAGCGCCAGATCAACGTCAGGATTTTTTGGGCAATAAAAGCGTGAACACGACTCGTCCAGCCCAGCCTTGGGGCCCCTGCTCCGGTCCCTCCGCCCAGTAGCGCACGCCAGCGCCGACGCTGACCAGTTGATCCCCCAGCTTGAGGATCTTGGTCACCACAAAATTGATAGGTACTGCCAACTGCTCGTTCTGCCAGTCGTAGCTGGTTTCGGTCTGCAGGGTGGCGGTCCAGGCAGTGGGGGTGGTGTAGCTGATGAACGGCTGCACAAAACTGTTGTTGACGTCGTCGAGGCGGCCCCGGTTCTGCACCGACCACAGGTGGTTGGCCAGCACACCTACGGTCCAGCGCCCGCTCTGTTTAAGCACCACTCCGGTGGGGCCGAGCGCCCATTGATTGGCGGTGGTGAAGGTGTTGGTGCCGGTGGGCAGTATGGCCACTGGACCGAGCCCCCAGATCAGGCCCCATGGGCCGGGGCGGCTGGGGGAAAGAAACAGACTCTGCACTGTGTCGCCAAAGTCAACACCGTTGTCAAAACGGCCCTGATTGATGGTGCTGTTGGCATCGCTTTGATGGATCACCGGCAGGATCGTGCGGGAGATCAGATTCCAATCTTTGCTGAGGTTGATCGGCACCACCGGCTGGATGTTCAGCGACAGGCGATTGATGTCTTCCCTGGCGCCGATGCGATCGTCCCAATTCCATTGGAAAGGAATGCTGATCAAGGCCGCCACCGGATTGGCTAGCTGTTGGGCTAATGATGCTTCTGTTTTATCTAGGGCTTGCGTGGCTTCTTGCTGCTCAGGGCTGGGTTGCGCCGCAGTGGGCTGTTCGGCAGTGGGCAGCTCGGCAGTGGGCAGTTCGGCCAGGGTGATCGGTGCCAGGGCGATCCCCCGGTCGGCGGGGGGCTCGGCCCCGAGGCCAGCCATGGCCAGGGGGGCCCCAAGGGCGTAGGCGGCGATGCCGCCAAAAAGGGCTAGGCGCGACCAAGAACGGCGCTCACTAAAGGTCCTTGGAAAAGCACAAGAGCGGCTGGCTTGGTCGGCCATGGTTGAAATTGCTGGCGGGTGAATACTCCCCAGGCCCAAGCCTGGGGAAGCCCATAATGCCACTTCACTCAACCCTTGGGAATCCGTATCTTCTGTCCGGGATAAATGAGGTCAGGGTTTTCAATAACTTCCCGGTTGGCGGCGAAGATTTCGTTGTAACGGGATCCATTGCCCAATTCCCGTTCGGCAATACCCCAAAGGGTGTCACCTTCTTCCACCAGCACGAAGGTGGAATCTCCAGGGGCGCCAAGACCAGCGGCCTCGACTTTGGCGACGCCTTCTACATTGCCCGCCATCAACACCGCCTTTTCATAGGCCGCGGCATCTTTGGCCGTGCCGCTGATGGTGGCGGTGTCACCATCAAAAACCACATCGAGATCGCTGATACCAGGATTATTGGCATCGATGTGTTTCTGGAGTTTTTGGGCAATGGTGATCGAATCTTCACCACGATTGAAGATTTTTTTGCCGACATTGGCGGCAAAGTCAAACAGGGGAACGCCCATGGTCAAGACTGGCTGGCGTCCCTACAAAAGCACCCCCCAGGGGCCATCGCCAGGCGCCGCTGATCGCGAATACCGGCGCTCAAGCCACCAGGGTAAGGAACCCCATCAGCCCTGCCGCCAGGGGCCTGTATCCCACTGCGGCGAAACCTGCCTGTCGAGCCAGCTCCATCTGCTGCTGGGCGGTGGGAAAGCGGGCCAGGCTGGTTTCCAGATAGGCGTAGTGGTCTTTGAGGTCCACCAGGCTGGCCATTGGCACGACAATACGGCTGAGATAAAAGTGTTGAAACTGGGCCGCCCACACCTCGGATTGCCCGCCTTTGGGGTTAGGGCGGTTGAAATCGAGCACGGCGGCCCGTCCGCCAGCGCGTAGCACCCTTCGCAATTCCGCCAACCCCAGGGCCGGATCCACCAGGTTGCGCAGGCCATAGGCCATCAGGGCCCCGTCGGCCCAACCAGCGGCCAGGTCCGTTGCCAGGGCATCCCCTTGTTCGAAGCGCAGCGGCAGCCAGGGTTCTGCTGATGCCCTTTGGCGGGCCAGTCGCAGGGGGGCCGTCGCCGCGTCAAGGCCCAGCACCTGGCCGCCAGGGCGCACCTTTTGGGCTAGGAGCAGGGCCCCATCGCCGGTGCCACAGCAGAGGTCCAGGAGCCGTTGCCCTGGGCGAGGATTCAGCCAGGCCACTGCCTGCCGTTTCCAGAGACGGTGGCCGCCCAGGCTCAGCAGGTCATTGAGCCGGTCGTAACTGGGAGCAACGGTCTCAAATAACTCGCGGACCGCCTCTTGATCACCGGGGATCATTTTGGCCTTGCGATACCAGGGGCAGCACGATGGCATCGAGGCTCACCCAGGCCTCCTGTTCATCGGGGAGGTGTGGCAGGACGGTGCTGGGCAGCCGCTCGGGACTGGTGAGGGTGAGCACCATCACGGTGGCCAGGCCCACAGCCGCCGAGCACACCATGCAACCGGCCAACATCAGCGAAAATTCCTGCCGATCGGTGGCGGACTGCATCAATTGCAGTGCCCAGGCCACCAAGGCCACCACTGCCACCACCATTACCACCGCCAGGATGGTCAGTAATGGGGCTGCTAGGGGCGTCAGAGGGATCACGGGAGACGACCCCAAGGTCGCAATTCATTTATCAATGTAACGACTGCCCCGAAGCTTCCGCGAAGGGCGCTGTGCTGGATTCGAGGGGGCGAATCGCCAGGCCCCGTGCCAGCAGGTCCGCTTTGATCTCGGCCACCGTCAGGACCCCGTCATGTAGGAGCGAGGCCAGCAGGGCGGCGGCGGCTCCGCCGCTGTCCAGGGCCAGGGCGATGTGGTCGATGCAGCCGGCTCCGCCGGAGGCGATCACCGGCACCGGCACCGCTTCCACCACCGCACTGGTCAGATCCAGGTCATAGCCGGCCTGGGTGCCGTCCCCGTCCATGGAGGTCAGCAGGATTTCGCCGGCCCCCAGGGCCACTACTTGGCGGGCCCAGGCCACGGCATCTAGACCGGTGTTCTCGCGTCCGCCCTTGACGTATACATCCCATCCCGGTGCGGCTCCGGCGGCCAGTTCGGCGGCGGTGCGGCGCCGGGCATCGATGGCCACGACGATGCACTGACAGCCAAACCGTCCAGCCCCCTGGCCTACGAGCTGGGGATCCCGCACGGCGGCGGAGTTGAGACTCACTTTGTCGGCCCCGGCCCGCAGCAGCTCAGTGATGCCATCGACGCTGCTGATGCCACCACCGACGGTGAAGGGAATCGTGACCGCATCGGCGGTGCGGCGCACCAGGTCAACCAGGGTGTCCCTGCCTTGGTGGCTGGCGGCTATGTCGAGAAACACCAGCTCATCGGCCCCGGCCGCTGAATAGCGACAAGCCAGTTCCACCGGATCGCCGGCATCGCGCAGGCCGACAAAATTGACTCCCTTAACGACCCGACCCTCCGCCACGTCCAGACAAGGAATGATGCGTTTGGCCACCATCGGCGCCAACCCCCCCCTACGCTTATCTGCCCAGCGTGTCAGATGGGCCAGCGACCCTGGCGCTGTTAAGGTTTTCTACCCTTTGCCCCTGCCCCCAGCCATGGCCCAGGCCGCCATCACCATCGGCTCCAAAGTGCGGGTGCTAAGGGTCCGCGACCGCATTCCAGCAGACCTCGTCTCGACCCTGAAGGCCGATCCCACCGGCACTGTCAAGGGTTACCGGGTCACCGACGGTAAGGGCATCGGCGTGGTCGTGGACCTCAACGGAGGCGGCACCACCTGGTTCTTCGACGACGAAATCGGCCCCGCCTGAACGGCCCCTCCCTGCGGCGAGCAACCGTGACCGAACCGACCCCAAGCCAAGCCTTTGCGGAAAAGAAGGGCAGCGCCACCCGCCAGATCCTTGGCATGAAGGGGGCGAGCACCACTTCCAACATCTGGAAAATCCGGCTGCAGCTAATGAAGCCGGTCACCTGGATTCCCCTGATCTGGGGAGTTCTGTGCGGCGCTGCTGCCTCAGGCCATTTCCAGTGGCGCCCCCAGGATGTGCTGGCTTCTTTGGCCTGCATGTTGATGAGCGGTCCCCTTTTGGCCGGGTACACCCAAACCCTCAACGACTTCTACGACCGCGACATCGACGCCATCAACGAGCCCTATCGGCCGATCCCCTCCGGGGCGATCCCCTTGGGGCAGGTCAAGCTCCAGATCATCGTGCTGCTGCTGGCAGGTCTGGCTGTGGCCTACGCCCTTGATCGCTGGGCCGGTCACACCACGCCAGTGCTGCTGTTGTTGGCCTTGGCTGGTTCGTTCGTCAGTTACATCTATTCCGCCCCGCCCCTCAAACTCAAACAAAACGGCTGGTTGGGCAACTACGCCCTGGGCGCCAGCTACATCGCCCTGCCCTGGTGGGCGGGCCAGGCCCTATTTGGCCAACTCACCTGGACAACGGCGCTGTTGACCCTCGCCTACAGCCTGGCGGGTCTGGGCATTGCCGTCGTCAACGACTTCAAGAGTGTGGAAGGGGACAAGGCCCTTGGGCTGCAGTCCCTGCCGGTGGCCTTTGGCATCAAGCGGGCCAGTTGGATCAGCGCCGCGATGATCGACCTGTTCCAGTTGGCCATGGTTGCAGTATTGATCGCGATCGGTCAGAATTTGGCGGCTGTGATTCTGGTGCTGCTGATTATTCCCCAGATCACCTTTCAAGACATCTGGCTATTGCGCGATCCGGTGGCCTTTGATGTCAAATACCAGGCCAGTGCCCAACCTTTTTTGGTGCTTGGCATGCTGGTAACGGCCCTGGCGATTGGCCATAGCACTTTGATTGTGGGGAATCTGGCCCTTTGACACGCCTGGATCCCGATCAACGACTTCCGGATCCCCGCTGGGGCCCCGCCCTGCGGCGCCGTGAAAAATCAGGCCGCCTGGCTCCCGTTGCTCAGCCCAGTGGTCGCCGTGCCACTCTTTGGAGGCCGGCCCTGCTGGCCGGTGGTTTGGGAGTGGCCGCGGCCTTCGGCCAAAACCTTTTGATCGCCGGCGTCGATTCCCTGCTCCCTGATGCCCGCGGCATTAACGCTTTTTCGCGACCGGGCACTCTCACCATCTTGTCGGCCGATGGCGAAGTGGTCTTCAAGCAGGGTCCGGCTACCCGGGAGAAGCTGCCCAGCGGCCAGATGCCCCTGTTGCTGCAAAATGCTTTCGTGGCCGCTGAGGATCGGCGTTTCTATCAGCATGAAGGCGTCGACAACGTTGGCATCCTGCGGGCGATGCTGCGCAACCTCAGCCAGGGCTCGGTGGAGGAGGGCGCCAGCACCATCACCCAACAGCTTGCCCGCACGGTCTTTCTCAGCCAAGATCGCACCCTCTGGCGCAAGCTCAAGGAGGCGGCCCTAGCAGGCAAGATTGAACGTCAGCTCCCCAAGAAGCAGATCCTTGAGCAATATCTCAATTATGTCTATTTGGGTTCGAGTGCCTATGGCGTTTCCGATGCCTCCTGGGTTTATTTCTCTAAAAAACCAGATCAACTCACCCTGCCTGAGGCTGCCCTAATAGCCGGCTTGCCACCGGCGCCATCCGTTTACTCTCCCCTCGTCAGCCCCAAGCTGGCTCTGGAGCGCCGCGCCACGGTGCTGAGGCGGATGCGCGAGATGGGCTATATCGACGACCGCCAGCTTGAAACGGCTCAAGCCGCGCCCATCGGTCTTAAGCCCGCAGAACCCAAGTATTTCGTCAATCCCGCCCCCTGGTTCATTAGCTGGTTGGAGCAGGAGCTGCCCAAGGTCCTCACCAAGGAGCAACTTGAGGTGGGCGGCCTCACGATTCACACCGGCCTCAAGCCTGAATGGCAGGCCCGCGCCCAGGAGGCTGTTAATACCTACGCCTCAGGCGGCATGGAAGGCGCCCTGGTGGCCATGGAGCCCGGCACCGGCTTGGTGCGGGCCATGGTGGGCGGCACGGATTGGGAGCGCAGTCAGTTCAACCGGGCCATTCAGGCCCTGCGTTCGCCCGGTTCCACCTTCAAGCTTTTTGCCTATACAGCCGCCCTGCAATACGGCCTGCGGCCTGAAGACACCGTTGCCAATCGCGAGCGCTGCTACCAGGATGGTTGGCCTCCCAGGCGCTTCTGCATCCCCGGTAGCGGCGGCCGCGTCACGCTGTTGACGGCCGTTACTAATTCAATCAATCCCGCTGCCGTGGCTACGGCCGAAAAGGTGGGTTATCCCCGGGTAATCGGCGTGGCACGCCAGCTTGGGATCACCGGCGAGATAGGTGAATACCCCTCCATGGTGCTGGGGGCCAATGAGAAATACGTGCTTGAAATGACGGCCGCCTATGCGGCGATTAACAACCGTGGCTTGTATGTGGCACCCACGCCCTTCGATCTGATTTATGGCCCCGATGGCGCCTTGATCTGGAGTCGACGCCAGAAGGCCAAGCCCCCCCGTCGCGCTGTCAGCAGCGATGTGGCCGACGCCATGATGTACATGCTGCGGAATGTGGTTCGGGCTGGGACTGGCCGCCCTGCGGGTCTGGCCGATCGGCCGGTGGCGGGCAAGACCGGCACCGCCGAGGGGGGCCGTGACCTGTGGTTCATCGGTTCGATTCCCCAGCTCACCACGTCGGTTTGGTTTGGTTACGACGAAAACTGGAAGACCAGCAGCAGCAGCGTGCAGGCCGCCTATGCCTGGAACTCCTTTATGTCGAGGATCGTCAAAGACATTCCTGTGCGCGAATTTCCCCCCAAGCCAGAGCTCACCGGAGAATTCATCCCCTATGTCCCCCCCAAGCTGCCCAATAAGGGCAAAAGCAAGGACAACACCAGCCAGCCCACCCCGATAGCCCCCGATCGCTGGGAGCCCCCGTCTAGTTGGACGCCCCCGGCAGCCGAGCCCAATCGGGCCGAAGACGCACCCCGCCGTCGCTGGTCACCCGAGCCCATTGATCCTGTCCCCCCTGAGCCCGGTGCCGCCCGCCCAAGCGAGCCGCCGGTCCAAGAAACACCCCGCTGGCAGCCTCCCGCCCGGGAAGAACGCCCTTGGCAGCCTCCGGCTCCAGAACAACGCCGCTGGCAACCTCCCGCCCGGGAGGAACGGCGTGCCGAACCACCTGCACCCGCCGCAGCCGCCCCGGCCCCCGTTCCAGCGCCGGCCCCCGTCGCTGCGCCTGCGCCGACTGCTGCCCAAGCCCCCCCGTCACCGCCGCCGCCGGTGAGCCCGCCGCCCCCCCTGCCCTAGCTAGTCCCCAACCCTTGGCCCAGGTCGTCTAGATGCCTTGGTTCCAGGACGGCGGCGTAGAAGCCATCACCAGCCTGGGGTGCTGGCCACCATTGCTGTTGGTAAATCAGCTGCCAGCTGGGATGGCCGGCAAGAAAAGCTGCTATCACGTCGCCATTCTCCTGGGGATGCACGGTGCAGGTGGCATAGACCAGGCGTCCAGCGGGCTGGAGCAGGGGCGCCAGGCGTTCGAGCAGCCGCTGTTGCTGATTGACCAGTTCGGCGATGGTCTCGGGCTGGATTCGCCAGCGGGCATCGGCATGGCGGGCCAGGGTTCCCAGCCCCGAGCAAGGGGCATCCACCAGAATTCGATCAAAGTAACCGCGCCATTGGGGCCGTATTTCGAGCAGGTCGGCGGCGTCGGCCGCAAGCACTTGCAGGCTGACCATGCCTAGACGCTCGGCGTTGGCCACCACCTTTTTGAGCCGAGCCTCGGAGCGATCCACCGCCCAGATTTCGCCCTGGTCATCCATCAACTCCGCCAGCTGGGTGGACTTGCCTCCAGGGGCGGCGCAGGCATCCAGCACCCGCTCGCCCGGCTGTGGTGCCAGCAGGGGGGCGATGGCCTGGGCAGTGCGGTCCTGAACGCACCAGTGACCTTCCTTGAACCCGGGCAGCCCCCGGAGATCGCCGCTGGCCGCTGCCAAGCACAGGCCCCATTCCTGGTCGTCCAAGGCCCTGGCCGTCAATCCTGCCGCCCCAAATGCCGCCAGGACCTGCGCCCGGCTGCTCCGTCGTCGGTTGATCCGCAGGTCGAGGGCCGGGGGTGTGTTGCTGGAGCGTCCAAAGGCCTCGGCCTCTTCCGGGCGGCACCATTGCAGCAGTTGGGTCGCCAGCCAGGGGGGCAGGGAGTGGCGCAGGGCCAGGCTGTCGGCCGCCGCGTCGGGTAAGGCCAGTCCCTGCCAAGGGTTGAGGGGACGTGCGGCCTCGGCCCCATGGGCATCGGCCTCGGCCCCATGGGGGTTGTGGGCCCGGGCCACGGCCCGCAGCAGACCATTGACAACTGGAGCCAGCCGGGCAAAGCCCGCTTCTTTGGCTAGCTGAACGCTGGTGTTGACGGCGGCGGAGGCGGGCACCCGGCTGCTGAACAGCAGTTGGTAGAGCCCGACGTGCAACAACCAGCGCAGACGGGGTGGTTGGCGGTTGGCCTTGAGCCGGCCGTGGGCATCGATCCAGGCATCGAGCAGGAACCGCTGGCGGATGGCCCCGTAGGCCAGTTCGGTGGCCAGTCCGCGATCGAGGGGCGCCAGGTTGGTTTTTGCCAGTTCCCGTTCCAGGGCGTTGTCCGCAAAAGCCCCCGCAGCTACCGCCTCCAGCACCTTCCAGGCCAGGCGTCGGGGAGGGAGACCGTCGGTTTCCGTAGGGATGGAATCTTGGGGGGCTTTCACGGTTGCTGCTCGCTTTGGCTCTCGCTGCGCCAGCGATGACTATGGAGGGGGAGTCGGCCCTGGAGGTCCACCGCAATGCCCTCGGCCAGCAGCAGATCTCTCTGCATCCAGTCGCTGCCTTGGCGCGACAGGGTCATGGCGAGGCGACCCTGGGCATTGACCACCCGGTGCCAGGGCAGGGGCGAAGGCAGGGGCAGCCGCCTGAGGGCCCACCCCACTTGCCTGGCGCATCCCCATTCGCCCATGAGTTCCGCGATCTGGCCATAGGTGGCCAGTTGGCCGAAGGGGATGCGGGCGACTTGGTCGTAGACCCTTTGGTCGAAACTGGTTTCCTTCATCGGCTCCATCATGGGACGCAGCGCCATCCTGGAGGAGCCGTCTGGCGGCTTTTAACCATGCCCCTGCTTTCACGCCGTTTCGAACGTATCCAGTCGGTCCTTGATCACCGCATGGCCGACCTCACCGTCTTTTTGGAGCAGGTGGAGAAACCGCACAATCTTTCGGCGATCTTGCGTAGTTGCGATGCGGTGGGGGCGTTGGAGGCCCATGCGGTCTGCCGCGCCGGTCGTCTGCCCACGTTCAACAGCACGGCCCAGGGAAGTCAGAAATGGGTGCCTCTCAAACTGCACGCCAATACCGAAGCGGCCATGGCCGAACTCAAGCAACGCGGCTTCCGCTTGTATGGCACCCACCTGGGCCGCTGCGCCATTGACTATCGAGATTGTGATTTTACCGGGCCCACGGCCTTTGTGCTTGGTGCTGAGAAGTGGGGACTCAGTGAGACAGCCGCATCCCTAGTTGATCAATCCCTGTTTATTCCGATGCGGGGCATGGTGCAGTCCCTGAATGTTTCCGTGGCCGCGGCGATTCTTTTATTCGAGGCCTTGCGCCAGCGCCAAACTGCTGGCGTGGTGCCGGAGCACGGCGAGGGACTTAGTGCCGATCATTATGGCCGTCAGCTTTTTGCCTGGTCCTATCCCCAGGTGGCCCGTTGGTGTGATCAGCAAGGACGGCCTTATCCTGCCCTTACCGCTGAAGGAGAGATTGCCGAGTACCTGCCGAGGGATGTCAGGTTGCCCCACTGATCAAGCGCCGCCATTGAGACCATTGAGAGGAGTTACAAGAAGCGAGAACCGCTTTCCAGGCCGCGGACACTGGGAAGCCAGAGCACAAAGAGCAACAAAGCGATTTCCAGCAGCAGCAGTCGGCCGCCAAGCAGCACCACCAGGGCGAAAGCCACCGCCAGTATGCGCATCAGCATCATCACCACATCGTCTAGCTGGCGCCCTCCCTTGGTCCACAACAAAACAGCCAGACCGAGAAGCAGCAGGTCAAGCCACAGGGGCATTCCCGGAAAAGAGCAAGTTTTTTTCAGCATAGGTTCCCCGGAGGGCCGCTGCCATGCACCTCGTTCTTGAGCAGAGTCCCACCCCCATTTACCAGCGGCTGATCGCCGGACTCTGCCGGGCCTTGGTGGCGGCGGGCCATCGCATCAGCCTGCTGGATCCGACCGATTTCATCGCTGGGTCTCCAGCTGGGTCTCCAGCTGGGTGCCTTGATGGCGACTTGACGCGGCTGGCCCTGGGGGGGCTTGCGGAGGTGGACCTGCGTCGTTCCTTGTTTTGGGATCGGCTCGACTGCCTTGAGGCCGATGGCCTGATCATCGTCAGTCCGATCAGCCTGCTGGCCGGCTTCGAGCTGGGGCGGGGCACTTTTCTTTACGAACAGGCCAAGGCACCCTTGGTTTTTCTGCACTACGAAGACTGCCTAGGCACCCATCCTTCCCGGCAGCGCATTGAGGCTGCCCTTGGCAGCTACATCGCCAGCGCCGCCCGTTGCCACCATTTTTGTCTTGAGCCGCGCAATGCCCGGGAGCTGGGGCACCTGAAGCTGGCCACCTCGCCGCTGTTTGCCATCGGCGAGGGCCCCTACGAGCCACCGGCCGGGGCCCCATTGCGCCGGGAGGTCTGTTTCATCGGCCATGTGCATCCCGGCTTTGATTGGGACAACCAGCCCCCTGAGCTGGCATCAGAGCTACAGGCTGATCTGCGGCGTCGTTTGCAGCAGTTCGACCATCCGATTGAACCCGGCGCCCTGGCCTACGCCCAGCGCTGCTGTGGTCCCGAAGCTTCGGCGCAGCAGCAGTTGGCGGCGAAGGCCTACTACCGGTCGCTGGTTCACAGGCACTCGTTGCAGTTTCGCGGAGAGGTGCTGCAGCGTTTGGGCAAGCGTCCCCTCGATCTCTACGGTCCCGAGGCTGAGCGGCTGTGCGCCAGCTGGTCAGCCCCAATCCCAGCCCCAGCGGTTGGTCTGCGGCGTGGCCATCCGGCGACAACCTCGGTGGCCGCCAGCGCGGCGGTGTATCGCTCGTCGCTGATCAGCCTCAATATCACCGCTTTGCAGTTCGACCAAGCCGTCAGCAACCGGGTCCTGGATGTGGCGGCCGCAGGAGGTTTCCCCCTCACCGATTGGAAAGAGGAGCTGGGGGCGATCACTGCGGTGGCTGAGACCATCAGCTTCCGCAGTCTCGAAGAGCTGCATCACAAGATCGATTACTACTGCCACCCGGACCATCGTGCCGAACGGCTGGAAATTGCCACGACCTTGCAGCGCGAGGTGCGGCAGCTTGGCGATTACGGGGCCTTGGCCGAGAGGATCGGGGCGGCCCTTGCTGGCCTCGCTGCCCCGGGAGGGCGCCCAACTTGAGCGATCAGGAGCGCCTGGAGGGGCCCGAAAGCCATTGCTCCAGGCCTTCGCCGAGGAAGGACAGACCTAACACCAACACAAACATCGCTAAACCGGGATAGAGGGCCGTCCACCAGACGCCGGTGGGGACGGCCGTCAGTGCCTGCTGCAGATCACCACCCCATTCGGGCACGGTCTCGGGCAACCCGAGCCCCAGAAAGCCCAGCCCGCCAAGCACCAGTACGGCATCGGCGGCATTGAGGGTCAGCAGCACCGGCACCGAAGTGATGACGTTGCGAAACAGATAGCGGCGCAGCACCCAGCCCGGTCCGGCGCCGAGGGAGCGGGCCGCTTCCACAAAGGGTTCGGCTTTGACCTGGGCGCTTTGGTTGCGCACCACCCGGAAGTACTGGGGTACGTAAACGACACAGAGGGCGGCGGCGGCGTTCAGCAGGCCGCGGCCCAGCAGAAACGCCAGCACCACCGACAACAACAACACCGGCAAGGTGTAGAGGGTGTCCATCAGCAGCACCAGGACCCGGTCAACGGCTCCGCCCAAGTAGCCACTGGCCATGCCGAGGGGGACCCCGATCAACAGGGCCACCAGCAGGGCCACCACCACCACCTGCAGGGCGACGCCGCTGCCGGCCAGGGTGCGGGTACAAACGTCCCTCCCCAGGCGATCGGTGCCGCACCAGTGGCTGGGGCTGGGCGGGGCATAGATGGGGTTGTCGAGGCCGGCATTGGGATCATTAAGCCAGCCCAGGTGCAGCAGCACAGGAACGAGCAGGGCCGCCAGCACATAGATCATCACGATCACCACACCCCAGCGCGTCATGCGCTGCGAAAGGCTGAATCCCTGGTTAGCGGAGGCGGGCCTCAACATGGGCATGGCGGGGCGACCAAGTTTGGCGAAACCTAGGGCGAGGGGGCGGGGTGGGCAGCGAACGCTTGTGGGGATTGAATTGAGCCCCTGCCAAGTTGCTTCAGTAGTGTTTGCCGAACCTTGGTGGCCGATGGTCAGCGACGCAGCCTGCGAGCGGAATGATCAAGCTTCCCCGAGTTCTGGTTGTTTTTAGAGTAAATTTGCCCAACCATGATCAACATTAGATCCAAACATACCCATTTGTGGGTATGCCAATCAGTTACACCGTCCACTGCTAACCGGGAATCTTAAGTAAATCAGCTGGCTTTAAAATAGTGCCGTAAGTATTTGGCTTAATTTCTACAAATGCATCCAGTTGCTTGCATCGTTCAAGCCGTGGTATGCATGGATACGTCATCAGATCCCCCTCGGGGCTCTTCCCATGAACTCACCTCTCGTCAAAACTCGTCTGCAACTCGAGCTGCTTCGCAGCCTTGGTCAGCGCAAGTCCGGCAACGTGCTCGCCAAGGGTTTCACCCTCGTCGAACTCATGATCGTTGTGGCCGTGGTCGGCATCCTCTCTGCCGTCGCCCTGCCCCGTTACCTGGCCGCCCGGGCCGCCGCTGGCGCCGGTTCCGAAATCGCTGAGAAGGTTGCTTTGGCTAAGGAATGTGCCACGTATCTCGCCGCCGGTGGTGTGGGCCAAATGCCCACCACCCCCGGCTGCTCCGCTAACGGAGGTACATTCACAATGAGTTGGTCTCAGTATGGCCAGTCAGTTGCTGGCTTGAAGTGCCTCAACTTCACAAACGGCACCAATGGTGCCGAACAGGGAACCATCTCCGTCACTTCAGTCGGTGGTCTTTCCTGCGTCTTGATATAACGCTCTAGGCGTTAGTCCAACTAGCTAAAAGGCAACCGGGGGCCCCAAACCCTCGGTTTTTTTTTGCCTCTGGCAAAAGATGAAATTTGCGGCAAGACGCACGGGCAGTGTCATAACTAGAGAAGCTAATCGGCCCACCAGGGGCTCTTTCCATGTACTCACCTCTAGTCAAAAGTCGGCTCCAAATCGAGCTGCTGCGCAGCCTGTGGCCCAGCGCAAGTCCGGCACCATGGCCGCCAAGGGCTTCACTTTGTTGGAGCTCATGATCGTTGTGGCTGTGGTTGGCATCCTGTCTGCCGTCGCCCTGCCCCGTTACCTGGCAGCCCGTGCCGCCGCCGCCGGTTCCGCCATCGCTGAGAAGGTTGGTTTGGTTAAGGAATGTGCCACGTATCTAGCAGCCGTAGATACATTCTCTATTAGCTGGACTCAGTATGAACAGTCAGTTGCTGGCTTGTGGTGCCTCGACTTCACAAACGGCATAACTGGTTTCCAACAGGGAACCATCACCGTCACTCCAGCCGGTGGACTTTCCTGCGTGTTAGCACCTTAGCTATCTGTCCAACTAGCCCCAAAGCAACCGGGAGCTAAGGGCTCTGGGTTTTTTTGAGCCGCCTTTACGAAGGATGAAATTTTTCTCAAGGTCGCTGCAGGCACTTGTTACCTGTTGAGTTGACCGGTTACCATTGGTTGACTGAGTTCGGCAATGTTTTCTCTTGTATGCAAAGCAAACTGCGGTTGGAATTTTTAGGTAGTTTAAAACGATCTCGTCTTGCTGTCCTCCGTTCTAGTCCCAGTGGCTTTACCTTGGTAGAGTTGATGATTGTTGTTGCTATCGTTGGCCTGCTTTCGGCCGTCGCGCTACCCCGCTACCTGCAAGCCAGGAGCGCTGCCAAGGCTGGAGCTGTTATTGGTCAGGAACTGTCAGAGGCTAGAGCATGTGCCGCCTGGGTTGTCTCCGGTGGGATTGGTCAGCAACCTGATGTTGAATGCAGAACAGATGCGGTTTCCGCATACCGAGATAGCTGGGGGGGAGTGGGGTTCGGTCCGGTCAGCAGTGGTTTGCGTTGTCTTGATGCGACAAGAAATGGTGGGATCGGAGTTAGAATTGAAGTATCGACAACTGGTGAGTTGAGTTGCACAATCTTTTGAGTTGAGTTGCACAATCCATCGCCCCACCTCCTAAGAGCTGGTTTCAAGCCTGTTTTGCCTTACTCACCATGGCTATCAGGGCTGCCTGCAGGTGCTGGGCTAGGTCTTTGCCATCAAATAGGCTGCTGTTCTGGGCTTGAATTTGGCGTTCCTGCTTGCCGGCCCGTAGTGCAGGTAAATCGGAGCAGAGTTCGGCCACGATTGCCGCAAACTCATCTGGTGTGCGGGCCACCCACTCCGGCCGTCCCACACCCTGGACTAAGGAAGTGCTCATGCGAGCTGCCGTACAACCTCCCTTGATGGCCACCAAGGGTGCCCCCATGGCCAAAGCTTCAAAGGCGGTGGTGGCGCTGCTCCAGGGGGTCGTATCCAAGGCCACGTCAAGAATGTTGTAACAATCGACATGGTCATTCCATTCGCCCATCATTGGTAAGAACCGCAGTCGCTGTGGATCGACATCGTGATCCTTGGCCAACACAGCGGCGATCCGTTCACAAACATTGGGATCCACGATGCATCGGTCTTTGATTACAAGCAGGCTGTCCGGTACCTTTTTCAGGGCGGCTCCCCAGAAGCTGAGAGTTTCTGCCCGAATCTTGCCCACCTGACTGAAAGCCCCCAGCACGGGCAGGTCGGTGGCCGCAAGCTGCTCGGCTATCGGGAAGACCTGATGCTTGGGGTAGGCCAGCCAGGGCCGGGGTAGCTGCCAAAGCTGTTCGCTGAATTGATCCTGAAAAGCTGGATCGGCGGTTTCCATATCACCGATAAAATAATCCATCTTAGGCAGGGCCGTGGTGGCGTGATAACCAATGTAATGACATTGCACCGGAGCGCAACGCTGGGCCAGCAGTCTGATACCACCATGTCTGGTATATCCAGACGTTTCTAAAATCAAATCGTAATTGCGACTGCGCATAAATTCGCGGGCCTGAGTGTCGTTTAGACCTTCAAGGCTTATGGCACCATCAGCAAAAGCAATCAATTCTTCACTGCGCGATTCGTAGCGCCGCCGCATCGACAGCAGTTCAACATGCAGTTTATCGTGGTCGTAGTGCTCTAGAAAAGCGGCAAGGAAGCCGCCCACAACGTGCGCGCCCAAATCGCCACTGAGAATGCCAACTCGCACCTTGCCACGGCGACGGGAATCATCGCTTTCAACCAGGCTGCTGCTACTGAGGGTGGTTGAATCCAAAACCAAAATGTCGTTTGCCGAGTGGTCAATCTCGGGAGCAAAGGCCTTGGTCCACTCGGGCCAAAAGCGTTGACCCAGCTCCAGGGCCGCCGGCGCCAATCGCTCTGAAGCGATCGAATAAAGAAACATCTGGGAGCTGAACAGACTTAAATCTAGGGGTTTTGCAGCGAGAAGCTCATCAAAAGCGATTCGAGCTGCTTCCAAATCACCTCTAGTCCTTAGGGTATTGGCTACACTAAATTGAATGCCTAAATTTCCAGTGTCAAGTTCAAGCGCTTTCTCAAAGCTTGCCAGGGCTTGGTCCAATTGACCCATCTCTGAGTAGCATTCCCCTTTAATATTTATGATATCAGCCCTGTCTGGCTGTTTTTCCAAGGCGCGATCCAGCATTTCAATGGCCTGGCTTGGATCACCCAGGGTGTGAAGGGCTAAACCATTACAGGCCAAGGCATCGCCATTATCGGGGTCTAGGGCCAGCGCCTGCAAAAACAGAACCAGTGATTCATCGGCTCGGCCTAGGTTTAGCATAAATAGGCCGAGGCCAATCAGGGATTGAGCATCAGCAGCATTGAGATTCAGTGCGGTGTGAAAACTCTCGATCGCCTCTGGGACTCGTTCTTGGTGCCCGAGATTGACAGCAAGTTTGCGGTGCAGTGAGCCATTGTCAGGTTCGGCAGCGATTAGCCGCCGGTAGCCAGCTTCGGCCAGCTTCAGGTCTGCCGCCGCTTTCAATTCCGTGAGTTGATCGAGGCTCTGCCAATGGTCTGGATTCAGTTCCAGGGCAGTGGTCAAGGCCACCCTGGCCTCGCTGGCTCGTCCGGCCTTGGCTAACACCACCCCCAGGCTGTGGTGGGCTGCCACTAGCTGGGCATCTTGATGCAGCACCTGGCGGATCAGCACTTCGGCGCCGTCGAAATCGCCGTTTTCGTAGTTTGCGGTGGCCAGGTTCAGCAGAACATCAGCATTGTTGGGGTCGAGATCCCGGGCGTGGTGGAACAGTTTTAAGCGCTCTTCCTTATCGCCCCGATTACCCACAAGTACCCCCAGATTCATCCAAGCTTTGGCCAGGGAGCAGCCTGAGTTGACCAGCTGGCGTAGCAGCTGTTCGGCTTGTTCAAGCTCGCCTTGGGTGACTAGCTCAGTTGCCCTCAGAACGATCTCACTTTCGTTGGCGGGATTCAATGGGGGAGTAGGTGCTGATGAATTCATCGCAGCAAGGTTAAGGGGAAGGCGTGCGTTGAGCATGCACCCGGAAGGCGGTGTTGGTGCCAGTATCTAACGTGATCGTGACAAAGGCGTCTTGGGCGGGTTGTCCAATAACTGGAGGCGGCAGTAACTGTACCTGCAGGGAATTTTGGGCTGTTAGACCATCTAGAAGAACTGTTTGGGTTTGGGGCGCCGTCTCACCGGGGAAGGGTCCACAACGAATCAAGAGGTTAGGACCGCGATACAGCCCTACTTCGTTAGATGTGGGTCCACGTACACCATAAATGATGTTGGACCCATCGAGCACCAGGACAGAATTGATCACAACGCTGTCGCAGGAAGTGCTCAGGGCCGTCGAGAGGCTGGCGACATCTGCTGCTTCATTTTGGATAAAGGTGACCGCTCGCCCCCACTGTTCCTGGGCTTCCTGAATCGAATTGCTATTAGTGCGACGCCCCAGTTGCACATCCGAAACCAAGGTAAGGGCTCCGAGACCAGCCAGAACCACCGCCGTCAGGCCGGCCACGATCATCAACTCCACCAGGCTGAAGCCGCTGCAATGAGCATTTAGCTGGATTGATAAGTGGGTTGGGCGTCGCCAAGCCAGTAGTTGACGCCGCATCGTCAGCTTGATAATCCCTTGACCCACCATCAAAGCGAGCCTCCTGCGCCAGCAAAGCTACAATTGGTTTGGGGATTGGGTCTCCAACCAAGATGGGTTTGGGCCAATAGGGGGGTCACTAAAACACACCAATCGCCTTGGCTGGGTGCC
>JBIIJV010000237.1:0-4124 GCA_044233545.1 Cyanobium sp.
CATCCTCATCGGGAGGCAGCAGCATTTCCTTGCCAACCGGTCCGGTGATTTTGACTTTGGCGCCCGGCTGGATATCGCAAAGAAAGGTCGAGCAAACCCCATAGATGGTTTGACCTTCTTTTTCGTATTCGAGCTGGCGAACGCAAAGGGAGACTGTGCCATCTTCGATGTTGTCACCGTGGCGGGTGCTGGCGATCGAGTAGAGGCGGAGTTTGTGGGGTTTGTCGTTGGCATCGGTTCCGTCTGGAATGATGCCAATGCTTTGGCCTTCGATGTAGTGGAGGTTGCCTCCGCTGAGATCAAAGGTGATGTGGTTGACCCTGCCGATTGCACCATCGACAAGCAGGGAATAGTTGTCGACGACCGTGCCGATGAAAGGATCCTTCGGCTTGTAGAGGTTGACGGGAACGTCGGCGTGGGCCACGGCGGTTTTGTTGGCGGGTGAAGGGTCGGCTGCAAGGGGTTCGGCGGCCACCGGCTCCGCGGCACTGCCGGCGCTCGCCGCGGCCTCGGCGGGAGCGCTTGATGCTTCGGCGGCGGCTGCAGGGCCACTGAGGGGCTGGCCGTCGACGCTGATGATTTTGAGGCGACCGCCCCTGAGGGCGACGGATTGGAGTAGCGACTGCAGTTGCTGGAAAGGCACCGTCAGTTGCCTGGTGGCTCGCCGCGGACGACTGACGCCCTGGCTCTCGATCACCACGGTGAACATGCGGCTATCAAAGCCGCGGGTGTTGCCTGTGGAAACGCGCATCTCGAAAGCAGCCGCCTAAAAACGCAGCGATCATAGGGAAAGCTGCAGACCCCCCCTACCAGGCAAAACCTCGCCAGGCTGGTGGAGTGCCGCTAGCTTTGTTAAGGCTTAGGGCTTGGCACCCGAAGCTGTGGCCCTCGCCCCGCAAAAGTCTCCAATTTTCCCTTGACGCAGACCCTGGCACCGTTTTCTGCGCCCATGCCTGATCGCTGCCCTGAGCGACGGCTTTCGGGTGTGCAATGCCCCCTGGACACCATCCAACAGGAAATGGAGCGATTGCCCCAGGGCACTCGCCGGTTAGCGGCCCAGTTGCGTTTGCGGGTTGAGCCCTATTGGTTGTGGTCGGCCCTCACCGACTACGACAACCTGCATCGGTTCATACCCAACCTCAGCCATTCACGCCAGCTTTCTCGGGAAGGCAACCAAGTTCGAGTTGAACAGGTGGGCACCCAGAATTTTTGTGGTCTGCGCTTCAGTGCCAGGGTGTTGCTGGAGCTGCAAGAAAACCTTGAGGCCGGCAAGTTGGCTTTTCAAATGGTTGAGGGAGACTTTCGCTGCTTTGAGGGTTTCTGGATGATCGGGAGCGACCCGACCAGCACTTGGCTGCTCTATGACCTGACAGTCCAGGGAAACCCCGGCATGCCCATTGGCTTGATTGAACAGAGGCTTCAGCAAGATCTGGCAAACAATCTAAGGGGAGTCCAACAAGAAGCCCATCGACGGGCCAAAAAAATCTGACCCCAAATAAAAAATAAAATTAAAACTTGAAACTTAATGTTTAAAAAAATAATAAGTTTAGTTATTTTTATTAATACCCCCAAGGGGATTCGAACCCCTGTCGCCTCCGTGAAAGGGAGGTGTCCTAGGCCTCTAGACGATGGGGGCGAGGCCACAGTGGAGCTGTTGCCGTCGAGACCATGGACCGTAACTCTTGGGAAGTTTGGCGTGAACCGAAAAAGGTCCGAACCAGGTCTTGGCTGACGATCAGCTCCTTGCTGTTGTTTTGAAACTACGGGTCGGGGGGGGCGTTCGTCAAGGCGCTCAGTCGTTCGCTTCGTTGAAATCAGCATCGCCAGGGGCCGATGTCGTCAGGGTTTGGCCGTTCCAAACAGGAACGGTGCAATGGAAACAGGCTCCTTCTCCCGGTTCAGACACCACCCAGATGCGTCCACCGTGGACCTGGGCGATCCGTCGGCACACCGACAGTCCCACCCCATAGCCGGAGGTGGTGGTGGAGGTCTGGGGCAGGCGCACCCGATCCTGGAAGATGCGTTGCTGCTCTTTGTGGGGGATCCCCGGGCCGCTGTCGCAGACACTGATCTGGACCCACTGATTGGTGCGGTGCAGCAGGGTCAGAATGACGCGACCGCCATCGGGAGTGAATTTCAAGGCGTTTTCAATCAGGTTGAGGAGCACCTGCCGCATGCGCCGTTGATCGGCGTAGACATCGGGGAGATCGGCCTGGATGTCGGTTACGAATTCAAGGTTGCGACCGATCCAAAGCTTCTCCAGTTCAAGAATGGCTTCCGCTGCAACCTGGCCGAGGGCCAGGCGCTGGGGATTGAACAGGGCCTCCCAGCGGGTGGTACCCACTTCGAGAAGGTCGCTGGAGAGGGCTTCGATATCGTCCAGCCGGCGTTTGAGAACGTCGTGGAAGCGGGCCTGGTCGATTTGCCCCAGCCCATGGCTCTGGATGGCCAGCTTGGCCGCCGTCAAGGGTGTGCGCAGTTCATGGGCGACCATGCGCAGCAGTCGCTCTTGAACCCCGACCCGTTCGATCAAGGTTTCGTTTTCCTGGCGCAGCACCAGAAGCTGGTCTTCGAGTTGCACTTCGCGCAGGCTGCGGCTGCCATCCATCTCGGCCGGGACGAGGCTGAGGCCCAGGCCCGTGACCACTTCGGTTTGCTTCCAGCGGGGCAACCAACTGCGCACTTGGAGCGAAAGGGTGTTGCCGGCGAAGATCTGCTTGGGGGCGGGTTCGAGTTTGACAAGCGCCGGGGTGGCGACCAGTCGGTGCAGCTCGAGCACCTCCGGATGGCTGGCCGGATCGACGACTTCAAGAGAAACCTGAAAGCTGAACTCATCGTTGTTGAGCAAAGCCAGCAACGCCCGCAGATCGTTGGTAGCCATGTGGTGCTTGCCAGCCACCAGCAACAACTTCAGGGACTGGGAGTGGGATGGTTCCGCCTTGGTGTCTGTGAGGGTCGTACCCGTCATGGAGTCAGGGGAGAGCGGAGCCGCCAAGGGCGAGACGGGGAACAGATCGAAAGCGGGAGGCTTCGAGGCCTGCAGCACTCACAGGGACTTGGCTGGGGTTCATGACACCTTATGGCTTTTAGGTGAAAACGAGCAAACGTGCATTGGATTGGCTATGAGGGAGGCGAAGCAAGGGCCCAAACGTTGGACGCCATGACCAAGACGCCAGAGCCCCCTTCCGATGGGCTTCCCATCTCGATTCCGGCAAAGACCTCCAAACCAGCCAGCAGCCCGGATCCAGCGCGCAGCCGCATTCAGCTCGATTCCAATTTGAAACGCTGGTTTGGGCGCAATCTTGGTCTATGGCGTTCACGGCGATTGTATTTTTTTGGGGATGGGGAGGTGCTGCGACTCGATATGTTATTGAGGGTGGAAATTTATAGCGAAGCCAGCCAAGGCGAAGCGGCCTATCGACTGAGTTGGTGGCCTGAAGAGAGCTTTGACTTTTTTAATATCAAACCAAAATATCGTGCCAGGGGTTGCGCGGATGTCTATTTATTCGGCCACCAAATGCGCCGAAGCCAAGATGTTGTCGCCGGCATCCCAATTAACAGTCAAATTCGCCAGGTTGATGAGCATGAGGTAATTTTTGAATCTCAAGACTATGATTTGCATGTTATCGAGCATGTTCGCCTCGTCGATCAAGATCGCTACCGTTCCCGTTCGATTTATTGCTGGCGTGATGGCCAGCTTGAAGTGAGTGAAATCCACCATGAGATTCGGCTGGAGGCGGCTGGCCCCCCCTTGGCCGGCACAGCGACTGCGGCCCCTCTGCAGAACTGACCCTGGGGCCGCTCGGCCACGCTGTCAACTGGCGCCACTGGGCGGTGGGCCTGTGATGCAGCAGCATGGGAAGGTTCATCCCCTCTTCCCCATGCTCGCCAAGCGGTCCGTCCTGGCCCTGGCCATCTTTGGTCTCAGCCTTTCTTTCCCTGCTGCGGTTCTGGCGCAGCAGCCGGCCAAGGCCCCCGCCTCTACCCCGGCGACCGGCGACCAGTTCAACACCTACATGAGCATGGCGGCGATCAACATGTGCACCTTGGCCCAGGCCAAGTTGCCCTTTAAAGCTTCGATGGAAGGCAATCTCAGCATGCTGACCTCCGTGCTTTCCACCAAG
>JBIIJV010000169.1:0-6540 GCA_044233545.1 Cyanobium sp.
GCGGCTCCAGGGGGGAGAGGTAGCGGGGGAGGAACCGCTGGCCAGCGGCGTCGGCCTGGCGAGCGGGCCGGTGGTGGCGGGTCAGATCGGCAGCCCCCAGCGGCTGGAGTTCACGGTGATCGGCGACACGGTGAACCGGGCAAGCCGCATGGAGGGGCTCACCCGCCAGCTGGAGAACCCGATCTGCCTCGATGGCGCCACCGCCCAGCTGGTGGCGGACTACCCGGAATTCGCGCTGCACAGCCACGGCCAGCGGGCGGTCAAGGGGCTTGGGGAAATCGAGGTGTTCAGCGCTAGCCCCAATGGGAACATGGGCCTGCCGCCCAGGCCCCTGCCGCCGCCATGACCGCCGCCTCCCCCTCCGGCCCCCGCCCCCGCTCCGGTGCCGAGATCCGCGAGGCCTTCCTGCGCTTCTACGAAGCCCGGGAGCACCGGCGCATCGCCAGCGCCTCCCTGGTGCCGGAGGATCCCACGGTGCTGCTGACCATCGCCGGCATGCTGCCCTTCAAACCGGTGTTTCTGGGGCAGCAGCAGCGGCCGGCGGCCCGGGCCACCAGCAGCCAGAAATGCATCCGCACCAATGACATCGAGAACGTGGGTCGCACGGCGCGGCACCACACCTACTTCGAGATGCTGGGCAACTTTTCGTTTGGCGATTATTTCAAAGCCCAGGCCATCGCCTGGGCCTGGGAACTCAGCACCCAGGTATTCGGCCTCAAACCCAACAATCTGGTCGTCAGCGTATTTCGTGAAGATGACGAGGCCGCTGCCATCTGGCGCGATGAGGTAGGCGTCGATCCAAAGCGCATCATCCGCATGGACGAGGCCGATAATTTCTGGGCCTCAGGCCCCACGGGACCCTGCGGCCCCTGCTCGGAAATTTACTACGACTTCAAATCAGAACTCGGCGCTGAGACTATCGATCTGGAGGACGACAGCCGCTTCATCGAATTCTATAATCTGGTCTTCATGCAATACAACCGAGACGCCGAGGGTCAGCTGACCCCCCTGGCAAACCGCAGCATCGATACCGGCATGGGCCTAGAGCGCATGGCCCAAATCTTGCAGGGGGTGAGCAATAATTATGAAACCGATCTCATCTATCCACTCATTGAGCAGGCTGCCAAATTAGCTGGGGTCAATTATCAAAGTCTCAATGCAGCCGGCCGCACCAGCCTCAAGGTGATCGGCGACCACAGCCGCGCCATCACCCAGCTGATCGCCGATGGCGTCAGCGCCTCCAACCTGGGCCGGGGCTACATCCTGCGGCGGCTGCTGCGGCGGGTGGTGCGCCATGGCCGCTTGCTCGGCATCGACAAGCCCTTTTTGGGCTCGATGGGCGAAGCGGCCATAAAGCTGATGGCTGAGGCCTTCCCCCTGCTGCTAGAGCGTCGTGAGGCCATCCTGGCCGAGCTGAACCGGGAGGAGGCCCGCTTCCTGGAAACCCTGGAGCGGGGCGAAAAACTGCTGGCCGATGTGCTGGCGGCCCAGCCGGCTCAGATCAGCGGTGAGCAGGCCTTTGAGCTCTACGACACCTATGGCTTCCCCCTGGAGCTCACCCAGGAGATCGCCGAAGAGCACGGCCTGACGGTGGACCTGGCGGGCTTTGAGGCGGCGATGGCGGCCCAGCGTCAGCGGGCCAAGGCCGCCGCCGTCAGCCTCGATCTGACCGTGCAGGGGGCGATCGAGCAGCTGGCCGGCGCCCTGGCGGCCACCCAGTTCGCCGGCTATAGCCAACTGGAGCAGGCCTGCTGCGTGCTGGCCTTGGTGGTCAATGGATCTGCCGCCGAACGGGCCACAGCCGGAGACGAGCTGCAGATCGTGCTCGATACAACCCCTTTCTATGGCGAAGGCGGCGGCCAGGTGGGGGATCGGGGCCTGCTGATCGGCCAGGGCGGGGATAGCAACGCCCTGCTGGTGGAGATTGATGCCGTCAGCCGCAACCGCAGTGTGTTCGTGCACAGCGGCCAGCTGCAGCGGGGGCACCTGGCCGTGGGCGATGTGGTGCTGGCCCGCGTCGATCCCGCCTGCCGCCGCCGCGCCCAGGCCAACCACACGGCCACCCACCTGCTGCAGGCCGCCCTCAAGCAGGTGGTGGATCCGGCCATCGCCCAGGCCGGATCCTTGGTGGATTTCGACCGCCTGCGTTTTGATTTCCACTGCCCCCGGGCCGTCACGGCCCAGGAACTGGCTGCAATCGAAACCCTGATCAACGGCTGGATCAGCGAAGGCCACGCCCTGCAGGTGGCCGAAATGGCGATCGACCAGGCCCGGGCGGCCGGCGCCGTGGCCATGTTTGGCGAAAAGTACGGCGAGGTGGTGCGGGTAGTGGATGTTCCCGGGGTATCGATGGAGCTGTGCGGCGGCACCCACGTGGCCAGCACCGCCGAGATCGGCCTGTTCAAGATCATCAGCGAATCGGGGGTGGCCGCCGGCATCCGCCGCATCGAAGCGGTGGCCGGACCGGCCGTGCTCGGCTACCTCAACGAGCGGGAGGCGGTGGTAAAAAGCCTGGGGGACCGCTTCAAGGCCCAACCGGGCGAGATCGTTGAGCGGGTGCTGGCCCTGCAGGACGAACTCAAGGCCACCGGCAAGGCCCTGGCCGCCGCCCAGGCCGAGTTGGCGAGAGCCAAGGCGGCGGCCCTGATCAGCCAGGCCGAAAGCAGCGGCGCCTGCCAATTGCTGGTAGCGCGTCTCGATGGGGTTGAAGGCGGCGACCTGCAGACGGCGGCCCAGCAACTGCAGGAGCAACTGGGCAGCAATGCCGCCGTGGTGCTGGGGGGCCTGCCCGCTCCGGCCGATGGGACCAAGGTGGTGCTGGCGGCGGCCTTCGGTGCGGCGGTGATCGCCGCCGGCCCCAAGGCGGGGGCCTTCATCGCCGGCGTGGCCAAGGCCTGCGGCGGCGGCGGCGGCGGCCGCCCCAACCTGGCCCAGGCCGGTGGCAAAGATGGGGCGGCCCTGGATGGGGCCCTGCAGCAAGCCCGCAGCGACCTGAAGGCGACCCTTGGGGCCTTGGCCCTGGGGGCCTCGGCCCCTAAGGGGCCTGAAGCGGGCCTAATGGCCTGAAGCGGAGCTTGCCGCTACCCCCCCAGCTCCTGGGCCAGGGCGCCAAGCAGGCGCCGGTTACCGCGGCGATCCAGCACCGCCAGCCGCAGCCAGCTTTCACCCAACCCCGTAAATGAGCGGCAATCCCGCACCAGAATCCGGTGGCGCTGCTCCAGGGCCAGGCGCAGGCCGTTTAGGGAGCAGGGCTGGCCAGCCCGCTCACCGCGAACCAACAGAAAATTGGCCGCCGATGCCATCGGCACCAGGCCCGGCAATTGGGCCAACTCCGCGGCCAGCCAGGGGCCTTCCCGCGCCAGCCAGCCCTGTACGCGCTGGTCCCAGGCGCGATCAGCCATCAGGGCCACCCCCGCCGCCGCCGCCAGGCCATTGACGGGCCAGGGGTCCCGCCAAGCGGCCCAGCGGGCCAGGCGTTCGGGATCCGCCAGGGCATAGCCGAGCCGCAACCCCGGAATCGCCGCCAATTTGGTCAGGCTGCGGATCACCACCAGGCCGGGGCAGCGGCCCACCCAGGGCAGCAGCGATTGGGCCTCGCCGCCGGGCACCAAAGGCAAAAAAGCCTCATCCACAATCACCAACGCGAAACGCTCCAGCAGGGGCACCAGGGACTCCCGGCTCCAGAGCTGGCCTGTCGGGTTGTGGGGATTGGTGATCCACAGCACGGCTGCGGTAGCGGTGGCCAGGTCGGCTGCGGTGGGCGCTGGAAAGGGCTGGGGGAAGGGGCCCGACCAGCGCAACGGCAGGGCCAGGGGCCGCCAGGCTCCCTGCCAGCAAGTCAAAGCCCGCTGGTAATCGGCGAAACCCGGCACCGGCAGCAGGCTGATGCCGGCCTGGGCCGCATCGCGGCCGGCCCAGGTGAACAGCTCGGCGGCGCCATTGCCGGGCAGCACCATCGCCGCCTCCAGGCCATGGCGCTGGGCGATCGCCTGGCGCAGCGCCTGGTGTTCCCGGTCGGGATAATCCCTGATCGCCGCACCCGCCAGGGCCCGGCGCAGGCTGCGGCGCACGCTGGCGGGCGGACCGAAGGGCACCAGGGAGGCACTGGCTTCCAATAACTGCTCGGGCCGGCAACCAAGGCTTCGGGCCACGGCCAGCCGGTTGCCCCCATGGGGATTGCCATCGTGGGGGGCGATTCGCTGGTTCACGCCCCTGGCCTCGCAAGATCTGTGATTCAATCAGTTGCAAGGCTGGCGCACAGCGCTAAGCCAAATGCAACTAAAACAGGGGTATGAGCGCTACGGATTCCCCTGTTCAAGCGCTGATTGCGGCGATCGGGCAGGTGCTGCTGGGCAAGGAGCACCAGGTAAAACTGGCCCTGGCCTGTTTGCTGGCCCGGGGCCATCTGCTGTTGGAGGATCTGCCCGGTACGGGCAAAACCAGCCTGGCGGAAGCCCTGGCCCGAGGGTTTGGTCTGGACTTTCGCCGGGTGAGCTTCACCAGTGATCTGCTGCCGGCGGATCTGACCGGACTAAATGTGTTTGACAGCCAGCGCAGCCGTTTCGACTTTCACCCCGGTCCCCTGTTCAGCCAGGTGCTGCTGGCCGATGAAATCAACCGGGCCAGCCCCCGCACCCAAAGCGCCCTGTTGGAGGCCATGGCCAACGGACGGGTGAGCGTCGATGGCATCAGCCACCCATTGCCCGAGCCCTTCCTGGTGATCGCCACCCAGAACGGCCTCGACCAGGGCGGCACCGCGCCCCTGCCCGAATCCCAGCTGGATCGCTTCTTGATGCGCTTGCACCTGGGCTTTCCGGCCCGGGAAGCGGAGCGGGCCCTGCTGCAGGGCAAGGCGCTCAAGGCGGCCCAGTTTTCCAGCGAGCTGAGCCCGTCCCACCTGCAGGCGCTGCAACAGCAGGTCCAGACGGTACACACCAGCCCAGACCTGCTCGATTATGTGCTCGATCTGCTGGCCCGCAGCAGGGACAGCGGCCGGCCGGGCCTGCCACTTTCGCCGCGGGCCGGATTGGCCCTGCTGGCGGCGGCACGGGCCTGGAGCCTGATCGCCGGGCGGGACCATGTGCTGCCGGAGGATGTGCAGGCGGTGTTGACCCCCGTCTGCGAACACCGCCTTGATGGCGGCCAGATCCGGGGCGAAGAAAGCCTGAGCAACCGACTGTTGGGCGCCGCAGGTGGCCTGCGCTAATGCCAATGTGACGCCAATGCAATCTGCAGCACCACGCCAGCGGACCATTCCCCACCGGCTTGGGCAGTTCCTGTCTCGCAGGCTGCCTGCGCCACAGCAGGGGGAGGTGTTGAAGCTGGGCCTGCGCAACCTCTACATCGTGCCCACCGGTTTCGGCTTGCTCTGGCTTGGGGGGGCATTGCTGTTGCAACTGGTGGGCATCCAGACCCAGAGCAACGGACCACTGCTGCTCAGCTTTGTGATGCTGGCCTTGCAGCTGTTGAGCCTGCATCTGACCCATGGCCAGCTGGAGGGCCTCGAGGTGCGCTGCGCCCAACCAGAGCCGGCCTTCGCGGGGGAAACTGCCGCCTATCCGTTGATTGTGCGGGTCAAATCCGCCTGTGAGGGCCTGGAATGGCGCCTGGGGCCCGGTGCGTTCCAGGGCATCGGCAGCCTCGGCCCGGGAGAGCACCTGGTGGCACTGGCCTGGACCCCCCACCGGCGCGGCTGGCAGCGGCCCGGCAAGCTGAGATTGCAGACCACCGCCCCCCTGGGACTGTTTGTCTGCTGGAGTCGCTGGCAACTGCCCGCCCAACAGCTGATCTATCCGGCCCGGAATCCGGGCCCGGTGTGCCAGGTGCCCATGGCCGATTGGCGCGAGCGCACCGCAGCAGCCGGCGCCCTGGCCGGCGAAGGCACTGAGGAATGGCAGGACCTGCGCCCCCACCGCCGCGGCGACAGCAGCAGCCGCATGGCCTGGAAGCTATTGGCCCAGGGGCGGGGCGCCCAGACCAAGCGGTTTCAGGACCAGCGGCCGGAACCCAGCCTGTTGGCACCGGACCCGGCCGTGCCCCAGGAGCAAGCCCTGGAGCATGTTTGTGATCGCCTCTGCCAACTGCACCGCCAGGGCCAGAGCTATGGCTTGGCGCTGGCGGGCCTGCAGATCGCCCCGGATCGGGGCAGCAGCCACCGCGATCGTTGCCTGGAGGCCCTGGCGCTGTGCCCCTGAAAGTGACGGGCGGCTGGTTGCCATGGCTGGCCATGGCTCTGTTGACCGCCGCGGCCTGGGGGGTGGCACCCTTCAGCCTGCTGGGTGGCCTCAGCCTCAGCCTGCTAGTGCTGACGGCGCTGAAACTGCGTGAGGCAAAACAACACCGCGAGTACCGGCTGGTGTGCCTGCTGCAACTGGTGACCGCCGGTCTACTCGGGGCCCAGCAGTCAGCATTGGGATCAAGCCTGCTGCAAGGACTGGCCGTTCTGGTGGCCCTGGCGGGCTTACTGCAACTCGAACTGGGGGGGATCACCAATCTCGGCACCCTGCTGCGCCGCAGTGGCCAACTGGTGCTGGCAGCCCT
>JBIIJV010000022.1:0-23341 GCA_044233545.1 Cyanobium sp.
TTCATTGAGAAAGATTCCTGCTCATGTTCGATTCGTTTCAGCGGAGCCGTTGCTCGGCCCACTTGATGACCTCGACCTTACTGGGATTGATTGGGTAATCGGAGGCGGAGAGAGCGGGATCGGATTCCGTCCGGTCGAACTTGCTTGGGCTCAAGGACTCAGGATGCTGTGCGAACAACACTCAGTTGCCTTCTTCTGGAAACAGTGGGGTGGCCGCAGATCAAAGTCTGGTGGGCGTATACTTGATGGTCGCACATGGAACGAGTACCCCGCCTCTCTCAACAATGCGCAAGCTCCGTGACTAAAGTATAAACTTACGTTGCTACTGACTGGACCTACAAAGTAGAGGCGTTGTTCGCCTTGATCACTTGCCGCAACTTGATCGAGGGCACTGCCGCAGAACACGAGCATTGAATAGCAGTCTGCGATCCCGCTCCGGTTCTATAGACCAGTTCTGGCAAATCTGATGCTCTCCCAAAGCCAGGTCCTCCAGCAGGGGGTGCGCCACCGGGGCACCTGCTTGTCGACTGGTCGTGTCAGCTCTGTACGGCCAACCGGCTTACCCGAGTTCGCCGCCTCCGGCCATCGCCCCTGCCCTACCCCACTTCCCCCACCCCCAAAGGCACTACACCCAAAGTGCAAGTCCGCTCATTCTCCTCCCACCGGTGCTCAACCACCACCAGCCTCTGGGCCACCCCTTCGCGGGCAACGCCGGCGCCCTGCAGCTTGCGGCACCTGGCATGCAGCTCCCCGCCAACTGGGGGACAACTTGATCAGAAAGCCCCGATCCCGCTGGAAGTGACGCACCTTCCCGTTGGCATAGTGGCGGGCAAAGGGCCGAAAGCCGCCCCGCTCTGGCGCATAGCGGGGGGCCGCCAGGATGAAGCCCACCATGGCGATCTGCTCCAGGTCCTGATGACGCAACGCCTGATCATGAGCAACCACATAGGGGTGCTCGGTGCGATGGGGGCTGGTCAAGGGCCCAGCCCCTCCACAACTGGTATGCGGAACGCATCGCATTGATCAAACATCAGCGCCAACAATCTCCTGCAGGAGCTGCACGCAGGCTAGCCGCAGATCCTCTGGCAGCCTGCCGATCCGTCGACGCACGAGGGGCGCCGCCAAAGTGGTCAAGCGTCTCAGGCGGCAACGGGACGAAACCTTCACACAATCGAGCCAGCATCAAGCGGCCACAACTGGTTCGCCGTCACTGAAGCTATACAGATCAGGTTCCTGGGCGAGGTCATCGAAGGCTTGACCCGCCTGGGTGAGTTCGATCAGATCTTGGCTGCTCAGATCAACGGCCTCCCCGCCGAGCTGCTCCAGCAAACAGCGGCGATCCTCATCAGGCAGGCTCCGGATCACCTCCAGGAGGTTCTTGGTGAGCTGGGGATTGGTCATGAACTGAGGCTATCGCCGCTAAGCAACATCGCAGGCCATTGAGATTGGCCTCGCCGCTCAAGGTGCTAGCCGTGCTTCATTGGCGGAAAACGGAGGAGGTGGGATTCGAACCCACGGTGCCTTTCGGCACGCCGGTTTTCAAGACCGGAGCCATCAACCACTCGACCACCCCTCCAGGGCAACAACCAATCCATGATCGGCTGCCCGTCCATGATGCCATGACCCGGCGGGCAGGCCGGATTGGCAAGCCAACCAAGGGCTGGTTCAGGGCTGGTTCAGGCCTGGCGCAGTTCGGGCGGCGGCACCAGCTTGTCGGGAATGCCGCGGCAGCCGCCGGGCAGGGTGCGGCGGGAGCGGGGGCCGCTCCAGGAGGCGAGGTATTGGTGGCTTTGGGCATCGAGACCCCGCACGGCGGCCAGGTTGAGGTTTTCGACCACGGCGCCGCTGCCGACCCCATTGCGCAGATCGATCGGGCCGCTGGAGGCGCAGGGGGAGGCGGTTTGGACACGGCCGAAGAAGAAGCGGGTGCCCTCCAGCCGGGCCCCTTCCAGGCTGGCGCCAGCCAGGTTGGTGCGGGCCAGGTTGGCGTCGCTGAGGTCGGCCAGGTGGAAATCACAGCCGCGCAGGTCGGCGCCGTTGAAATCAATGCCGCGCAGGTCCGTGCCGCTCAGGTCGGCCCCCTTGAGCATGTCCTTCAGCCGGATCACCGGAATGCCACTGAGCCGGTCTTCCTCGTAATTACCCTGGCCATCAAGAATCGCCCGACCCAAGCGGTTGTCACGGCGCAGGGGGGTCAGCAGGCGGGCATTGGAAAGGAAACGCAGGATGCGGGCCTTGCCTTCGCGGTCGATGCTGCTGATCACCGCCGCCAATCGCCCTTCGGCCAACATGCGCTCCAGGGGCCAATCCTCAAGCATTCCCTCTTCATCGCTGATCAATTCCGAGATGCCGTGGATGAAGCTGTCGATCGTCTGGGCCTGGGTGATGCGGTTTTGTTGGGTGGTCAGGCGTTGATCCACCATCACCTGTCGCCAGGCAATCAACAGCGCTACCAGGGCCACCAGGATCTGGCCAAAGGCGCCCACCACCCCCTCGCCGATGGCACCGATGGCCTCCCAATTGCGCGAGCGAAACAGGTTCAAAAACGGCTCGAGCCAGCCCAAGCTCAACGGAATCGTCACCGCCGCGATCACTAATGCCAGCACCGCCAGGGCCAAGGCGGTGGGTCCATCATCAAGCCGGCCACTTAACTGACGCCACAACGGCGGCAGCAGCTGCACCAGGGCCAGGGCCACCAGCACCGAGGAGGCCACCAGGATCAGCGGTGCATAACCCCCCACCAGGGCCACCAGGGTGACCAGCAGGGCCAGCAGCAGTTGCAGCGAGCTGGAGCGTTGTAGCCGCAGCCAGGCATTGCTGGCCCGAAACATCGGCACCTCGTCCTTGCGGCTGGCTTGGAAAGCAGCCGAACGCAGCGACTGGACCGGCTCGCCCGGCAGGGGCTCTTCGGCGGGTAAGGCGGGAAACAGTTCGTCTTCGAATCGCGTCATCTCAGGTGGTGGCGCCCAGCACGGCCGGCTGGAAATAGAAGCCTGCTGCCAGAATGACGTAAGCCGCCAACAGCAACACCCCTTCGAGCCAATCGGAGCGGCCATCCAGGCTGACCAAGTTGCTCACCACCACGGCGGTGATAATGGCGACAAGCTCATAAAGCTCAAAATGAAGGTCGATCGGATGACCCAACACAGGGCCGATCAGCACCAGCAGGGGTACCACCAGCAGGGCCACCAGCAGGGTGGAGCCAAGGGCCACCGATACCGACAGGTCCATCTTGTCCTTGCGGGCCATGGACACGGCGGTCAGGTATTCGGCCACCCCTCCCAGCAACGGCAGCAGCACCACCCCGGTGAACAGGGGGCTGAGTCCGACGCTCTCGGTCACCCCCTCAACCACCCCGACGAACATTTCCGATTCGTAGGCGACGCCGGCGGTGGCCAGAACCAGCACCAGCAACCAGGGGAATAACTTCGGCTTCTCGCCCCCGTGATGGCTCTGTTCCTCCAGATCCACCTCCGCCACTTCGTATAGCCCCGTGTGGGTGCGCAGCGAAAACAACAGGGTCAGGCCGTAGACCAGCAACAGCACCCAGGCCACAAACAGCGAGAACGATTCACTGCCGGCAACACCGCGTTCGCCCTGGCCCATCTGAGTAAGGCTGGGGATGACGATGGCCAGCACCGCCAGGGTCATGGCGGTGCCGTTGACGCGAGCCACCACCGGCTGGAAGGTTTGTTCGCGGCGGCCGATGCCTCCCACCAGCATCGAGAGGCCCAGGGCCAGCAGCAGATTGGCCACGATGGTGCCGGTGATGCTGGCCTTGACGATGTCCACCAGGCCAGCCCGCAGGGCTGTCAAGGCGATGATCAGTTCGGTAGCGTTGCCGAATAGGGCATTGAGCAGGGCCCCGATCGAGGGTCCGAGGGCGAGGGCAAGTTCTTCGGTGGCCGTACTGAGCCAGACCGCCAGGGGGATGATGGCCAGGATCGCAGTCACAAACACGGCGCCATCGCCCCAGTGCAGGGTTTCGGCGGCGATGGAAAGGGGCACGAAGGCCAGCATCCCCAGGGCAATGGTGTTGCGGAGCGTCATGGAGATCTAAAAGTGAACCCATTGTGAGGCGGTGGGTGGCCTAAGCCAGTGTGGGGATCAAACCCACGGTGGACCTTTGGAGCCGAGACGGCATCATTACCATTGCCACACCATTGCCACCAACCAGGACACCGCCGGAAAGATCCGCTCCCTGGGGGCCACAATCACTGAAATTGCCGCGACACCACCCAGCACTACCTCGACGGTTCTATCCTATGAATTCAAGCGCGACCTGAATATTTATCTGAGGAGTAAGATAATAACCTTACCGGGCTAAGCCTATCAAGAAGAAAAACTGCTTGATTAAATGTATGCTTATGAATAAGGCAAATATGAAAATGAAAATTTTCGCCAAATAATTATCAATTTTTTAAGGGTCGCTTATGCATATACAAAACTAATTCAGGGGCCTAATATGGGCCCCTTGTTACAATCGTTAGAGATTTTCCCTCAGGGGCAGTCGATTAATGCCGAAGACGGGTACCCGCCTAACAACGGCATTATATGCTGTTGCATTGACCGGATTGTTGTCAGCGGACTTTGTTGCAACGTGGCCGGTGCTGCTACCGCCACGCTGGTCAGCAGCAAGGTGATCCATGCTGTAATCACCCCTTCCCGCACCATCTGGGCCCGCCGGCGCAGTCGATCGATTTGCGGCTTGGAGCACTGGTGGCTCGGGGGTAATACCCGCGCTTGAACCCCCAATGCAAAACCCAGGCTGCCGCCCGTTCTACGGGGCCGATGCAAGGTTTTTGCTGGGCTTGGAAGAAGCGGGGTCATGGTGGTGCTTTGAGGAGGATGACACTGTTATCGCATGAATTCGGCCTGAAGTCGCCAGATACGGAGATTTTCCTGCCACGGGACACCTCAGTTTCCCATTCAGGACCAATCGCTTAAAAGCCGGCTGCACAGCGCAGATTTTTATACCAGCCCTAGGGCCGGGCTGAGGAGGTTCCCACTGGGGCGTCAGGCCAGCGCCTGACGGCGGCCGTGTTCGCCATGGCCACCAAGTGCCCAGCTCCGCTGCGGATCTGCCGCGGTCAAGCCAACTACACCGCCAAGGATCCCAAGAGACCTGAAAAAAGCAGAACAGGTTGGAGTTAATGCTGCAACTAGAACTGACTCAAGCTGCAAAATGGCGTGATTGTGAGATCCGAATAAACTGATAAGTTTTCTGAAGAGCATGATTCCGATCTGGCTGGTATGGCTTGACTAGCTGCAACTTCACCGCAGTTTTCACGGTGGCCAACCCAGCCCGGACAGCTATCAGATTTCCGGAATGGGACATCCAAGCGGCGCCCATCGACCAAGGCCAGGGCGGCATTGGGCCGCAGCTGAACCAAAGCCGTTACAGCATCCGCAAGAGACAGTGTCGTCAGTTTGGGAACGAGTCAATTGATCGACGCGAAATCGGGAGTGCTGAAAGCTGATGGCCAATATAGAAGCCGTTTATGCCGTCGGTAATTCCCTCGTCACATCCCTACGGAATCGTTATCAACTACTAGCCACAAAACCAGTAGGCGACTGCGGTTTCTCCCTACTGGGCAGCAGCGATCTGGCCAAGGAAGAGCCGGATTTTCTCGGCTTACATCCAACAACACTTTCCTTGTTTCTGCATAGGGTCACCATCAACGAGCATGCCCGCAATGCAACCCAACTCCCCAGCAAGGAATACGCCAGTCCGCCCTTGGCTCTCGATCTGCATTTTCTGATGACGGCCTGGTCAGAATCGGTATTGAATGAGCAGGTCATTCTGGCCTGGTCAATGCAGCAACTGCACCAACATCCCAATTTAGAAGTTGCCTCGCTATCCCCAGCAAACTGGCAGCAAGAAGATCGTGTGCAAGTCATACCAACTGATTTAAGCCTCGAAGACATCATGCGAATCTGGGACGCATTGCAGCCCTCCTACCGGCTGAGTGTGGCCTATGTGGCCCGCGTTGTTCTGATTGATCCGGCTGAAGATGTACCGGGGGCACTACCGGTTGTCAGCACCCGCTTCACCTGGAGCGATGATCCCGCCAATGCCCATGGAGCAGGAGCAAACGAATGATTCTTGAAGCCTGTGACCAACGCATTTTGGCGGCCCTGCGCTGTGTCGATGCGGTAACTGGCGTCCCGCTCATCGACCCGGTGCAGGTCAGCGCGGCAGGAGTGAAGCTGATCAGAAACCGCCGCGGTCTCTATGTGATTCAGGCAGCTCCCGACTACGCGGCATTAAACGACTACACCGCCACGTTCAGTGAGCCGCCAGCCGCCCCCCCAGCCGGCCAAACCTGGCCCGTCAGCTTGAACCTGCAGTTCAGCGATCCCTCGGGGCGCTACTTGCCAAGGGAAGTGCAGCTGACGTTGCCGCGCGCTGCCAGTGCTACCGCCACCGATTCAGTGTTCAAGGCAGTGGATGTGGCCCTCTACCCGTCGCCGACTGCTGCTACAGCAAGCGGTTGGGCGGTAATAAGGGCCACCGTGCTGGCGGCGGCAGCAGCCCCGGGCGATCTTCCGCGGCGTCTGCCTTGGGCCTGGATTCGGGTGGTGCGCGAAGCCAACGGCAGCAATGGCTTGCTGCCGGCGCCAGCCTTCGCGCTGGCGGACTGGCGGGGTGAGGCCCTGATCGCAGTTGCTGGCCTGCCTGTCACCAGCTGGGATGGCAGCAGCACCCTGGCGGTACAGGTGTCAGTGCGGCTGGAGGTGGTATTCGATGCCCGGCTGACACCCCTACCTGATCAGGTCGACTGGTTGCACTTCAGGGATCCCAACGCTGGATATCTGCCAAACCCCGATCTTCTCAATGGTCCTGATCCTCAGCTTCAAGATGGACGCATAACTGCCTATCGGCTGGCCTCAGGGCGCGACTCCCCAGATCGTCTGGAGGTCAACCTGATCGCCAGACCATAGGTGATTTTTTGGTTTGCAAAGTGTCCTCCATCCTCCGAACTCCACTTTCACCTCCGTTCCTGTCTGCGATCCCTTCCCCCATCCACTTTCCCGATTTAAGGAGTTGACCCCATGCCCGAATACCTAGCCCCCGGTGTCTATGTTGAGGAGACCAGTTTTCGCTCCAAATCGATCGAGGGTGTCGGCACAAGCACCACAGCCTTCGTGGGCCCCACCCTAAAAGGGCCCGTTGGTGTTACGCCCGAACTAATCACTAACTTCGGCGATTTTGAACGCATCTATGGTGGTTTTGGCGATATCAACGGCCAGCTGAATTACATCGCACATGCGGTCAACACCTTCTTCGATAATGGCGGCTCCCGGCTGTACGTCTCCCGCGTCCAACCCTCCAACGCCCTGACCGGGCAATCCGATGACTTGCTGCCCGATGAAGCGGCGGATGTTCGTTTCCGCGCCCGCTTCCCAGGAGAGGGTGGCAATGGCGTAATTGAATTATACGAAAAGGGAACCCAGATTAGCCAGAACACCCTGGCAAGCGCTCCGATCGGCAGCATCCTGCGCCTGGGGGGCGAACAGCTGGCGCGACCGGCCCAGGTGGTGGGAACCCAGGCGCCACCCTTCAATCTACCCGCCGGCGGGCAACTGCGATTGACCATCGACGGCGTTGATCAGACGATCAGCTTCCTTGGAGAAGCGGCGGAGGCAGTCGGCACGCAAGCTTTAGCCCCCCTGAATCTGCCGGCTGATCAGCAGCTAGTGGTGCGAATCGGCACCCAGGGCATCAACCAGACCTTGAATCTGCCCACCGGAAATGATGTCAACGCCCTGCTAACGGCGATCAATACGCAATTGCGGGGTGGCTATGCCCGCCTAGATGCCAATGGGAACCTCGTCCTCGGCACGGATGTGAGGGGTCTCGGAGCGGCAATTCAGGTGATTAACGCACCAGCCACCTTGGCATTGCCTGTCACACCGGTTAGCAATGCCAATGCAACAGCCACCAATAACGTGGCGGATCTGGCCAACGTTTCGCTGGCCGAGCTCAATACGCTGCTTGGCCAACCGCCCCTAAACCTCAATGCCGTGCTAGTGGGGGGAAACCTGGCCCTCCAAACCCGTGCCACCGGTGCAACTCGCACCCTGGCGATTCGCAATGATCCAAACAATGTCTTTGCCCGCCTTGGCCTATCCGCTGTGGCCCCCCCGGCCCAGGGTGAAAATGGCGGGACTGCCAGCTTCGTCGTCAACAAAGGCAGCCAGGGTTGGCGTGACATCAATGATACTCAGATCGATTTGTCCCAACAGTCATTTATTGCCGCCAGCATCCTCACATTGAACGTGATCAGCCGCACGAACGACGGCGTCGAAAACCTCTATGAGGATCTTGGCTATAGCCCCGACCATCCTCGCTGGATCGGCGCCGTACTGGCAACAACCCCGACACGACGCAGTGATGCCCTGAGCAATCCCATCGCCCTTTCGGTGGTTAGTGGTTCGCTCAATCCGCTCAGGCTCCGCAATCGCCTGGCCCAACTAGCAACCGAACTGGTCAGCCGCAACGAACCGATCCGTCTGCGGGGAGGCAGCAGTGGTGGCGACCCCTCTGTTGCCGACTACAGGTCTGCTTTGGAATCACTTAAATCCCTTGAGGAGATCTCCATCGTAGCGGCACCCGGCTATTCAGCCTATGGGGCCACACTTTATCAAGGCATTGAGCAGGAACTGCTGAAGTTCGTGGCGAGAAGACGCTCTTACCAAATCGCCATTCTGGACACGCCGAAACAACAAAACAGCCAAGCAAGCTTCAATGATGCCCGAACTGCCCGCAGCCGTATCGATTCCAGCTATGCGGCGCTCTATTATCCCTGGGTCGTAGTAGCAAACCCTCTATTTCGTCCGGGAGAGGCTAGCCAACCCGCCGAGATTGCCCTGCCGCCCTCCGGGTTCATCTGCGGCATTTATGGTCGTAACGATGCCCAGCGCGGGGTGTTCAAAACGCCTGCCAATGAGGTGGTGCTGGGCGCACTGCGCTTCGAGCGGGACATCAACTTTGCGGAGCAGGAAATTCTCAATCCCCTGGGTATCAACTGTCTGCGCTTCTTTCCGGGGCGGGGCTGCCGGGTCTGGGGAGGTCGCACCGCCAGTTCCGATCCGGAATTCAAGTACGTCAGCGTGCGGCGCTTCTTCAACTATCTCGAAGCCTCCATCGACCGCAGCACCCAATGGGCGGTGTTCGAACCCAACGGTGAACGACTTTGGGCCAACATCCGCGAAACAGTGACGAGTTTTCTCTATAATGAATGGGTATCGGGGGCCCTGCTGGGTGAATCGGTGCAGGATGCCTTTTTTGTACGGTGTGATCGCTCCACCATGACCCAGAACGATCTGGACAATGGCCGCCTGATTTGCCTGATTGGCGTGGCGGTGATCAAACCGGCTGAATTTGTCATCTTCCGCATCGGTCAGAAAACAGTCGATGGTCGTAATTAGAGCCCAACTCTTCAACCCAGCTCACCAGGAGAAACTTCCCCATGGCCTCAGATCGAACCTTTCCCTACGGTGCCTTCAACTACCTCGTTGATCTCAACAGCCCCGGCGGAGTTGATCCCCAGACCGTTCTGGGCGGCTTCTCCGACGTTTCTGGCATCGGCACCGAGATGACGATTGCCGAGTACCGCACGGGTGTTGACAAGCTCAACCACGTGCGCAAAGTGCCCGGCATGCACAAAGTCAGCGACGTGACGCTCAAGCGTGGCATCGTCAATTCCAGCGACCTTTGGACCTGGATCGCCCAGGTGCGCAAAACTGGACCTGCCGCTAAACGGGAGGTGGTGATCACTTTGCGCGATGAGGCCGGCACAACCGTGCAGTCCTGGAAGTTACGCGGCGTCATACCGATGAAGTACACCGGTCCGACGCTGGCGGCCAAGGGCGGCGGCGATGTGGCCATGGAGGAATTGGTGCTATCGGCGGAAGAACTGGTCTTCGTCGGCAGCAACAACCAGGAAATCTTCTAAGGGATGCACCATGCCTGGTCTTGTCTTCGAGGTTGGACCGCCCCTGATCCTGCCGGTCCCGAATCGGGCTGATGTGGCCTGCTTCATCGGTCTGGTCGCACGACGCGACACCGACCTCCCGGAGGCTCTGCATAGGTGGTTAATTGCCCAGGGTTGGCTCCAGAGTCTGGCAGACAATCCGGGACAAGCGCGGCTGGACCTCGAGGATCTGCCGGTTCCGCTGGAAAGTTGGGAGATGTTCGATCGGTTGTTCGCCTGGGATCGCCGTCCCTGCCAGCTAACCGACACTCCGGCGACTCAGGAGGCCGGGCAGGACGCAAGCCCGGATGCAACCCCCTACACAACCTCGTCGTCGGCAGAGCCTTGGAGCCATACCTATCTGGGGGCGGCGGTGCGGTCCTTCTTTGCCCAGGGGGGAAGGCGCTGCTACGTGGTCCGGGTCGGCGATCCCCTGCCGCTGAACGCCCCACGGGAGCAACGCCGGGCACGGTTGGCCAAGCTGCTGCCGGGCTATCCCCAGCGGTTGTCGGCAACACCGTTGAATCGCGACAGTTGGCGCGGCATCGGCCTGCTGTTCGGCCTGCCTGATATCTCCTATGTGGGCCTGCCGGATCTGCCCGAACTGGTGGCCTGCCCAATTCCCATGCTCTCCAAGACGACGCAAGCCAGCCAGAGCGAGCAATTCGTCGAATGCACGCCAGCCCAAAGCGTCCCCTCGGACCAACGGGCCTTGGTCCAACAAGAGCCCCGCTGCGACCTGGAGGGCTATGCGGTCTGGGCGAGCGCGCTTGCTCTGGTGGCCAACCTGTTGCGCCGCCTGCAGCGGGAAGTGCAACTGGTTGCCGCCCTGCCATTACCCCTGCCTGAATCCGATGGGGCGATCGCCCTGCAGGACTATCTGGCGCTTTTGGTCGAGGGGGAGCGTAGCGATGCCGATTCGGCAACAGGGGAGCCAGTGTTTGTGCCCCCCCTGGCCTATGGCGTCGGCGATCACCCCCAGGGGCTGGCCAGCGCCTTCGTCCAGCTGGTCTATCCCTGGGTGCAGACCCCGGGGTCGTTGCGCTTGCCTGGGCAACTGGAATCCCCCGAGGGGGTGCTGATCGGTCTGCTGGCTCGCAATGCCCTGACCAGAGGCAGTTTCCGCAGTGCCGCTGGCCTGCCCCTGGCCGATGTGAACGGGCTGGAACCAGCCCTGACGCGAGCCCAACTATTCACCCCCCATGGCCAGGCCAGGCCCCACACCTTGCTGGAGCGCGTTTCCTTGCTGGGGCCCACACCGGCGGGGCTGCGGTTGCTCTCGGATGTGACCACCAGTCTGAACGCCAGCTACCGACCGGCCTCTGTCAACCGCCTGGTAACGGCGATAGTGCGAGCGGCGCGCAGCTTGGGGGAAGCGGTCAGCTTCGAACCTGCGGCGGAGTCACTCTGGAATCGGCTCAAGAGCGACCTCGACGCCCTGCTGCTGGGTCTCTGGCAAGCCGGAGCCCTGGCCGGAGCCAGCCCTGGGCAGGCCTTCTCGGTGCGGTGCGATCGCACCACCACCCGCCAGGCCGATCTCGACAACGGGCGCGTGATTGCCGAGGTGCAGTTCACCGCCGCCGTGCCAATCGAACAGATCCATGTTGTTCTGGCCTTAAGCCAAGGCGGTCAGGTGTCGCTGGTGTCGGTGCCGCCCTAGGGCTGAGCGCCGTCAATCCTTGATCGATCCATACCTTGTCCCGCCCCTTTCCCCCAATCCACCGCTGAGCTGAACGATGCCAGATCCCGGATTCGCCGATCCCCTGCACGTCTTCCGCTTTCGCGTGGAGTTCCAGGAATCTCGACTCAGCGGTACTAATCAGCGCATCGACAACCTCTGCAGTGGTGCCTTCTCGGAATGCACGGGCCTGGAGGCCACCATGGAGCCCAAGGTGATCAAGGAAGGCGGCCGCAATTATGGAGCGGTGCAGCGGGTCGGTCCAGTGACCTTTGCCACGATCATCCTCAAGCGTGGCATGACCGCCAGCCGGGATCTGTGGCGCTGGTTCGAGATGACCAGCCAGAATGGGGCCTACGCCTATCGCCTCAGCGCCACGATCAGCCTGCGCGATAGCAGTGATCAGGAGCAATTGCGTTGGCGCCTGGACAACGCCCTGCCGATCAAGTTCAAGGCGGCCGATCTCAATGCCAGAAGCGCGGAAGTGGGCATAGAAGAACTGCAAATTGCCCACGAGGGTTTAACGCTACTGAGCAGCCCCAGCCCATCCCCAGCCCGTACCTGAATCGCCATGACCGCCGCACCAACTCGAGCCAGCTTTAAGCCCCTAAATGGCCCCGAGGCCAACCAGCCGTTTGCGGTGCATTTCAATCCGACCACGCTGCAGATATCCATTGCCAACACTTTGGAGGACAAGGGTCAGGGCAAAGAAAAGAAACAGTACGTGACAAAAAGCTCGGCCAAACTGAGCATGGATCTGATCTACGACAGCACCCACGATGGCACCGACGTGCGCTTGCAAACCGGCAAGATCGCCAAACTGATGGAACCGGCCAAGCGCGAGGGTGACAATGCCGCACCCCCCAGCGTGGTGTTGTTCGAGTGGGGCACCTTCAAGTTCCAGGGTCTAGTGGAGTCCTATAAAGAAACCATCGACTTCTTTGCCCCCACCGGCGTCCCCCTGCGCGCCTCCATCAACCTCACCTTGGCCAGCCAGGACAAGGTATTCGAAAGTCTCAGCCAGGGCAGCGACAGCAAATTCGAGCCCTTGGTTCAAAACCTGGCTACCAGCTCTGAAAGTCTCACCGATGTGGCAACCCAGGCTGGCAACCCCAATGCCGCCAGGGCCATCGCCGCCAACAATGGCCTCGAATCGATCCGCTTTCCCGCGGGAGCAATCGCCCTCTCTGCTGAAATCCAACTCAGTCCAGCGGCAGCCTTTGCCAGTGGCCAAGCGGGCTTGAATGCCGGCTTCGGTATCTCAGGTGGTGGGAATCTGGCGATCGGTGGCCAGGCCTCCGCGGGGATTGCGGCTAGCGAGGGCGCCTTCGCTGGTCTGAGGATTGCTGCCAGCGCCAACGGCCCACCGCTGCGGCTGGATCCGACACTGCTGAGGGCTACCAGTGCCTCCCTGAATCGTTGCACCGGTAGCAATGCCAGCTTTCAAGTCGGCGGGCAGGCCGAACTGGAAAGTTCCAGCGGCCTCAGGGCCGATGTGGGGGCCTCCGCCAGTCTGCAGAGCCGAATTCAGTTCACCTGAGGAGATGCGTCATGCCCATTGTCTTTGATCAAGTGGTTGGCACCGTTGCCCCTGAAACGCCACCGGCAGCGACTGGCGAGCAGGCGCCGGTTTTGCGGGAACCACCGGCCGAGAACCTGCAACTGCTGCTGCGCCAGATGGAGCAGCGAGCCTGCCGTCTGCGGGCCGATTGACCCTCCAAAGCCATTCTCTTTCGCCCTAAGCCCATGCCCGAAACTCCGACCACCAGCCAGGCCCTCTACCGCGCTCGCCCGACCGTTCGCATTAACGGTCAGGAGTACGCAAAGGTGCGTGAACTGGTCGTGAGCATGGCGATGAACGAGCAGGAGGGCGGTTTGTCGGCGCTGGAGCTGCGCCTCACAAATGTGGCCAGCGACGTCAGCGGCGGGGCGGAACTCGCCTTTGAGGATGACAGGATCCTCCGACTTGGGGAGGCCATCGCCCTTTACAGCGGCGACGAAACAGCCCCGCAAGAAATCTTCCGTGGCCTGATCACCGGCTTGGAGGCGAAGTTTCCTGAAAACGACGCGCCGCAGTTGATCGTGCTGGCGGAAGATCGGCTGCAACGGAGCCGCATGATCCGCCGCACCCAGGTCCATCTCAACGCCAGCATCGCCGATCTGGCCCGTCAACTGGCGAACCAACTGGATCTCAACCCGGTGATCACGGGGCTGGGTGAGTCAATGGGTCCCCAGGTGCAACTGGACGAGAGCGATCTTGCCTTTCTGCGGCGCCTGCTGCGGCGCTATGACGGCGATCTGCAGGTGGTGGGCGATGAATTGCACGTTTCGCCCAGGGCGGAGGTGCGCCGCGGCGCCCTCGAACTGCAGCTGCACAGCCAGCTGCGCCAAGCAAGGGTGCTGGCGGATCTGGCCCACCAAACCACCGAGGTGACCATCGCTGGCTGGGATGCCAGCCAGGGCCGCCGAATTGTGGGGCGCAGCCGGGGGGGGCAGGCCGGTCCGGGGCGCGGTCGCACCGGGGCGCAGGTGCTGCAGCGCACCCTGGGAGATCGTCACCATCACATCGCCCACCTGGCCGCCAGCACCGAAGCCGAGGCCCAGGCCCTGGCAGACGCCGCCTTTGATGCTGAGGCCCGGCGCTTCGTCTGCGTCGAGGCCACCGCCGAAGGCAACCCGACCCTGCGGGTGGGCAGCCATGTGCGACTGCGGGGCATGGGCGATCGCTTCGACAACACCTTCTACGTCACCCGCACCTGCCACCGGTTTGACCTGACGCGGGGCTACGAAACCGATTTTGAGGCGGAATCGGCCTTCTGGGGAGGTAACCCATGAGCTTGCCATTCACTATTCCAACTCCTGGCCTTTTCCAGAGCCATTACCTGGGCGAAGTGGTATCGGTGCAGGACCCCGACAACCAGTCCCGCGTCCAGGTGCGGCTGTTCAGCTTCGATGGTCCGGCCGATCAGGACGGCCCGATCTGGGCACGGGTGGCGGTGCCCTTCGCCGGGGCTGGCAGGGGCGCCTTTTTGCTGCCGGATGTAGGTGACGAGGTGCTGATCAGTTTTGTGCAGGGAGATTCCCGCTTGCCCATCGTGGTCGGCGGACTCTGGAACGGAGCCGCCCAGGCGCCCGAGCAGCTGGGTGGTGACCGCACCGATCGCTGGTCTTTGGTGGGTAAGGCCGGCAGCCGCATCGCCATCGTCGAGGCCACCCCCGGCAACGCCACGATCAGCTTCGAAACAGCCAATGGCGTGACGGGCACGCTGACCGATTCCGGTGGCGGTCAGATTGAGCTGAAGGCCGCCGGCAACACGATCACAATCGATTCGGGGGGCGTCTCGGTGCAGGCAGCGGCCCAGGTGAGCATTCAGGCCAGCCAGGTTGAGGTCAAAGCAGGTCAGGTCACGGTCAACGCCGCCGTCAGCAATTTTTCGGGAATGGTGCGTTGTGATGTCCTCCAGGCCACCACGGTGATCGCCAGTACCTACACGCCAGGAGCTGGAAACATATGGTGACCACCAGATCCCGGCGTCAGACCCGCCAGCCCATCCAGGCGGAACACCCCACCACGTTGCAGGGCCTGGGGGCCAGCCAGGTGCCCGACAAGCCTGGTTGGGGCGGCGGCAATGGGCGACCCACATTGATCGAGCGGCAGGATCAGAACTTCCTGAACGCAATCCTCAACGAGCTGACTGCCGGCAACAGCCTGCAGGGCCGCCTGACTCCAGCCAGCAACGAGGTGCTGCAGTTACTCCAACCCGTACATCGCACTTTTTACCTGGCGCTGCTGGAAGTGGTCTGCAACCCGTTTGCACTGCCCACCCTGCAGGCACGCCTCGACCCTGAACGTATCGACAGTGCCGGACTGGTGGTCCGCCGCCTTGCTGCCGATGGGCGACGGGAGGGCTGGCGCAACCAGGAGCAAACCGCCACCGGCACAAGTATGAGGGGCTGGGTGGTCTTTGAGAACAACAACGAGGAAATGCTCGATCCGGACCCCAGCCATCGGCCCCGGCCCCTTTGTGGCCATCCCGACCTGGAGAGCCGCCTGGTGCCCGATGCCACCCGCCTGAGCGAAAGCGTCAGCAGCCTGTTCATCGCTCCGCCCGCCGTGAATCAGGCTACCGGACGAACGATTCTCTTCGGTCTTGTGCCTGTCACCAGCTCGGAGCGCAGCGAGCTGCCCCAGCCATTGCCCACGCCCACGGATGAGGCAACCAGTAAGGCATTCGACCAGGAAATCATAAATACAATCTTGCCTTATTATCTGCGCAGTGGCGGTAACGAGACCCGCAGTTTTCCTTCCGGTTTTGCCGGCCAAGTTCTGACAGCAGCGGATGCGGACAGCTCCGATCCCGCCAAGCAGCAGGCGATCAATTCGCTGTTTCTGCTACAGCTCAAGCATCACTTAAATGCCTTTGAGAATTCGGCGCTACTCCAGGAACTCAATCAGATCAGCATCGATGCCAATACCGACCACAGCCAGCGGCTGGGCAGTTTCCTGCAGCAGGCGTATCGGGTCCTGGTGGAACGCCAGGCCAATCAGCAGGTGCGGCTGCCAAGCAAGTGGGGCCTGATCGGCGCTGAGCAGCAAGGGCGCATCGTGGCCCTGGTCCGCACCCAACTGCTGCAACGGCTAGGGGAGCTAACTACCGCAGCGGAACGATTTGAAGACAGCGATCGCCTGTATCAGGTACGCGCCTTCGTACGCCTGCGTCGCGATGATGGCTGTCCAACAAAGATCATCTGGAGTGATTACAGTAACCCCTTCAAGATTGCCCCCTGGTACACCAACACCAATGCTCCACCATTACGGATCGATTTGCCCGATGTTCTTGATCCCAAGGCACTGCAGAATCTCAGGCCTAACGTGGCCTTCCGGGTGCCACCCCGGCTGTTCAACCTGCTGCGCAACGACCCTAAAGACTTGCTGAAAGGTGACGACAAATCCGGCGGCGGACTTGGTCTGAGCTGGATCTGCGGCTTCAATATCCCAATCATCACGCTTTGCGCCTTCATTGTTCTGAATCTGTTCCTGCAGCTCTTTAATCTGATCTTCTGGTGGATCTTCATAATCAAAATATGCATTCCTTTCCCAATCAAAAAATCCAATTCTTAATAACTATTGCCCGTTCCCGTTTCCATTCCCATTCATCATCTCAGCCTTTCCCGCTACCGCTTCATAGCCATGGCTCTCCCTCCTCCGCTGCTCACCTGGCCATTCCTGACCGTGCCGAATGGGGCGGGTCAGTTGAGCTATCCCAGCCTCGAAGACAGCGTGCGTCAACGCATTGAGGTGATTCTGCGCACCCGCCCTGGCGAGCAATTGATGCGGCCGGATTTCGGCGGCAGCCTGGAGGAGTTTCTGAACCAGGCCAATTCACTCACCACCCGGCGCCGCATTCACGATCGCATCACTGATGCCCTGAGCCGCTGGGAAAACCGCATCGTGCTGGATCGGGTGGAGGTGAATGAGGTGCCGGCCCAACCCAGCCACCTGCGGGTGGAGATCTGGTACCGCATCAAGCGCACCGGTACCGCCCGGCAATTGGGTCTGACGTTGCAACTGGAGGCCTAGATCATGCCCATTCGTCCGCCATCCCTGGATGACCGCAGTTTTGACGATCTCGTCAGCGAACTGCTGGCCCGTATTCCCGCCCACACCCCCGAGTGGACCGACCCCCGCCCTGGCGATCCGGGCCGCACCGTGCTGGAGCTGTTTGCCTGGCTGACGGACACGCTTCTGTATCGCGTCAACCTGAGCCCCGAAAAGCAGAGACTGGCATTCTTGCAACTCTTGGGCATTCCGCTTAAACCCGCCCTTGCTGCCCAGGGGTTGATCTGCCTGGAGCTGACCTCCCCAAGCGACACCAAGACCTATCGACTACGGCCCCTCGCCAGGATCAAGGGCCCCGTCGACTTTGAAACCTGCGATGAACTGACCGTCCTGCCGCTCAGCCTGCAGGTGTACGTCAAGCAGAAACTGTCCGTCAGCGAAACGGCCCGCTATGCCGAGGTGGTGCAGGGACTGAGCCGCATCTACAACCTGACGGCGAGCCAACAGGCCGCGCCATACTTCACCACTCCGATCTTCAGCGGCGGCAGACCCGCAGCCGGCGGTTTCAGTGCGGCCAGTCGCACGGTGGATGGCTGCTTCTGGCTGGCCCTGCTGGCTTCGAGCCAGGAAAACCAAGCTACCCACAATCAAGCCGTCAAGCAGGCCCTCGACGGCGCCAGCGATGGCCGGGCCCTGCTGCTCAACATTGGTGTGTTGCCGTCGCTCGCACTGCCCAGCGACTTTGCCGACTTCGGCAGCCGCCAGCAGGTGCCGCACGTCTGGGAAATCAGCACCGGCCGGCAGTTCAGGGGCGAGCCTGAGTACCTGCCGCTGACGGTCGTGCAGGACAGCAGCGACAGGTTGCTCCACCAGGGCATCGTGCGGCTGGCACTGCCGACCTCAGGCCAGATCGGCGTCCCCGATAACGACGTGCGCAGCTTCGTGCAGGCGGGGGTGGGCAGCCATCCGCCGCGCCTGGACTCCCCGGAAACCGCCACCCGGCTGGTGGCCTGGATTCGCCTCAGGCCGTTACCACCAGAATCGCTGCGCGGCGTTGCTGGTTCCAACCCCACCCTGCCGGATCTTTCGCTCAGCTGGCTGGGCATCAATGCCGTGGCCGTCGATCAACGTCAGACGATTCAGGGTCGGGTCCTGCTTGGCCAGAGCAGCGGCCAGGCCGACCAGGAAATCAGCTTGCCTGGCCAATCGGTGCAAGCGGAGTCCCTCGCCATTGAGGTGGAAGCAAGCGACGGGGTTTTCCAGCCATGGCAGCGAATTGAGGATCTGGCCCTAGCCGGTCGCGATGCCGCCGTATACAGCCTGGACAGCGAAGCGGGCGTCATCAGGTTCGGCGATGGCCTGCGGGGCCGCATTCCCGAAATCAACAGCCGCATTCGCGTCGCCCAGATGCGCTGCGGTGGCGGACGGGCAGGCAACCTACCGCCGGGGGCCCTGACCGCCATATCGGCCCAGGATGGGCAGGGCCGCCCATTGAGCAGTCAGTTCAAAGTGCTGCAAGCCCTGCCCCTGGCCGGTGGCGAAGACGCCGAAACCCTGGAAGCGGCAGAACGGCGCATCCCCGATCTCTTCCGCCACCGCGATCGTGCCGTGACCGAAAGCGACTATCGCCAATTGGCTGGGGAAACGCCGGGGGTACGGCTGGGGCGTATCGAACTGTTGCCCCGTTTCAAACCTCAGCAGAGACGTTCTCCAGTGCCAGGCGTGGTTTCGGTGCTGGTGTTGCCCCAGGCGGATGGGATTCAGCCACCCAATCCCCGACCGGATCGCCCCACGCTGGAGCGGGTGCACGCCTGGCTTGATCAGCGGCGACCGCTGGCAACGGAGCTTTACGTGATTGGTTGTGAGTACGTGGCTCTCGGGCTCAGTGTGGGGGTGGAGGTTCAGAACGGCTTTGGCCAGGATGGGGTGTTGCAGGCCGTAAAAGAGGCCCTGCAGCGGTTTCTCTGGCCGCTGGTGCCGGGGGGGCTGCAAGGCGAGGGCTGGCCCCTGGGTCGGTCGATTCAGGAGCGGGAACTGGAGGTGGTGGTTTCGCGGGTGCCCGGGGTGGCTGGTGTGACGGGTCTGCGCCTGTTTCTGCGGGACCAGGCTGGCCCTCGCTGGCGGGAGCTTCTGGGTACAGACGCCCAACCGGCTGCGCTCCGCCTTGAGGTCTGGCAGTTACCTGAACTCCTGGCGGTGGTGGTCGCCAGCGGTGCGCCATCTGGCGTTCTCGATCCCCAACCCCTGGCCGGGGATCGGCTGGGGATTGCCGTGCCTGTGATGCCGGAGGTCTGCTGAGTGGACGCCAACGGCCTGAGGTTCTGGATGGTTGCCGAAAGCGAGCAGTGGTTTCGACCCGGCCAGCCGCCAGCCCTGGAGTTTGACCGCAGCCAAAGACACCTGCGCCTCAGCAGCCAGCGACGACCCAGGTGGGAGCAGGCTGCCCAAGATGCCACCGTGCTCGCAGCGAAGGCTGGTTCGTACCTGGAAAAGGTTCCCCAGGCCCTAGACAGCTACGGCACCAGGGCCTACTGGGATCCGCAGAGCCAGCGGATCCTGGCCACGGGCGTCGTTGCCACGCCCACGGATCTGCTCCTGCCGGCCAGTGGGGAGACTCCCTCCGATCTGGTGATGGGGAACGACGGCGTTCTCTATGTGGCCATGGCGGGACGGGTGCTGCTCCGGGATTGCCGGGGACGCTGGCCCGATCTGACGCTCACGCAACCTGATTGCCAGGCCTGGCGCCTGGCCGCCCATCCCGACGGGGGGGTCTGGGTACTGGACCGGGTTCACCAGACGCTTTGGCGGGTTCAGGGCTACCCCTTGGCAGGGCTCGATAGCCCTGAAAGCGACCCGAACCGAATCTGTGGCTGCGAAGCCAACCCCCATCCACCACGGTTGAGCCGGCTCGATCAGGTGCTGATCCCGGTGACGGAAAAGGCGGTGGCGATGGCGCCCAGCCCCAGCGGTCGCCTGGCCCTGCTCCTCTGGCACAACGGCGCAGGACGGATCCGGCTGTTGGAGCCCTGCGAAGAGTTGGGCCCCGGAGTCGTGCTCGGCGGCAGCCTCTTCCCCTGGAGCCTCACCTGGGTAAGCGAAGAGCGTCTCGCCATCCGGTTGGCTCAGGTCAGCAACGAGGCCCCCGTCTACGACCTGTCGCTCGGCGAAGAACCCATCCCCGCCACTGGCCAAACGCTCCAGACCGTCGGTGACCTCTATCCGCTCCAGTTGGCCGATGAGCCCGCTGCACCTGGCCCCGAAACCGCCTTCGTGCCAGGACCGTTTGTGCACGGCTCCAGCCTGCCCCCCCACTACCCCCGGCAGGCTGCCGGTCTCGGCAATCCCCCCCAGACCGCTCCCCTGGATGTGTTGCCGCTGCCGATCTATGCCCGCAATGGCAAGGCATTCGGCCGCCATGCCTTGGCAGCCGCCAAGCCGACCAATGCCGATACGCCGCAACAGCCCACCTTTGACAGCGGCACGCCGGAAACCATTTGGCATCGTCTCTATTTGGAAGCGGCGATTCCACCAACCACCGGAATCGAGGTGCTGCTGGCGGCAACGGACGATCTGAACCCTCCGAGCGACTGGCATGGGCACCGCTTCGGCGAGTGCTTCCAACCAGGAGATGGCCAGGTGCCCTGTGGTGTATGGCTGCCGATGGCATCGGAAGTGCCGTTTCATCAGGGAGTCCTGCAGTGCCCTGCGCAGCGCCATCACAATGGCTTGTTCACGGCTCTGGTGCAACGGGCGGGCCTGAAGGTGCGAGCACTGCAGGGCCGCTATCTCTGGGTGCAGGTAAAGCTGAGCGGCGATGGCCAGAGCACCCCAGCTCTGGCCGCTTTGCGGGTCTATGGCTCGCGGTTTTCCTATCGGGATCGCTACCTGCCGGAGCTATACCAAGAGACGGTGTTCGGTGGCGATCGCGATGTCCCCAGCTCCAGAAGCACCCCTGCCGATTTCCTCGAACGTTTTCTTGCCAACTGCGAAGGGATTCTCACGCCGCTGGAGGACCGCATTGCCCACAGCTATCTGCTCACCAACCCCCGCAGTACCCCGCCAGAAGCTCTCGAATGGCTAGGCAGCTGGATCGGCGTGACGTTTGATCCCGCCTACCCGACCGATCGACGGCGCCAGTTGCTGCAGCGCACGCCAGAGCTTTATCGCCGCCGAGGTACCAGGGACGGGCTCGAGCTGGCCCTCGATATCGCCACGGCAGGCCGTGTCACAGGCGGCGAAATCATCGTGTTGGAAGACTTTCGGCTGCGAAAGACCTTCGCCACGATTCTGGGTGCCGACCTGGCCGATCAGGAAGATCCATTACTGGCGGGCTTAAGCGTGAGTGGCAATTCCTTTGTGGGCGACACCTTGATCCTGGGCGCTGAAACGGAACAGGAATTTCTGGCCCTGTTCCCTGCCGAAATTGCCCGAGACAGCAGCGAAACGGAAGCGGTCGCTGCCTTCTTCGACCAATTGGCCTACCGAGCCACCGTCTATGTCCACGACCAGGTGGAGCCCCAGGACCTGGGACTAATTAGGCGCATCGTCGAGCTGGAAACGCCGGCCCATGTGGAGACCCGCGTCGTCAAGGCCTCCTATCCCCTCCTGGTGGGCGTGGCCAGTCTGGTCGGCATCGACACCTATCTGACGGCCAAGTCAGGTCCTCAGGCGGCCCGGGTCGACCTCAGTCCGCTCGGACGGGATTTCGTCCTATCTCCCGCCAGCCTGGACCCGCGGCTGGGCCGTGGCAGCAGCGACTGGCCCGTGCTCGAACCACCCCAGGCTCGGCTCACGGGTCCGGCGACCGTTGAACAGGGCGATTCCTTCGAACTGGACGCCCGGCCCTCCCGGGCCAGCCCGGGACGGAGGTTGAGCCGCTACCGCTGGCAGCGGCTCAACTAAGCCTTGCCACCCTCCATTCCCCCGCTCTCGCATAACTGTCATGGCTGAATTCAAACTCAACACCCCCATCGAAACGAGCGATCCCACCATTGAGGTCACCGTCAGCACTACTGACCCGTTGCCGATAGGCCCGGTGCGCTTCCAGCTGGTGGTGTTCGACGAGCAGAACAACCCCTCAATACCAGCCTTCCTTGAAGTCACCATCCGCGATACCCAGCTCCCCACCGCCGTGCTGGATGGCCCCAGGGAAGGAGTGGAATTTGGCCAGAGCTTCTCCCTCTCCGGGGAACGCTCCAGCGACGTGGATCCCGGCAAGATTGTTCGTTACGAATGGACGATGGTGCCCATTGCCGAGCGGCCACCAATCGGCCCGCTGCGTCCACCAATCAGACCATTGAATCCGTTACGCCCCCCGATCGATCCTCAGTAGGCAGGAACAATGGCAGCGTTCAAGCCGAATCAACCGATCAGCACCGATCGACCGTCTGTGGTAGTCGATGCGGGCCTCCAGCCGGGTCGTTACCGCTTTCGCCTGGTGGTGATCGATACGGCTGGCAACGCAAGCCTGCCCAGCGAACAGATCATCACGATTCTCGAGGCACGAACTCTCGGGCCCGTGGCTGTACCACCACCACTACCACCGCCCTCCCAACCAGCTCAGGATCAAAGTCCACCGTGGTGGCTGCGCTGGCGACGCTGAACGGGACAACCCAACTGCTCCTTGGCTATTCCAACCCGCCATTCAGCAGATCGCCAACTCCATTCCTTCCATAGCTGAGGAAAGCCATGAGCCCCCCCTCTCCATTCCATGAGGAACAGCCCGATCAGATAGCCAGCCAACCGCGTGGGGATGGCGGGCTCAGTGATGCCGTTGCCCTGCGCCCCGATCGACCCAACTACGCCACCGGGATGCTGCTTGATGCCGAGGACTTCAGGGCCGAGCAGTTGTATCACCGCTCGCGCCTCGCCGAAGCCCTCTTTTACCTAGGCGGCAACGGCACCTTGGCGGGCCTGCGGGTGGAATGGCAAAAACCAGCCGCCAACGTGGCCCCGGGGCCCGAGCAGGAAGGGGAAGTGAAGGTGCAGCCCGGGCTGGCGCTGGATCGTTTTGGCCGAATGATTGAGGTCAGGAACCCGGCCTGTCTGCGCTTGCAACCTTGGCTGGCGGGCTTGACCAAACCGATCCTGCATGGAGCTCCATATAACGGCCTGGTTGCCGAT
>JBIIJV010000172.1:0-6419 GCA_044233545.1 Cyanobium sp.
ATCCGCCCGCAGATCGTGATGCAGATCGCGGCGGAAGCTGTCGGCATGTTCTGGCCCGAAGTCGGCCTCGATGCCGCGAATCGCCAGGTTCATCACCGCCAGGCGGCGGGTGGTGGCGTTGCTCTCCTGGCCGTAGATCGAAATGTCGCCCCGTGTTCCGCCGTGGCTTTCCACGAACTTCTCGCTCTGCACGAACATGCCGCCGGAGCCGCAGCAGGGGTCGTAGATGCGGCCTTTATAGGGTTCCAGCATCTCCACCAGGCAGCGCACCACACAGCTGGGCGTATAGAACTGGCCGCCATTCTTGCCCTCGGCTGAGGCAAAACGAGTGAGGAAGTATTCGTATACGCGGCCGAGCAGATCTACGGAGCGGTGGGTCTGTTCGCCCTCGCTGGAAGCGGTGAGTTCGATCGTGGCGATCACATCGATCAGTTCCCCCAGACGCTGCTTGTCGAGCCCCGGACGGGCGTAGTCCTTCGGCAGCACACCCTTGAGACGCGGGTTATCGCGCTCGATCGCCACCATGGCGTCGTCCACCAGCTTGCCGATCGTGGGCTGCTTGGCGTTGGCCTGCAGGTGGCTCCAGCGGGCGTCGGCCGGCACCCAGAACACGTTTTCGGCCTTGTATTCGTCGGGGTCTTCCGGGTTGGCGCCTTCGTAGTCGCCAACACCTGCCAGCAGCTTGGCGCGCTGCTCTTCGAAGCTGTCGGAGATATATTTAAGGAAGATCAGGCCGAGCACCACGTGCTTGTACTCGGCTGCGTCCATGTTGTTGCGCAGTTTGTCGGCCGTGAGCCAGAGTTTGGCCTCGAAGCCCAGGTTGGCGGTGCCGGTTGCTTTCCCCTTGCGGGAAGCTCGGCCTGAGTCGACCTCCCGCTCAGCCGGCTCGGCGCCCACCAGGGACACCGAATCGCTGCGGCCCCGGCCGCGCACCACGATCCCCCTGGCCACCAGTTCTGCCTTCACCCCCTCGTAGAGAGCTTCTTCCCAACCGAGCGCCTGGCGCAGGGCGGGGTTCTTGGCGGGGCTGCCGGCCGTTTCCAGGGCTTCAAGGAAGTCGTCCAGCTGCTCCTGATCGGGCATCGGGGGATCAGGTTTGCATCGCTTTAGGGATTCTGCCTGCAGGTGAGCAGTTTTGGGATACCCGTTGATCCCTGAGATCTCTTTTGGTCCGTCTATCACGCCGACAGCTCCTCACTCGCTGCTCTGGCGCAGGCTTCACATCCCTACGCCGCGAGCTGGGCTGGTTGCCGCCCCGCCTGGCGGCCTGCTCCACCTCGACGACCCCGAGCGTCTGCGCGCCACCGCCGCCTCCCTGGCCGCCTCCGCGCCGCCCGATCCGCAGGCCCTCTCCGAGCGCGAGATGCGCCAGTGGCTGATGCTCACGGCCCAACTGTTTGGCACCGGCCGCCAGTGGCGGCCCCTCGATCAGGCCCTGGAGGTGCTCTGGCAGGCCGGCGCCTGGCGCGAGGAGCTGATCCAGCTGCTGCTGCTGTTGGCCGACCGTGCTGATCGCCGCCTCCACCCGCTGCCCTGGGCCTTGCCGGTGCCCCTGCGCGTGCACGGCCACTACACACGCGCCGAGATCGAAGCCGCCTTTGGCGTGCTCAGCACCGACGCCCCTGGATCCACCGCGAAGGCGTGCTCGCTCACCAAGCCAGCGCCACCGACCTGCTGTTCATCACCCTGCGCAAAAGCGAAGCCCTCTTCTCCCCCTCCACCCGCTACCGCGACCTGGCCCTCGGCCCATCGCTGTTCCACTGGGAAAGCCAGAGCACCACCACCGCCGCCTCCCCCACCGGCCAGCGATATATCCACCACGAGGCGCGCGGCTCACGGGTGCTGCTGTTCGTGCGCGAGCAACGCAAACAGGACGGCCGCGCCGGCGGCCCCACCGAACCGTTTGTGTGTCTGGGGTTTGCCAGCTATGAAAGCCACGAAGGCGAGCGGCCGATGGCGATCCGCTGGCGGCGGGAGCGGGAGATCCCGGCGGCGTAGCTGCCGGTGATGGCGTTGGCGGTTTGAGACCCGCCAGACTGGCTCAAAAGAGCTGGGCCACACCATGAGCTATCGCATTCGTCTCCTGGAAACGGAAGAAGGCTGGGCCGTGAGCTGGCTGGATCTGCCCGGGTGCCATTCGCAGGGGGAGAGCCGCGATGAGGCCCTGGAACACATCCGTGAGGCCATCGCCCTCTGGCTTGAGGTGGAGGCCGAAGAGGCTGGCGTGAAAAGCGTGGAAACGCTCGAACTGGCGCTGTAATGCCCCGGCTGCCAGGAATCAGCCCACCTGATCATGAGCAATGCCATCACCATGGGCGCGATCGCCCGTGATGCAGGTCTGACGCCTGATCAATTCCGCCAGCTGCTCTGACGGCCAAGGGCGAGACGGCCGCCCCGGCGCCCCCACCGAACCCTTCGTGTGCCTCGGCTTTGCGCGCTACGAAAGCCACGAAGGCGAGCGGCCGATGGCGTGGGGCAATCTCTGTGGCGGCTGGAGCGGGAGATCCCGGCGGCGTGGTTACCGGTGATGGCGTTGGCGGTTTGAGACCCGCCAGACTGGTGGTCAAACCACTCGGCAGAAGCTGACTCCCTCCTGCAGGAGATGAAAACGTTGCCTTTCTGAAAGTTGAGCAGCCTCGTAGCTATGCATTTCTGGAGCGTCCCTAAACACAATCCGAGCCAGCAGATCAGCATTCACGAAGGGAAGGCCAAGGGGCTCCAGCGCCAGCCGATAAAACGTGCTCTTACCGGAGCCATTGCCGCCCACGAGCATCCATAATTGGGGGTGCGTGATCAAGATCAATCGGTTTCACTGGGGCGGAACACGCCATCCACAAAGGTACCGAGACGGCGACTGCCATCGGCGTTGAGCTGCTCCAGCAAACCGGGATGGGTGCTGGAGGCCTGATAACGCACGATGGCTGGGTTCAGCGCTCCCGTGCATACGGAAGCACTGAGATTGCCGCAGTTACGGGCGTCTTCCAGCGCTGCGAACACCTGCTGTGGGTCCACTGCCGCCGCACGCACAGGTTCCACCCGCAGGCGCGCAAGGCCGGTCTTCACATCGAGCAGTTGCTCGGGATCGACCATCGACGCCACCTCGCGCCCGAGAGCGGCCCAATACTCCACCTGTTGCGCGGCGCTGCGCTGGTGCAGCGATCCGGCAAGGGCAGCGCTCTGCATCAGCTGCATCTGAAGCCGCACGGGGGAAGAGGATTACGCCACAACGACAGAGATAACAAGCCTACCGGCCAACTGTAGCTGTCTGCTACCGGTTCTGGGTGGAGCCTTCTATCCGTGGAATGCCTTGCCCTGGGCTGTGCCGAACAGCAGCATTGGCGGGGCCGGGAAAGGGGGTTGAGGCGGGACAGCCCACCGTGCCCTTGGACAGATCGATCGTGCAGCGCTCGAGCAGACCCTCGGGGATCAGGTCGAAGTCGATGGTGCGGAAGTCGGTGTCGGGGCCGATCGAGGGGAAGCGGCTGGAGCGGGAGATCCCGGCGGCGTGGTTACCAGGCTGTTGCTTGGCAGTGCAGCGGCGTTGGCGGTTTGAGGGGGGGGCGACGCCAGGCGGTTTGCGTCAGACTGATGAGCGGTGAATCGAACAGACAGACCATGGCCGATGTGAAATCCCTGGAGCAGGCTGTCGAAGCTCTCGCCCCCTCGGACTTGGCGGAGTTCAGGCGCTGGTTTGCGGAATTCGATGCAGCCGCTTGGGACCGCCAGCTTGAGGCAGACGCCACTGCGGGAAAGCTTGACGCCCTTCTGGCGGAAGCGGAAGACGCCTACCGAAATCAGCCGCACCGCCCACTGTGAAGCACACAGCATCGCTCAGATTCTGGCGCTGCTATCAGTCGTTACCCCGAGACATCTAGGCCATCGCTGATAAGAACTTCGCCCTGCTCAAAGCAGATCCCACTCATCCATCACTGCAGTTCAAACTTCTATCGGGTCGCAGACTCCACAGCGTCAGAGTTGGACTCCACTACCGAGCGCTGGGCCTGCCGTCCGAGGCCGGTGTCCATTGGTTCTAGATCGGCAGTCATGCCGACTACGACCGCTTGGTGGGCAGCTGATGCTGCCGTAACGCCGCAATTCTTTGTTCTTGACGGTAGGCCTTGATTTCCGCCTGGATCTCCTCCTGCGTCATCGCCTCCTCCGGGCGAGAGGAGAGTCGAATGCGCGCTTGCTGGAGGCGCTTCAAGCGGTCGGACGCCAATTTGCAACGCAGCAGATCCTCGATCGCCTCGGGAGAAAGAAATCCGGCTCCTTTGCCTCTTCCGCAAGCGCGTCGGGAAGCGTGATCTCGATGGTGGTCACGACTGTCACAGGGGCCTGCCTGAGAAGCCCTCTTCTCCCCCTCCACCCGCTACCGCGACCTGGCCAGCGGTACATCCACAACGCCACCCGCAGATCAAGGGTGCTGTTGTACCGCTACGCGGAAGCCTGCGGCGAGGGTATTCATCGGCTCACTTCGCCACGCTCACAGGAATATTGGGGCTCTCAGGGTTCACATCCACGCTCTGCAGCTGGGGCCGCAGCACCAGGTCCATGTCCTCGATCGGGATTGCCCCCAGCAGCACCTCATTACCCAGCACCATCGCACCGGTGAAGCAGCGGCGGTTGCGGAAGCGCACCTCCACGGGCCCCACATAAGGCACCGTGCGCCGGTGACCATCGGCCAGCACCACCTCACGCCGCTCCAGTTCCGCCAGGTTCAGCTGGATTGCCAGGTGCTCCGGGATGCAGAGATGCACCGCTCCGCTGTCGGCCAGGGCCGACACCTCCAGCGGCGCCAGATCCGGCCGGGTGGGGTTGCTGAGGGAGAAGCTGCCGCGGATCAGACCCATGAAGCCAGGCTAGCCAGCCCAGCGCCTGACGCCGCCCAGGCCTCTCTCTCTACCGAGGCGCCGGAAACCCACAGCTAGGAGGCCTGGGCGGCTGCGTTGCTCCCAGGCACTCAGGCCGGCTGAGCGAATCCTTAGGAGGAGACCGGCGGATCAGGCAGTAGCACGTGCTCGGACACCGCCAGCACTGCGGAAACTTCCGCCTCATCGGCGATGCTCTCCAGGGCGGCTGCCAGCGCAGCAAGCCTGGCATCTGTGCCCTCATCTGGGAACTTGACGCTCAGGTCGTGCCGTAGCACCTGCTCGTCGGTGCCCATGCCGGCCGCCATGCAGTAGCCGATATTGGCGAGCACCTCCCTGAGCTTGAGGCGCAGCTCCAGAAGTTCGGGCGGGGGATTGGGGATGTCGCTGAACACGGCTAAGCAGGGTGGGTTCAGCCTGCGCAGGACTGTACGGTGGCCCCTGGCCTGCGACCGCGGGGCCCGCCAGAACAAGATGAAAGGCGCATCAATCCTGTCACCAGATGATGCTCAAATCGATGTAAGATCGCTTAGCAGCTTGCTTATGGCCATGCGTACCACCGTCACCCTCGACGATGAACTCCTGGCTCGTGCCGAGCAGCTGTGCGGTCCACTGGAGCGCAGCGCCCTGCTCAGGCAGGCCCTGCAGGCCCTGGTGCAACGCGAGAGTGCCAAGCGCTTGGCCGCCCTGGGCGGCAGCGATCCCGCCCTCGATCCGGTGCCGCGGCGGCGGAGTGCGCCTTGATCCTGGCGGATACTTCCGTTTGGGTGGAGCATCTGCGCACCGGCCTGCCGCGCTTGGCGGCCCTGCTGCTGGAGGGTGAGGTGCTCAGCCATCCCTGGGTGATCGGCGAAATCGCCTGCGGCCATCTGCGCAACCGCCGCGAGGTAATCCAGTTGCTGCAGAATCTGCCTGCGGCCACCGAGGCCAGCAGCGCTGAACTGTTGCTGCTGATCGAGCGACACCAGCTGATGGGGCGAGGCATCGGCTGGGTCGATGTCCATTTGCTGGCGTCAGCGAAACTGAGCGGCTGCTCCATGTGGACGTTGGACCGCAGGCTGGCCGTGATCGCCAGGGAGCAGGGGCTGATGGAGGGTTGAGTTGCTCTGGGTGTCGTGGCGTTTCAGGCAAGGCAGCCGTGCTGCTCCAGGTTTCGGCTCTGGGCTTAAGTGTGGGCAATGGACTGATCCACAAACCCTGCAGCCCAAGCCATAGAGCGAGGCTCAGGCAGGAACGAATGGCTTGTGACAATCGTGGGGCACACCGGCAAAGTTTACTTTCAGCCGCTGGTTGATCATCTCCGTTTTTCCCATCACCAGCCGTCCAGCCGGCAGCCAGGTAGGACATCAGCTTGGCTCCCTCCTGTAGGCCAATGGAGTATGGATGGCATTAGGGACTCCTTCATAGACCATTAAGGAAGGATTGAATCTCTGGTTCATTCTTCCAGCCACGCGCCAGCTCCCGCACTGCGCTCTGGCGCACATTTTTGTTCTCATCAGACTGGGCACGCTCTTTAATTATCGCCAGCGTGTCTGGATCATCCCTCCAGCC
>JBIIJV010000173.1:0-6414 GCA_044233545.1 Cyanobium sp.
CCTAGGGCCTGGGTCTCAAAACAGTCCCAGAGTAAGGGATTTGTCAATTGGCAATGCAGCGCCAATGCCAAGATAAATTGTTACAGCAGTACCAAAGAGGAATACTGCCATGGCAACAGGCCGGCGAAACGGATTTTGGAATTTATTAAAGCTCTCAATAAATGGAATTAACATTAATCCCAAAGGTACCATGGTTTGCAAAGCAATTCCGAGCAACTTGTTGGGGACAACTCTAAGAATCTGAAAGACAGGATAAAGGTACCATTCGGGGAGAATTTCAAGAGGTGTTGCAAATGGATCTGCCTTATCTCCCAGCATGGCAGGGTCTAAAACAGCCAAGCCAACGATACAAGCTATTGTGCCAAGAATAGTTACCGGAAACATGTATAGAAGATCATTCGGCCATGCCGGCTCTCCATAATAGTTGTGGCCCATTCCTTTGGCCAATTTCGCCCGCAAAGCGGGGTCATTCAGATCAGGCTTTTTGACGAAGGACATGGTCCGAGTTGCGTTGGAGTAAAGAAAAAGAACAAATAGTCTTTAAAAAGTTTGTTGGTACCAAAATCAACAGATTCAGAGGGGTCCTGAAATACCCTGCTTCCGAATCATCAGGAAATGCATCAGCATGAAGACTGCCAACAACCAGGGCAACACAAAGGTGTGGAGGCTGTAAAAGCGGGTAAGGGTTGACTGACCCACACTCTCTCCGCCCCGCAGCAGTTCAACCATAAAATCACCCACAACCGGCAAGGCTGCAGGCACACCGGAAACAATTTTCACAGCCCAATAACCGACTTGATCCCAAGGCAGCGAGTAGCCAGTGACACCAAAGGAAACGGTAATCACGGCCATGGTGACCCCAGTCACCCAAGTGAGTTCCCGGGGACGCTTAAAGCCACCGGTGAGATAAACCCTAAAAACGTGGAGGATCAGCATCAAAACCATCATGCTGGCGCTCCAGCGATGGACTGAACGAATCAGCCAGCCGAAACTGACGTCGGTCATGAGGTACTGGACGGAGGAATAGGCCTCTGCCACTGTGGGTTTGTAATAAAACGTCATCGCAAACCCACTTGCGAACTGAATCAGAAAACAAGTGAGGGTAATGCCGCCCAGGCAATAAAAAATGTTTACGTGGGGCGGAACGTACTTGGTGGCGATGTCATCGACAACGTCCTGGATATCCAACCGTTCGTTGAACCAGTCGAACACCGGCGTGGACTTGCCGGCGGGAGAGGAATTCGCCATGCAGCGCTGGGCTTGGGTTGCCAGAGTCTACCGATCGTGCTGCCCCTCCCGTGATCCATCCGGGCCATCCCCCCTCGTCGGCGGACCCCAGCCCCAGCCCCAGCCTCCCTGGCCCCCGGCAACGACCCCAAAGTGCTCTGGGTCAAAAGCTGCTGGGGGCCGTGCTCTCAGGCGCTCTTGTCCTCAGCGCCCTGCTCGGTGGACCAGGACCATGGCCAGTTTCTGGAGCCCTGGCCCTCAACGATGCCCAGCAGCTTGTGGTGGAGGCTTGGCGTCTCGTTAATCAGAGCTACTGGGATCCCGACCAGTTGGAACAGGTGCATTGGCGCCGACTGCGCCAAGAGGCCCTTGAAAAGTCCATCAACAGTTCGACCGATGCCTACGGGGCTATTGAGGCGATGCTGGCCCCCATTAATGATTCTTATACGCGGCTGCTGAGGCCGAGCGACTACTTGGCCCTAAGGGCCACCACCCAGGGAACGGTGAGTGGGGTCGGGCTGCAACTGGGCCTGCGAGCCGACGACAACCATGTCGTCGTCATCGCCCCCCTGGATGATTCGCCCGCCAGTGAAGCCCAAATTCAGCCAGGCACCGAACTACTCGCCATTGATGGCACTTCCAGCATTGAACTGGGCCTCGAGGGATCTGCGGCACGGCTGCGCGGAAGTGCTGGAACAGACGTGCTGGTGAGGTTGGCCACGACCAAGGGGCGCCAACGGGAGGTGGTGCTCGCACGGCGCCAAGTGGATTTGCAGCCCGTGCGTGGCCAGGTGCTCAATCGGCAAGGTCATCGCCTGGGTTACCTACGCATTACCCAGTTCAGCGAACCGGTTCCCGAACTCACCAACCTCTGGCTGCGTCGCTTTGCCGGCCAAGGGGACGAATCCGGGATCGACTATGCCCCCGTCGAAGGGGTCATCCTGGATCTACGCAACAATTCCGGCGGTCTAGTCAGCGCCGGAGTGGCCGTGGCCAACAGCCTGCTTGACAGCAAGGGAATCGTCGAAACCCAGGACCGGGGGGGCATCAGTGAACAACAGTCGGCTACGGCCGGTGTCTTGTACGGCGGCCCCCTCATCACCTTGATTAATGGCGGTAGTGCCAGTGCCAGTGAAATCCTGGCTGGGGCCCTCCAGGATGCTGGTCGTTCCTCCTTGGTGGGCAGCCGAAGCTTCGGCAAGGGCCTCATTCAGTCGCTGCTTTCGTTGGGCGATGGCAGTGGCCTGGCCGTCAGCGTCGCCAGATATCGCACCCCCCTGGGTCGGGAGATCCAATCCAAGGGTCTTGCCCCTGATCACCTCCTGACCCAGCCAGAACCGTTGACCCCAGGCGGTACAAGCGACACTTGGCTTGGACAGGCCCAGCTTCTTCTCATCGAACAGCTCGACCCAGGGGCCGGGGCCAACTGAAATGGCTTTAGGTCGCCGCACGTACCACGACCCCCTGCATGGGGCCATCCGTCTGGATCGACAAGATCCTGCCGAAGCGATGGCCATGGATCTGATCGAAACAGCTCCTTTCCAACGGCTCCGGCGCATCCGCCAACTCGGTCCAGCGTTCCTCACCTTTCACGGCGCGGAATCCAGTCGCTTCACCCACTCCCTGGGGGTGTTGCACCTGGCGCGACTGGCCCTCAAGCAACTTGAAAACCTCCAAAGCGACCTGGGCCAACAGCGGCCCCTGCTTTTTGCCGCGGCCCTGCTCCACGACGTTGGCCATGCCCCGCTTAGCCATAGCGGCGAAGAGATGTATGGGCTACGACATGAGACCTGGTCTGCGAGGCTGGTGCTGGAGCATCCCGACTTGAGGGACCGTCTGGAAGCCACCAGGCCTGGCCTCGCTGGGGCTGTCGCCACCCTGCTGGAAACGGGCCAAACTCAGCCAGCGGCGATCGGAGCATTAGTAAGTAGCCAACTTGACTGCGATCGGCTCGATTATCTGTTGCGTGACAGCTACAGCACAGGCACCTGTTTCGGCCAGCTCGACTTGGAGCGGATTCTGGCCAGCCTCACCCTGGCGCCGGACGGCAACCTGGCATTTCACCCCAAGGGGCTGCCGGCGGTGGAGCACTACCTAGTTGTGCGCCAGCTGATGTATCGCAGCGTCTACAACCACCGGCTCAATGGTGTCTGCAACTGGCTGTTGCGCTACACCATCCAGGTCGCCCGGCGGTTGGGGCCCCAGCGGGTGTGGGCCGACAAGACCATGGCCCGATGGCTCTGGGACCCCCAAAATCTCGACCTGGAAACCTATTTAGCCAACGATGACATCGTCACCGGCTACCACCTTGAACGCTGGCGCCATGAAGGCCCGGCAGAGCTTGCCGAACCAAGTGCCCGCCTCGTGGATCGCCGGCTGTTAAAGGCCCTGGATGTGAGCGAATTGAGCTCCCCTGAACGCCTCGAGCTTTTGGCTGAGGCCCGCAGGCTGGCGGCGGCCGCCGGCCTAGCCCCCGACGGTTGCTGCGGCCTGCAACAGCGGCAAAGCCGGGGTTACGACCCATACAAAGGCGGCCTGCGACTTTGGGATGGCCTGCGGTTGCAGGCCATCGAACAGCGCTCCGAATTGGTCAGGGTGCTCAGCCACAGCGAAGAGATCGCCTGGCTGATTCACCCACCGAGCCTGGGCACCCGGCTGGCGGCCTTGGCTCAGGAGTGGTTGGCGAAGGGGAAGAGCCCCAAGGGCATCCCTCACTGACTTAGCGCTTAAGGTCGGGTTGCTTGAGCCGTATAGCCATGGCAGCGGCCCTCTACGTTGCGACTGATCCTTATCAGCTCCATTTGCTGAGGCTCCCTCCCCCCAAGGAGGCAGGCTCCCTGCTGCAGGAGGTTGGACAGGCACTCAGCCTGGCCGTCATCCAAGGCCCGCTGTGCTTGGTCTGTGGTGACTGGCAACTGCGGTTAACCGACTTGGAGGCCCTCCAAGCCCTTTTGACACGTAAGGGACTGACACTTGTGCAGGTACAGGCTGATCAGCCGGAAACCCGAGTGGCGGCGGCCGCCCTTGGGCTCCAGCTGGGTCCAAAGACTGGCCTCCTCCAGGATCCCGATACGGCGCCCGCCGCTCCAGCCTTGACGGTTCACCAAGGCCCCTTACGATCAGGAGAGCATCTCAATGTTCAGGGCTCTGTCTTGGTGCTGGGGGATGTGAACCCTGGCGCCCATATAAGTGCCGTGAACCACGTGCTGGTCTGGGGCCGTCTACGGGGGGTGGCCCATGCCGGCCGCCGCGGTGATGATCAGGCAACAATCGTGGCTATGCAGATGCGACCGCTCCAACTCCGCATTGCCAGCGCCGTGGCCCGGGGACCGGATGAAGTCCCCATTGCTGGTCTCTGCGAAGCAGCCCGGCTCATCAACGGAGAAATTCGCATCGATCCGGCGTCACCTCGATGGCCCCTCCTTGGGATTCCGTCCTTGGGGCTTAACGTGGATTTCAGCCCCAGTGCCCTGTGACAGCTACCTCAGCTCGCATCATCCTGATCTGTTCAGGCAAGGGAGGGGTCGGCAAGACAACCCTCACGGCGAACCTGGGCATTGCCTTGGCCCGACTCGGCGAGAGCACCGTTGTTTTGGACGCTGATTTCGGCCTACGCAACCTTGACCTGCTCCTGGGCTTGGAAAATCGCATCGTCTACAACGCCCAGGACGTGCTCGAAGCAACCTGTCGATTAGACCAGGCGTTGGTGAGGCACAAACAAGAGCCGAACCTCTCGCTACTGCCCGCCGGCAACGCGCGGATGCTCGACTGGCTGACCCCCGACGATATGAAGAAAATCGTCGACATGCTTGCAGAGAAAGCAAATTTTATTCTGATCGATTGCCCTGCTGGAATTGAAACCGGCTTCCGTAATGCCGCCGCCGCCGCCAAGGAAGCCATCGTCATCACCACCCCCGAGATGGCTGCGGTGCGGGATGCGGATCGGGTCATCGGTCTGCTCCATACCCAGGGGGTAGCGCCGATACAAATGGTTTTAAACCGGGTTCGTCCCAGGATGGTGGCCAACCAGGAAATGCTCGGGGTCAGCGATGTCACAGACATTCTCGCTTTACCCCTGTTGGGACTGGTGCTTGAAGACGAGCAGGTGATCACCTCCACCAATCGGGGTGAGCCCCTCACCCTCCATGGGAATCTTTCACCCGCCGGTCGGGCTTATTTGAATGTGGCGCGTCGGCTTCGGGGCGAAGAAGTGGCCCTGATCGACCCCACCCGTGAACGCCTGGGCCTTAGGGCCAGGCTGATGGGCAAGATTCGCCGAACAACAGGCCTTTTTTGAGCGGCATGGCCTTGTTCGACTTCCTTCAACACCTGCTGGGCCTACAAAAGCCCAGCGCCACCACAGCCCGCGAACGGTTGCAGCTGGTGTTGGCCCACGACCGCAGTGACCTCAACCCGGAGCTGCTTGATCGCATGCGTCGGGAGATCCTTGAAGTGGTGCAGAAATATGTCGAGATCGACATCGAAAGCGGTGATGTCAGCCTGACCACAGACGACCGGGTGACGGCCCTGGTGGCCAATCTGCCGATCCGCCGTGCCCGCCCCCTATCCAGCCTCTCCCTCGAAACCGGGACCAGAACCAACCCAAACGACCCGGAGATGCTTGCACTTGTCGACAACCCGGAAATGCCTGAACCCAGCCCCTGCCAAAGCTCCGAGGTGATTGAGGGCCAGGAGGCTGCCATTGAACCGAAAACTTCCCCATGACGGCAAGGGGGAACACTGGGCCTTAATTCAGCCTGAAGACCATGCTCCCCCCTTTCCAGCCCTCAGGGCTCGATGATGCCAAAAGAGGTCTGATGGGGATGACCCCTGCCGAGCGCCGTGTCCTGGGCCTCTTAACCCAGGGCATGAGCAATCGGGCCATTGCTTCGGCCTTGGTCCTCAGCCCACGAACGGTGGAAAGCCATGTCTCCAGCATGTTGGAGAAGAGCGGCTGTCGCCAGCGTTGCGAACTGCTGGTTTGGGCCCTGACGCGGTCCTAGAATGCTGCAGCAGAGTTCATTAGCCGGCTTAGCTCAGCGGTAGAGCAGCGCTTTTGTAAAGCGAAGGCCATCGGTTCAAATCCGTTAGCCGGCTTCCATCCCTCCCATATCCGGGCGACTTCGATCATCAGGCGGAGTTTTCAGTCCCCCCTAAATGACTCCATGTTCGCCCCGGGACAGCTGA
>JBIIJV010000174.1:0-6400 GCA_044233545.1 Cyanobium sp.
CCGCCATTCGCGCGTGTTTGCCAACAAGAGCGATGCGGAGGTGATCCGCCAGCTGATCAGCCAGGCCAATCTCAAGGTGGGGCGGCTGGCCCGCACCCCGATCACCCATCCCGAACTGGTGCAGTTCAATGTGAGTGATTGGGATTTCATCCTCTGCCGCAGCGATGTGCTCGGACTGGCCATCCGTGTGCAGAACGGAGCCATCAGCGCCCTGCCCCTGGCGCTCGGGGCCCCGAAGCGCATCCTCGACTTCGGCCTCGATGACACCCGGGAGCTGGAGCTGGAGCTGGATGGCGTCCAGCAATGGGCATCCCTCAAGGTGCAGAGCTGGGATCGCGCCAAGCTGGCGCCAACGGCCCCGGTGCGGGCCAAGCCTACGAACCTGCAGATCGGCAATCAATCCGACACACTCCTTGCCAAGGCCGTGGAAGCGAGCGCTGCCACCCTGCTGCATGGGGCGCCAACAGCCCCCGACGAACTGCAGGCCTGGGCTGATGCGCGGTTGCTGCGCAGCCGCCTGTCGCTGCTGCGCGGCACGGCCGTGGTGGATGGCAGCGCAGACCTCCAACCCCTCGACACGGTGGAGATCAAGGGGGTGGGCCAGCGCTTCAACGGCAAGGCGTTGGTGTCTGGTGTCACCCACACCCTTGATGGCGATGGCTGGCGCAGCCAGCTGCGTCTGGGTCTGAGCACCGATTGGTTTGCCCGCACAGCGGAGCTGGCGGAGGTGCCGGCTGCCGGCTTGCTGCCCCCGGCCATTGGTTTGCAGATCGCCACCGTGGCCTCCCTGGCGGTGGATCCCGATGGCGAACTGCGGGTGCAGGTGAAGCTGCCTCAGATGGCTGGGGATCAGGCCCTGCAGTGGGCCCGGCCGCTGAGTCCCGATGCGGGCGCCGGCCGGGGGTTCGTCTTCCGGCCGGAGGTGGGCGATGAGGTGGTGATCGGCTTTCTCAACGACGATCCGCGCCAGCCCCTGATTCTGGGAGCCCTGTTTGGCAGCAAGAACAAACCGCCCCAGCCGCTGCAAAGCCCGGACAAGACCAATCCGCTGCGGGCGATCGTCAGCCGCGCCGGCAGCCGCATCGTCTTTGACGACAAAACGCCGGCCCTATACATCGAAACCACGGCGGCCGGCGAGGCGGTTGGTGAATACAAAAATAAAATCAGCCTAGACGAAAAGGCAAAAACAATCACCATCGAAGATCAACACAATAACAAGATCGAACTCAGCGACAAAGGCATCAGCCTGACCAGCGACAAAGACATCAGCATCAGCGCTAAAGGCAACATCAAACTCGACTCCAAAGCCAATCTTGCTTTGCAGGGTCAAGCCAAGGCTTCGCTGCAGGCCACCGAGGTGGAGGTGGTTGCCAAAAGCAAATTCAGCGCCAAGGCCGCCCAGGTGGATCTGGCCGCCGATGCCACCTTTGCCGCCCAGGGAGGCGCCCAAGCCAAGTTGGGATCCAATGCCATGGTGGAAATCAAGGCGGCCCTGGTCAAGATCAATTAGATCCAATCAACCCAATTCACCCCAATTCCGCCATGCCCCCCGCCGCCCGCCTCACCGATTTACACACCTGCCCGATGCAGACCCCCGCTGTTCCGTCGCCGATTCCCCACGTAGGTGGCCCGATCGTCGGACCGGGCAGCCCCACGGTGTTGATCGGCAACCTGCCGGCGGCCTGCCTGGGGGACAGCTGCGTCTGTGTGGGCCCCCCCGATTCGATCGTCAAGGGCTCGTCCAGCGTGCTGATCGGCGGCAAACCCGCCGCCCGCATGGGGGACAGCACGGCCCACGGCGGCTCGATCGCCGTGGGCTTCCCCACGGTTTTGATCGGGGGCTGATCACCGCTTTCCTCCCCTAACTGCCACCTCTTTCTGCCACCTTTCCCATGGGCGAAACCACCCTCACTCTTGAACTCAGCGTCGACGACATCAATCTGATTCTCGAAGCCCTCGGCGAGCGCCCGTTCAAATCGGTCTACGGGCTGGTCAGCCGGCTGCAGAGCCAGGCCAGGGCCCAATTGCAGCCTGAGGCTTCAGCCGAGGACACCAGCCTGGCCGAACCCGAAGCCAACGCCGCAGCGGTGCTGGAAACAACCCCGGCCCGGGAGTGGTCATGACAGCCACTGGCTTTCTGGGACGCGGCTGGTCGTTTCCACCCAGCTTCTCGGCGGATAGGGGCCAGGTGGCGATGGTGGCCGACGAAGAAGACATCCACCAATCCCTCGGGCTGCTGTTTGCCATCCGCAAGGGCGAGCGGCTAATGCAGGAATCCTATGGAGCAGCCCTGGAGGAGTGGCTCTATGAAGAAATCGATAGCCAACTGATTATTAATCTTTCTACGGCAATTGAGGAGGCGGTGCTATTGCATGAACCCCGCATTCTGTTGTTAGATGTGGAAATCAACCCCAACGCCCAACTGGCCGGGGTACTGGATATCCAGCTCGACTACATGATTCCTGCCACCAATTCGCGCTTTAATATGGTGTTTCCCTTCTACCTCAACGAAGCCACCGCCGCGACAACCTGACCGATGGCCCAACCCCTTTCGCGATGGCTACCCGTCAACGACGTCCCCGTCTGGGGCACGACGGCGGCGTCGCGGCAGCGGCAGGCCCCCGATCCCGGGGCGGTGACCTTGGATGGCAGCGGCGATGCCGAGCTGATTCGCCGCGTGCAGGAGTTGGCCAAGCCGCTTGATTGGGAGGCCTTTTGTTGCCACCCCGAGCTGACGCCGGAGGCGATGGCCGCCTTCCTGGCGGCGACAGCGACAGCAGCGACTGCAGCGGCGGGCACTGGCCCCTGGAGCGCGGCGCAGCGGACCTGGCTCGGCCGGCCCCATTTCGCCTTGCTGCTGGTGTTCATCCGCCTGCTGCGGCATCAGCGCCAACTGCTCAATGCCTTGCCGGCTCGCCACCTGGACCACTACAACCGCGAGCGGCTTGGCTTCAGGCCCCGCGCTGGCGAACCCGACAGGGTGACGGTGGCCTTCACCCTCGTAGAGGAGGCCCCTGTGAGCGTGTTGCCGGCCGGCTCGCTGCTGCGGGCCGGGGTGGACGACGAGGGGGAGGAGCGGCTCTATCGCACCTTGACGGAGCTTGCGCTCAACCACGCCCGAGTGCGCCGGCTGCGGGCCAGCGAAATGAAACAGGGCGTCACCAACCTGGCCTCGATTGCCGCGGAAAACCCGGAGCCCCACGACCGACTCGCCCGCATGCTGCGCCTGGTGTACGGGGAGGCCGCCCCTGCCGTCGAGGAGATCCAATCTCTGGGGCCCTTCCTGCAGTTCTGGTCGATCGACCCCAGCTCGAAACAACTGCCCCTGGAGCTGCGGGAGTTTCTGCAGTTGATGCGTCTGGTGCGACAACGCTGCGATGAAGGCTCCGATCAGGAATGGACGGCCATCAACCGCTGGCTCGGTGTGGAGGAGCTGTTGGCGAGCGGAGTGCTCAGCGATCGCCGCGACTTCTCCCGCAACTTCTACGCCAGCCTGCTGGGCCCCACGGGCGGCGAATTGGATTGGAAAAAAGATGGACTCAGCGAGGTGAATTGCCTTGATGATTTATACCTACAACGCGACAACGAAAATGTAGAGGACTATCTCAGACGCCTGTTCATCGCCCCCACCTGCGGGCTGCTGCACTCCTTGACAGCTGAGGAGTCCAAGGACCCGGAAAAGCTGTTCACGGCCCGGCGGGCCACCTTTGTGCAGCTGATGACGATGAAGCTGCACATCGATGCCCAATGGCAGCAGGTGAACTGGCTGCTGGAGCGCTGTGGCCGCCGGCGCCGCCAGCTTCCCAGCTGGCGACTCGATCCCGAAACCCCCAACTCCGCCTCGGCCCGCTTCAGCGCCAACCTGGCCAAGGCCCTCGACCTGGCTGACGCCCAAGACTTCGCCTGGCCCGAACTTCCGCCCGAAGCGCTGCCCGAGCGGCTTGTCGGGCAACCGCCCATGCGGCCCGAGGCCGTGCCCGAGCGTTGCTGGCGGGCATTCACGGATCTGGAGGCCCTGCAAAGGCGCCATGGCCTGCCCCTGGAGGCCCTGCTGCGCCTGAGCCAGCTGGCCCGGGTCGCGGCTCCCAACGGCATCGGCGCGGCTCCGGCTGCCAGCAACGCCGAGCTCAACTCCTGGTCGCAGATCCAGGAGATGCTCGGCGCCGCCCACGTGGAGCAGTGGCTGGCCCGCCGTCGGGAGGCCCTGGCCCGCAGCCGGCAGGAGCTGCAGGAAGTGGACGCCTTTCAGCAAACCCTGTGGCAGGCCCTGCCGCCGCCTGGCATGCAGTCGCAAACCGAAGAACCCGTCCAACCCCAGGATGGGCCGCCGCCCTGGCGGGACGGCCTGAAGCAGCTGGAGCCCTGGTTGCCCCGCGGTTCCAGCGAGGCCCTGGAACGCTTCGGCGAGTTGCTGGAGGCGCCCGGCACGGCCCCGCGGCGCCTCAGCTGGCCGGAGGTGGATGCCCTGCTGGAGGGAGCGCAACGGGCCCATCGCGGCGAGCAACCCCCGGAGCTGCAGCAGGTGAACTGGCGCCAGCTCCATGGCAAAGAGCTGGTGATTGACGCCAAGGCGATGGCCGCGGGCACTCCCCTGGCGCCCTGCTTTGGCAGTGCCCAGGACAGCGGCGTGGACCCGCCCGATCCCGGGGCGGGGGTGGGGTTTGCGGTGGCGAGCCGGTTGCTTGCCCTGGCGGAGGGAAGCCGCCAGATCCAGCTGAGTCTCGCCCTCACCGCCGAGAGCGGCAGCCTCAACAGCCTGCTCGCCTCCCTACGCCCAAAGCCCGGTACGACGCTGCAAAGCGCCGCCATCGCCGGCGAGCCCCCCCTGGCGCCGGATCAGCCGGGCTGGGGCCTCAACCAGGCCCTGCTGGTGGAGCTGAGCACGGCGGCAGGCTGGTGGACGCTGCCGATCCAGGCCGCCAGCCTGAAGGACAGCCCTGCCAACGCCAAGCCGGCCCAGTGGGAGCTGGCCTTGACGCTGGGTCTGTTGCCCAGCGATCCCCCCCTGGCGCCCTTGGCGCCGGGCGAGCTGCCCCGGCTGCGGCTGCGGTTACGCCCCTGGCGAGAGGAGGGATCGGGCGGGGGGCAGTGGCGCAGCTGGGGAGGCTTCGAGGGCCTGCGGGTGGCTCGGGCCCGCCTGCGGGTGGTGGTGGGGGGGGAGGTGCGCGGGATGGAGCAGGGGCTCAGGGGTTTGCGGCTGCAGCAGGACGGCACCCCGGTGGATCCGGCCGAACCATTCACGCCCTTCGGTAGCCAGCCGGTGCTGGGCAGCAGCCTTTTCCTGAGCCATTCGGAGCTGCTGGACGGCGACCTCGAAGACATCAGCTTCCGCGGCACCTGGCAGAAGCTGCCGGCCGATCTGGCCAGTCACTACAGCAGCTACACCGGCTTGACGGCGACCGCGGTGACGGCGCAGAGCTTTCGGATCGACCTGAGCCTGTTGGAGAAAAACGCTTCCACCCAGGTCGAGCAAACGGCGCTGCCCTTGTTCCAGCCCGTCGGCGCCGATTTCGACCGGCTGAAGATCACCTGTAAGTTCACCCCCCCGGGAACGCCGAGGCCCCTGGCCAGCAGCCCGAGCGATCAGGCTCTGCGGCAGCAAGATCTGCGCCAGCAGGCGCGGGTGTGGCGCTGGCGGCTGACGCCGACGGATTTCGGCCATGGCCGCTATCCGGCGCTAGCGGCAGCCAAGGCCCAGGCGATGGCCCTGGCGATCAGTGAACGGGCAGGCCTCCAGGCCCTGGCGATGGCTGAAGCGCTGCGAGGCACGGCTGGCACCCTGAAAGAGCGCTACGACGCTGCCCTCATCGCGCTCAAGGCGACCCCGACCTCCCCGGAGAGTTACGCCGTTCCGGAGCCCTACACCCCGCTGCTGGCGGGCCTGGAGGTGGGCTACATCCGTTCTCGGGAACTGGGCGCCAGCGGGGTTGGGGAGGACCAGCTCCTGCGCGTGCATTTGTTTGGCGAGGAGGAACCGCTGCAGTTGACCCCGCCGCTGGAACCGGGCAGCCAAGCAACCTGGCAAGCGCCGCTGCTGCTGCCGAGCCATCCCCACCCCGGCGAGCTATGGATAGAGCTGGAGGGCCTCCGGCCCGGTCAGCCGCTTGCCCTGGCGTTTCAGCTGGCGGAGGGCAGCGCCCGCGGCCAGCGGCCCGCTGAGGCGATCCGCTGGCAACTGCAACAGGGCTGGCGCTGGCAGCCGCTGCCGGTGCAGGCGGACGGCACCGATGGGCTGCTCCATTCGGGAATTTTGCGCTTTGCCCTGCCGGAGGCAGCAGCCGAGAACCCGCCGCCGCTGGAGCGGATCTGGATCCGGGCCAGCCTGCTGGCCCCGGTGGAGGCCTACGCCACGATCCTGGCGATCCAGAGCCAGGCGGTGGAAGCCGAAGCGGTGCGGCCG
>JBIIJV010000021.1:0-23496 GCA_044233545.1 Cyanobium sp.
ACCATGGCCGCATCCTGCCCTTGCCCCTGGCCCTGCAGCAGGCGACGGCGGCCGGCTTGGACCCCGAGCGCATCGCCTGTTTGCGGCCGGGAGGGGATGGCGCCATTGAGCGTGCCCTCTGCCGGCAATGGCGGTTGACCTGCGTGCTGGCCCGGCGTTCCGGTGGAACCAACGAAGCCCTATGGCATGCCATAGCCGCCGATCAGGGACTGCGTCTGCTGTTACTGGATCGGCCCCCTGAACCAAGTGGGGTCAGGGCCCTGCCCCTGGGTGGCCTGCTGGAGCAACTGGGGTGGCCTGCGCCGCACGGGCCCTGAAGGGTCTGCTGGGCACAGCCCCAAGCTGTCAATCGAGGTGCTTGGCGACCAGGGCGGGAAGGGAAGCCTGGGGACGGGGGCCCAGTTGGGTGACGACCTGGCCGGCGCAGAGGGAGCCAAGTCGACCACAGCGTTCCAGACTCGCGCCGTCGGTGTAGCCCTGCAGGAAGCCGGCGGCGTAGAGATCACCGGCGCCGGTGGTGTCGACCAGGGGCCCCAGCCGGAACGGTTCGATCAACAGGGTCTGGTCGCCGCTCAGCACCACCGAACCCTGTTCGCTGCGGGTCAGCGCCGCCACCTGGCAACGGCCCCGCACCTGCTGGGCTGCCTCCTCAAAGCTGTTGGCTTTGTAGAGGGAAGTGATCTCCATCTCATTGGCAAACAGGATGTCCACATGGCCATCCACCAATTCAAGGAAGCTTTCGCGGTGACGATCTACGCAGAAGGCATCGGAGAGGGAAAGGGCTACCTGGCCGCCACTGGCGCGCATCGCGGCGGCCGCCGTCAAGAAGGCTTGTTTGGCCGCTTCGCTGTCCCACAGGTAGCCCTCTAGGTATAGAACTTTCGCCTGGGGCACCAGATCCAGGTCCAGGTCCCCGGGATCCAGGCCCACGGAAGCCCCCAGATAGGTGCACATCGTGCGCTGGGCATCCGGGGTGACCAGGATCAGGCAGCGGGCGGTGGAGGGGCCACTGGCCGCAGCGGGGGTGTCAAAGCGGGCACCCACCGAGCGAATGTCGTGGGCGAAAATCGCCCCCAATTGGTCATCGCGCACCCGGCCGATGAAGGCCGCCTTGCCGCCCAGTTGGGCAATGCCGGCCAGGGTGTTGGCGGCGGAACCGCCGGAGGTTTCCAGTCCAGGGCCCAAGCTGGCGTAGAGCCCTTCGGCCGCAATCTCATCGATCAGGGCCATGGTGCCCTTGCTTAGGCCATGTTCCTCAAGGAAGCTGTCGTCGGTTTGGATCAACACGTCCACGATGGCGTTGCCGATGCCGACCACATCAAGATTCCGGTCAGGCGGCAGGAGGCTGTTGGGGGCCGGGAGGCTGGCGGCGCTCATGGGGGCTGAAGGGAGTGGAAGGGGTAAGGGGCAGGTCCGGCCTAACGACTAGACGCTGAGCAGGGCGCGCTTGGGGCCATGGATCGGATCCTCGACCACGATGGTCTGGTCTCGCTGGGCCCCAAGCGAAACGATGGCGATTGGCACCTCCATCAGCTCAGCCAGGAAACGCAGGTAGGCCTGGGCGGTGTCGGGGAGATCCTCCAGCCGGCGGCAATCGGCGGTGGAGCACTGCCAGCCAGGCAGGGTTTGGAAGATCGGCTGGCAGCGAGCAAAATCTTCGGCGCTGCAGGGGAAGTACTCAATGCGCTTTCCATCTAGATCGTAGGCCACGCACACCTGGATCTCATCGAGCTCGTCCAGCACATCCAGCTTGGTGATGGCCAAACAGTCGAGACCATTGACTTCGACGGCATAGCGGCCAATGACACCGTCAAACCAGCCACAGCGCCGACGCCGACCGGTGGTGGTGCCGAATTCGCCGCCACGATCGCAGAGATGGTCGTTGAGGCTGCCCTCAAGTTCGGTCGGGAATGGGCCTTCCCCCACGCGGGTGGTGTAGGCCTTGGCCACCCCAATCACCCGGTCGATCAAGGTTGGTCCTACCCCCGCACCGATGCAGGCCCCCCCGGAGACAGGATTGGAGGAGGTTACAAAGGGATAGGTGCCGTGGTCGAGATCCAGCAGGGTGCCCTGGGCACCCTCGAAAAGAATGTTCTTGCGGGCCCGGGCAGCCTGGTGAATCGTGCGGGTGCAATCGACCACGTGGGGGGCCAGTCGGGCGCCGTAGCCGGCGTATTCGGCAATCACGGCGTCGGGATCCAGGGGCTCCAGCCCGTAGACCTTGGTGAGCAGTTCGTTCTTTTGGTTGAGGGGCGTTAGCAGCCGATCCCTCAGCCGATCTTCATCCAGCAGATCGATGACACGAATGCCGTTGCGTTCGGATTTGTCGGCGTAGGTCGGGCCGATGCCACGGCCGGTGGTGCCAATGCGGCGGTCGCCGCGCCGCTGTTCAATCGCTAGATCCAGCAGGCGGTGGTACGGCATGGTCACGTGGGCCGTGGAGGCCAGCTTGAGGCCTTCAACCGAAATGCCGAGGTCCCGCAGGGTGTCGATTTCGCCCAGCATCACTTTGGGATCGACCACCGTGCCAGAGCCGATCAGACAGACGGTTTCGGGGTAGAGGATGCCCGAGGGGATCAGGTGCAGTTTGAGCACTCGGTCCTCAACCACAATCGTGTGGCCGGCGTTGACCCCGCCTTGGTAACGCACCACCACATCGGCGGAGCGGCTCAGCAGATCCGTGATCTTGCCCTTGCCCTCGTCACCCCATTGCGCACCGATGACGACGACGTTGGCCAAGGACAAGGCGGCCCGTAGCCGCTTCACAGCACAAGCGAAGAGCGTGTCAGATGCAGGTGCCCTTCGTCAAAGGCTTGGGGTCGGCCTCGCTTCAGGTCCCCCGAACCACAGAGGCCTGGGCCTGTTGCAGTTCTTTCTCGATGCGGTTGCGCAGCGCTTCGGGCAAGGGGCGGTTGGCATAGCCGAGGTAGTGGCCGGCCAGGGAGTTGACGGCGGTCACCATGGTGGTGAAGGAACCGAGAGCGTTGATGTCCTGGCGGGGGCGGTAGAAGGCCGTGTAGTCATTGATCAAGGCGCGGGCCTCTTTTTCGGCCTCACTGCGGCCGGGATCATCGGCATCCAGGTGGATGGTGGTCAGCAGGCTTTGGGCCACGCTGACGGTGTCATCGACATAGTTGCCGCTTAATTTGCCGCTGGCGCTGTTGCTACAGCCGCTGAGACTGAGGCTGAGGCATAGCACCAGTCCCAGCACCGCCTTGAATGCCCGGCGCCCGTCCAGGGCTGCGGCGATCCAAGTTGCCAGTCGTTGGATTGGATTCAAGGCAGCCATGGTGGTGCGGCATCTGATCCGATCTTAAAGAGGCGTTGGAGTCGACCCCGATCACGCTGCGGCCAAGCGTTGCATCAGGCGGGGTAAGAGCTGGTCCGCTGCAAGGTCCTCCGGTTTGCCGTCAAGACGGGCAACCAATTCCACTTGGCCGCTGGCGGCCCCCCTGCCGACAACGACCCGGAAGGGTATGCCAATCAGGTCGGCGTCTTTGAATTTGACACCGGCTGCTTCTTTCCGGTCGTCCAGCAGCACCTCCACCCCGGCGGCTTGCAATTCGCCATAAAGGCGCTCAGCCAGTTCCACCTGCAGCGGTTCATTGAGGCTGGCGATCACCACAATCACCGCGAAGGGGGCGATGGCCAGGGGCCAGCAGATGCCACGGCCGTCGTGGTTTTGCTCGACGGCGGCCTGGGCCAGCCGGGAGACCCCGATGCCGTAGCAGCCCATCCAGAGGGGTTCTGTTTGGCCGGCCTCAGTGGTGAAGGTGGCCTCGAGGGCTTGCGAATACTTGCGGCCCAGCTGAAAGATGTGGCCCACTTCGATGCCGCGGGTGGCTTCCAGCTGCTGACTTGGGTCGTGGAGACAGCGATCGCCGGGCTGGGCGGCCCGCAGGTCCGCTTTCCGGGGCAGCGGGCCGAGGTCGGCCCAGCAGGCGCCCACCCGATGGCTGTCCGCCTTGTTGGCCCCGCAGACGAACCGGGGCAGGTCCAGGGCGGTGGGGTCCGCCAGCCTCAGGAATTTACGTTTGGGGCGCGGGATAAAGTCGGGTTCCAAACTGGGGGCTCTTCATTTTCAAAGAGGCAATTTTCAAAGTGGCATCAGCCAGGTCGGGTCCCAGGTAGCCGAAGGGGATGTCGTTGAGGCTCACGCCCAGCTTCCAGTGATCGACGAGGGCGCCATCGAGGGGAGCCACCTCCAGCAGCCCTCCGTGATCGGCAAGGACAGCGGTGATGGCATTAGCCAGCTTCACCTCATTGAGCTGCTGGTCGCCCCGCAGGCTGACGAGCACGGGCTGCACCCAACCATCGGCGAAGCGGGCCCCCAGCAGCAGCACCTTGACGATCTGGGAGGGATCGAAGCCGTGGGCTGCGGCCAGGGCCTCAATGGTGGTTTGTCCAGGTGTCGATAGCTCCTGGCAGGGGTCGGGGCCCAGGGGTACCGCCTCACTCGCCAAGGACACGGCCCTTTCCTGGTTGGCGGCATAGCGGCCGTCGGTACTGGCCAGGACCAGGTCTTCGCCGGCTTCCGCCGTCACCATGAACTCCTGGCTGGCGGACCCACCGATGGCCCCGCTGTCGGCCTCGACGGCCACGGTGCGCAGACCACAGCGGCTAAAGATGCGGCGATAGGCGCCATCCATCTCGGCGTAGGTTTCCCGCAGGGAGGCCTCGTCGGCGTGGAAGGAGTAGGCGTCTTTCATGATGAATTCCCGCCCCCGCATCAGGCCGAAGCGGGGGCGGATCTCATCGCGAAACTTTGTTTGGATCTGGTACAGGTTGACTGGCAGCTGGCGGTAAGAGCGAATCAGGTCCGCCGCCAGGGCGGTGATGACCTCTTCGTGGGTGGGTCCCAGCCCCTGTTCCCGGCCCTGGCGATCGGTGAGGTGGAACATGATGCCTTCCCCCGCCGTGTAGCCGGCCCAACGGCCACTGCGCTCCCAAAGCTCGGCGGGTTGGAGCTGGGGCAGCAGCACTTCCAGGGCGCCTGTGCCATTCATTTCCTCGCGCACGATCTGGGAGATCTTTTGCAGGACACGCCAAAGCAGGGGCAGGTACGCATAGATGCCGGAACTAATTCGGCGCGTGTAACCGGCTCGCAACAGCAATTTGTGCGAAACAATCTCCGCCTCAGCAGGATCATCCCGCAGCGTCACCAGCATCAGGCGGGAGACGCGCATGGCCAGCAATGGAGAGGTCAGCGGACCCTACCATTGGCCCTCTGAAGCCCTGGCAAGCGAAGCGGGGTGTGGAAACCGCTTGGGTTCCTGGCTCGCCACGGTCCTTAGCCCGGATTTGACGGGATGCCCTCCAGAGTAATGTAAACACAATTGGAAATATCTGCTAAGTTCCCACTTATTCTGGTTGGCTTTTGCGTTCCATGCTCCCTCATTCGGCTACCACGGTCATTGGCACAGGTGCCGCTAATGGGGTTCAGGCATTGGCGGCATCCCTGATCCAGGAGCATGGCATTGCAGGTTCAGGGGCTGAACGGAAAGAAGAGCTTTTGATCACGATCGATGACGTGCAAAAGGCCCTGAATCGTTCCCGCGCTTCTGTATATCGTTATACAAATACCGACCCTCGCAGCCTCAATCCCCCCTTCAACCCCCGCAAGCTGAATCCCGAATACCGCACCGATCAAAAGGATCCTCTTGTTTTCCATCCCAACGAGGTCGCCCGTTTTGCCAGGGACGTGATGCGCATCAAGGAGGTGACCGTTGAGGTGCTTAATTCACCCTCCACCGCCACCCAACAGATATTGAGCTCCATTTTGGAGGAGCTCCGTGCCATCCGTGAGCACTTGGACCACCTGGAAGTGCCTCCTAGCCAGCTAAATCACCATCGCCACCACAACCAGGCCCGTCCGGCCGCTTAAGCCGTCAGCAACGGTCGCCCAAGGTAAGGATTGGGCCCCCTTTATGCCAGGCGTTGCAGCAGTACGCCCTCGTAATCCAGGGCCCGGAACACCGGTGCCGGGTCGCTGAAGCCGGCTGCTTCCACCAGGGCGGCCAGGCGGGACGATCCGATCGGATGCACGGCTTCGGTGAGTCCACGCAGGGGTTCATCGTTGGCAATGGTTTCCCCATCCAGCGGACCGGCGGCCCGCTGAAAGGCCAGTCGGGCCGCCGCCAATTGGTCCTGGAGGGCCGACTTTTCTCCCTGCATTAGGTCCACCAGCAGCACCTCGCCCCCCGGCCGCAGGCTGCGGGCCAGGGCCGTGAGAAATCTCAGTTTGCTGCCGTCATCGGGGAGGCCCTGCAACACCAGCACCGCAAGGGCGCCGTCGAAACCCGTGCTGCTGTCCAGATCTTCCAGCCGGGTGTCCTGCCAGGTGATCCCTTCACCAGCGTTGCCTTGCTCGCTGGTCAACCTTTCGCGGGCGGCTGCCAACATCGCCGGCGAGGGATCGATGGCGGTCAGTCGCCAGTCGGGGCGCTGGCGTCGAGCTTCCAGTAACTCGGCGCCTGTGCCGCAGCCGGCCACCAAGATGGAGGCGCCTGGCATTGCCCCCAGGGGGGAGGTGGCCAGCAGGGCCACCCCAAGGCGGGCCAGGCTGCTGTAGCCGGGAATCAGGAGCTGGGCAATGCGGTCGTAGCGGGCCGCGGCGGTAAGGGACAAGGCACCCAAGCGATAAGGGCATGCTAAGCAGCCTCCCCGGCGGCTCCTTTTTGGCGTTTCGGGCTTGCATGCCTGCCCTGTTGCTGGAATCGGGGCGGTACGTGTCTTAAGTTGTTGGGCGCCGATACATTCATGCACCGTGCCCACCATCCGTTTTGAAAAGGAAGGCCAGCAGGTGGGTTGCATCGAGGGGGCGAACCTGCGCAAGGCCACCCTTGATGCCGGCATCAACCCCTACAAGGGCCTTAACAATTTCAACAACTGCGGTGGTCTGGGCCAGTGCGGCACCTGTGTGATGGAGGTGCTTGAGGGGGGTCGCAACCTTTCACCCCGCAGCGATGTCGAGGAGGTTTATCTGGCCGACCGCCCCGCCAACTATCGCCTCAGCTGCCGCACCACCGTCAACGGTGACGTCACCGTGCGTACCAATCCCGGTGACGGCGTCGGCAAGGGCTCCAACAGCCTGGTAGGCGCCCTCAAGGCCCTGGTGGGCCGCGGCTGAATTGGGCCATGGCCAACAACGGCGCCGCCGGGGCCATCCTTTACGGCTACAAGGCCTGCGGCACCTGTCGCAAGGCCTTGGTTTGGTTGAAGGACCATGGGCTTGAGCTGCCCATGATCGACATAACCACTACTCCACCCACCCCAGAACTGTTGCGGCGCGCCCTGGCCCAGGAGGGTGGCCGCTCCCGCCTGCTCAACACCAGTGGTCAGAGTTATCGCGCTCTAGGCGCCGCTGTGGTCAAGGCGATGGAGGATGGGCCGTTGCTGCGGGCCTTGGCGGCCGATGGTCGCCTGATCAAACGTCCTTTTCTGGTCACCCCAGCAGGCCCCATCCTCATCGGATTTCGTCAGGACGAATGGCAGCAGGCCCTGCTGCAACCCTGAGCTCTGCTGGGTTCGCTTCAGGCCCCCCGGGCCGATCGGAGCCCCCGAGGGTTATCAGTTGATCCAGTTCATCTATAAGTTCGTCGATACCCGCCCGGTTGATTTGGCTGAGGTAGTTGCGCTTGACCGCTTCTAGCAAGTCACACAGCAGCTGTTGGGAGCGCTCCAGCTTCGGGCCCTGCTCCAGGGAGGCGGCTAACTCCTCCCAGAAGCGGTCCAGGAAGCGCTGCAGCAGGGCGAGTTGTTGGTCATCTCTGTAGCTCAGCCGATCCCCCGTGCTGCGGCTGAGGTCGATGAGGCTCTCCACCATGCCGCCGGCCAATTGACGGCTGAGACCTTTTTCCATCTCCAGCAGCGGTTGCAGCCGCCGTAGGGAGGTGGGAATCAGCGACGATTGCAGGCTGCGCTGCAACGCATGGCCCAGCACCCCCTGCAATTCAGGGGCCAGGCGAGGGGCCACCTCCCCCAGCAGCATCGGACCCCAGATCCGCAGCAGCTCAAGCAGTTGGCGATCCCGGTGCGCGAGCACACTTCGGTCGCTGCGCAGGGAGCGGATCCGCTCCGGCCAGCGCCTTGAACGAATCAGCTGCTGCAGACCGTCTAGCAGTTGCAACGCCAGCACCTCAAACAACTCGACCGCTAGCAGGGCCACCACGCCCCGGCTGATCACGGCCCGCAGCGGCTCGATGCTGATCAGTCGGCTGGTGTGGAGCCGCTCCAGCACCGGCACCACCCGGAGCCAGCGCCAGAAGGGCAGCAGCAGGGGCAGATCGATCCAGCGCCGCAACAGGGCCTGATTCCAGCTCAGACCAGGCAGACGGCGTCGCAGTCGCACCGCCCGCAACAGAATGTCGAAGAGAAAGACGCTCTGGAACAGCACCAGGTCGTAGCGCCAGAAGTGGTCCGTGGGCCGGCCGTTGTTATCGATCGAGCGCCAGTAGTTGGTGGCCACCAGGGGCAGCACCTCCTTGTTCCAGAAGCGGCGCTCCGATTTCCAGCTTTGACTGTTGAGCCGATCGGGATCGAGCAATTGGGCGGCGGACTCCTTGGCCGAGTCGAGATTGGCCCGATTGCGCAGGCGGAATTTGATCTTTTCCAGGGTGCCTGAGGCCCCCGTCGCTTCGAACGGATTGGTATCGATCATCTGCTCGTTGAGGCGGATCTGGCGCCGCAACAGGCGGCTCTGGTCCGGCGAAAGAGCGAGCGGGGCTCCGGGAGGGGCGGGTTGGAGCATGGCCTGGTCCAACTCTTGGAAACTGCGCTGGTAGGCCTGGGTTTCCCGGTGGGGCTCAATGCCCTTGATCGGGTCCATCCAGGGAGTCACATCAGGCAGGAAGCGCAACGGCAGGGCGAGGGGTGCCGAAGGAATTGGATAAAGATTGCGTTGCAGCCAGAAGGTCCTCAGCGGCACATAGCTGAGGTCGAAGAACACCCACACCAGGTTGATGGTCGCCCAGATCGCCACAAAGCGATCCCAGCTCCGCCCAAGGCGATGGGCCGGTACCGGCAGGGCGTCATGCCAGCGGGGGCGAGCCATGGGAGCCTGGCGGCAGGGGAGTGCCTACTCTGGCTTGAACCCCGACCTACCTGACGGAGTGCCTTGAGCCCGAAGGAATCCCAGGCCCATTCCCCCGCTGTCGAAGCACCAGACACCAGGGTTCATCTCTCCAGGTCCAGGCGACCTGATCGCGAGGAAGAGCCTGAAAACCCGTGGGCCTTCTGGCGCAGCCTGTTGTTGACCCTGGCCGTGGCCCTGGGGATCCGTCAGTTTCTGCTTGAGGCCCGCTACATCCCTTCCGGATCGATGCTGCCAGGTCTCCAGCTCCAGGATCGCCTGCTGGTGGAAAAGCTGAGCTTTAGGGGCCGGGCGCCCCAGCGCGGCGAAATCATTGTTTTCCATGCTCCCCACCACTTCGACCCGGTGCTGAGTGCCCAGCAGCCCCGGCGGGGTCCCCTCACCTGCCTCCTGGTCAACATTCCCGTCATCGGCTCCCTGGAGGGTCTGCAACAGCCTGCCTGCGATGCCTACATCAAGCGGGTTGTCGGTCTTCCCGGCGAGCGGGTGGCGGTGGATCCCCGCGGCCGGGTGTCCATCAACGGCCAGAGGCTTGAAGAGCCCTACGTCAAGACCCCCTGCCCGGTGAATGCCCAGGGGGTTGGCCCATGCCGCAGCCTCGATGTAGTGGTGCCCGCGAACCATGTGCTGGTGCTGGGCGATAACCGGGGCAATAGTTGGGATGGCCGCTTTTGGCCCGGTGGTCCCTTTCTGCCCCAGAGCGAGATCATCGGGCGAGCCTTTTGGCGCTTCTATCCCTTCAACAAGATGGGAAGCCTGGGACCAACCACTCCGTCGCAGCAGTGAGTCCGCTGGCCACCACCTGACCCACCATGGGCCGCTCTAGCCAGGGCTGGTTCGCCGCCAATGAGTCTGAGTTCTGGGCTTGCCAGAGCCAGCACTTTTCGGCGTCAAACAGCAGCCAACGTTGGCTGCCGGGGAGCAGGGCTTCTGCCGCCAGGCCCAGAAAACGGGCGGGACCCCAGCAAAGCCGTTCCCACAAAAGGGTTGGCTCCCAGCCATGACCACGCACCAGTTCCTGCCAAAGCAAGGGGAGTACCAGGCCATGGCCCGCCAGGCCCCCAGGGCGCTGATCCACGGGCAAGAGCTGTTCTTCCGCATCCAAGGGCTGGTGGTGAACCGCCACGGCGCTGATAACGCCCTCGGCCAGGGCCTGGATCAGGGACCGTCGGTCACCGGGACCCCCAAGGGAGGGAACCAGTTTCCAGCCCTCATCCGCCAACTCCAAAGCACCGCTGTCGCTGATCAGGTGCCACCAGCAGACGCTGGTCAGGGGGTGCTGGGGTTGGTGCTGGCGCAATAGGGAAACCCCTTCGGCGGTGGAGAGATTCATCAGCCGCAGTCGGGATTGGGGGAGGCGGCCCGCCAGGGTGAGCAAGGTCTGCAGCGGCAGGATCTCGCTGAGGGCCGGGTCTACCGGCCAACCCGCCCGCAACGCCTCCACCCGTTCGCGTACGAACCCATCTCGGCAGAGGGTGTTGTCCCTCATCGGCAGCAGGATGGGCTTGTCGGCCATTTCCGCCAGGCTCAGGCCCCGTTCCAGCAGCCCTAGGGGAGGCAGGCTGTCCCCAGCCGCCAGACCGATGGCACCGGCTGCCAACTGGTCCCCATGGCCAGCCAGGTCCCGATCCTGGCCTTCGAGGCAGAAGCTGCCCCAAAGGTGCAGCTGCATCGGGGCCGGCCAGCCCAGGCCCACCAGCCGCTCGGGCCGGTCCCTCCAGGCCCTGGCCCAGGGCAATAGCGCCACAGTGCCGTAGCCCCCCGCAGCGGCGGCGGCCTGGAGGCTCTTCAGGGTTTCGGCCCGGCCCAGGTAGGGGTCATCCAGGACGCTATGGGGATCCACCAGCGGCGGTGCCAGCCAGCAGTTTTGGGCATCGATGGAATGGCAGCGGCCCTGCAAGGGCACTGGTAGGGCCCCAGGTTCGGCCAGGGCCCGCAGCCGCTGGCCGCTGATCAGGGCATCCACAATCCTGGACGGGCGCCCCGGGCCCTCCATCAGGTTGACCCGGTGCAGCAGCAGGTGCGGGTCGCTCATGGGGATAGCGGCCGGATCAAAGGGCTCCGGCAGCGGTTCGATCCAGCACGCCGCCCAGATGACGGGTCTGATTCATGCTGGTGACCACCGCAGGTCTTTCGGCACCGTTGGGGTAATCGATCACCGTGACCCCTCCGTTACCTTGCTTCACGGCCCAGAAGTGGCGGGCTTCAAGGCCGAGAAGGTGGCAAATCAGGGCCTTGTTGACGGCGTCATGGGCCACCACCAGGGCGGTTTCGTCGTTGTCGAGGCTGCGAACAATCCGCTGCCAGGCATCCAGGGAGCGGTCCCACACCTGTTGGAGATTTTCGCCCTCGGGCATCTGCACTGTTTGCGGGGCCCTTTTCCATTCGGCCAGCAGCTCGGGCCAGTGGCTGGCGATTTCGCTTTCCAAGCGGCCCTCCCAGTGGCCGTGGCCAATCTCCCGCAGACCCTGGCTGCTCACCAAGGGCACATGGGGGTGGCAGGCCAGGATGGCTTCGGCAGTTTGGCGGGGACGGGCCATGGCGCTGGTGTAGGCCCGCTGTATCGGTATTGGGGCCAGAAACTCAGCCGCCGCCCGGGCCTGTTCCAACCCCCGACTGTTGAGGGGGATGTCGATCTGTCCCTGGAAGCGTCCCTGGCGGTTCCAATCGGTTTCGCCGTGGCGCACCAGCAGGAGCCGGGGACCGGCGGTGCGGCGTGGCAGGGGGGCGTCGAGGTGGGAGGTGCCGTTGAGGGACTCGATCTGGACCTCCAAACTGCCGTCGGCCCGTCGGCTCAGGTTTAAGACTGAGATCGAGGCATTGTCCAGCCGAATCCGCCGAAAGCCCTCCAAACCCATGCCGAGTAGCTGCAGCACCAAGACCCGCAAAATGGCGTTGTGCCCAACCACCAGCACACTGTCAGTGACGCTGGGGGCGTTCAGGGCATCGCAGTGCTGGCCGATCAGGCGATCGACGAAGCGGCCGGCCTGATCCATCAACTCGGGTAGGGGCCGGTAGCGCTGGCCATCGGCCCGTTCGAGCTCCAGATCGGCGGGGCGATGGCGCCAGATAGCCTCCAGTTCTGGAGCCCGCTGGACGAGTTCGCTTAGGGTCCAGCCTCTCCAGGGCTCCAGGTCGATCTCCAGCAGGTCGTCGTCCAGATCGTGGCTGACGCCATGGCCCTGGGCTGCCAGCAGCTCTTCGGCGGTGTGGCGGGCGCGGCTGAGGGGGGAAGACAGGGCCGTGGTGAAGAACACCTCCTGCAGGTTGAGGCCGCAGGAGCGGGCCTGCGCACGCCCGGTGTCCGTGAGGCTGGAAAGGTCGTCCCGGCCCTGGATGCGGTCCTCCAGGTTGAAGCTGCTGAGTCCATGGCGAACCAGCACGAGACGAAGGGACACGGCCACTTGGGGGAGTGGCGCCATCGTATGGGAGGGGCCCCAGCCTGGCCCTCGCCTCCGGCCGGCGCGAGACAATCCTCTTGCTTGTTTCCCGAGGCCCTGCGGTTGCCTGGTCCCCCACCTTTGCCGCTTCCAGATCCAGGCGTCCCCCTGGCAAGCCCCTATTGGAAACGGCTGCTGGCCCTGCTGGCCCTGGCCCTCAGCCTGGTGCTGTGGACTGAGGGATTGCTGGGCAGCCTGCAGCGACCTTCGGTGCTGGATGCCCTCGGTGTGCGCCAGATGGAGGTGGCTGCCCTGGCGGCGGAGGGGCTGCCAGCCCCTTGGCGGGCCGTGCTGGTGGGCGACGATCCCCGGGGGGCCTTGAGCCAGGAGCTGGATCGCCAGATCAAGGCGTCGGGCCAGGGCGCCAGTGCCGTGCAAAGCCTGGAGATGGCCCTGCTGGATTCAGCGACGGCAACAGACCCGACGCGAGCCCTTACCGCCTCGGTCACCGGGTTGCTGAACCAGGTGGATGGGGCCCGCCAGCCCCTGCTCCAGGCCCTACTGCGGGGCCAGCCCGTGGCGGCCGGCGAGCGAGCCCAGTTGCTGGCCCCTTGGGGCCAGGAGCCGATGCTGGAGCAGCTGACCTGTGAGCGGCTCGGGGGGCCTGCCAGCGGCTGCCCTGCCCAGCGCCAACGCCGCCATCTGCAGATCCAGTGGCTGGGGATCAGCGTGCTGCCCGTGGTCTTGATGATCGTTGGAGGGCTTTTGCTGCTGCGCCAGCTCTGGCGCTTCTACCGCGGTCAACTGGCGCCGGCACCCCCGATCCAGGGTCCGTTGCTTTCCGCGGTGGATGTCATCTTGCTGATTGCGGGGGGGTTCGTGCTTGTGGGGGAGGTGCTGCTGCCGGCCCTGCTGCAAGGCCCCACTCAGGCGCTGGTGCAGAAAATAACCCTGGCGCCCGCCCCGGCCCAGGGCCTGCAGGTGCTGATCCAGTACCTGGTGTTAATGCTGGCGCCCCTGCTGATCCTGCATCTGTTGTTGCGGGGCCGGCAGGCCCCTGATGGGGGCTGGTTGCAATGGCGTTGGCGGCCCCTGTTCAAGGCCCTGACTGAAGCCATCGGCGCCCTGTTGATGGTGATGCCCCTGGTGGCCTTGGCCAGCTGGCTGCTCAGTTTGGTGTGGAGTGAACCGGGGGGCAGCAATCCACTGTTGGAATTGGTTTTCCACAGCGGCGACCGGGTCGCTTTGTTCTGCCTGGGCTTCACCGCCACGGTGCTTGCTCCCCTTTTTGAGGAAACCCTGTTCAGGGGAGTGCTGTTGCCGGTGTTGGCGCAGCGGCTGGGCGGACTTGGGGCGGTGTTGGCCAGTGCGGCGGTCTTCGCCCTGGCCCACCTCAGCCTGGGGGAGCTGGTCCCCCTGTTTGTGCTGGGTGTTGGCCTTGGCTTGCTGCGTTGGCGCACGGGGCGCCTGGCACCTGGTGTCTTCATGCATGGTTTCTGGAATGCCCTGACTTTCATCAACCTGATTTCCCTGGCTGGCTGACGGCGGCTTGCCCAAGGGGGCCCTGGGTGGTTCACTTGCACATCAATGCTTCGGTGGACTGTCCGTGGTTGCCACCCTGTCCCAACCCCAGCCTCCCCGGCGCAACGGCGGCCGCCGAGCGAGGAGGCAGGGGTCTGGCGACCCAAGCGGCGCCAGACCCCTGCGCAAGGCGTCGGCGATTTTGCGTGAATCCCTTACCGCCAGACCGGTGGAGCGGCAGTCCCCCCTCCTGGCCGATCTGCACAGGGTCACCTCCGGTGCCCTGCTTGGGCTGGGCCTGTCAACGTTGGCCCTAGGTGGGTTGACCGTCTACTGGCAGAACCAGTGGGCCAGTAGCTTTCAGCGACTCGAGGCCTCCAAATCCCTGGAGCACCGCCTGCAGCAATCCGCGGCCGTCCTTGAGCAGCACCACCTGGCTGTCGCTGGTCGCCCGGGGCTTTTGGTGCCCACCAGAAGTGAACAGCTGATTCATTTGGCGGCCCCAGGAGACTCCGCAGTACTGAGGCCGGGCCTCCTGGCTCGCCTGAGGATGGGTCCCGTGCCCGCAGGGTACTGATGGCACGATCCACCACCCGGCGCCATCCCCCTGGGGGGGCGGGGCGTTCGGAGCTGCGCAGCGCCAGCCCGCGCGGATCCGCACCCAGGTCCCGCCATCCCCGCGTCCGGGCCCAGCCACCCCAGACCAGTCACCGGTTGATCCTGGTGTTTCTGGTCCTGGTTTCTGCTCTAGCAGGGCTGGGTTTCCGTCTGGCCTGGTTGCAATTGATAGATGGCAATCGGCTGCGGGCCAAAGCCAGGGAGATCCAAACCCACACCACCAAACCGATCGGGATCCGCCGCACGATCGTCGATCGCACCGGACGTTTGGTGGCCCTTGATGAAGAGCGTTTCGTGCTCTGGGCCCATCCGCGCTATTTCAATTTTCCGGGCGATCCGCCCCAGGGGGTGCGCCCCGTGGCCGATGTGGCCGCCCGCCTGGCCCAGGTCCTGGCCCTGCCCGAGCGGGATCTGCTCGAACGCTTTGGGGACAGGCGCAGCGGTGTCAAGCTGGCCACCGGCCTGGATCCGGAAACCGCCCAACGGGTTCGGGCCCTGGGCATCAGCGGCCTCGACCTCCAGGCCTATCCCCAGAGGATTTATCCCCAGGGATCCCTTTTCGCCAATGTGGTTGGCTTCCTCAATCTGGAGAGGGTGCCCCAGGCGGGACTCGAACAAAGCCGTGACAGCGAACTTCGGCGCCAGGACACCGCCGTGACCATGCGCCGCGGCGCCGACGGAACCCCCTTGCCCGATGGGTTGCAGCCCGGTGCCCTCTACGGCGACGATTTGCGTCTGCAGCTCACCCTGGATTCCAGGTTGCAGCAGGTGGCCCAGCAGGCCCTGGCCCGTCAAGTCAAGCAGTGGAACGCCAAGCGTGGCGCCGCCCTGGTGATGGATGCCCGCAACGGCGAAATCCTGGCCCTTGCCTCCAGCCCCAGTTACGACCCCAACAGTTTTTGGAAATACAACCCGAGTCTGTTCCGCGAATGGTCGGTGCAAGATCTCTATGAACCGGGGTCCACCTTCAAGCCGATCAACCTCGCCTTGGCCCTGCAGGAAAAGGCAATCGATGCCAATTCCACGGTCAATGACGTCGGCCAGCTCAGCATTGGTGGCTGGCCGATCTTCAATGCCGATCGGCGGGCCAATGGGGTCATCGATTTGCCGACGCTGCTCCAGGTTTCCAGCAATGTCGGCATGGTGGAGGTCATGGGCCGGCTCAAGCGGCAGGCTTTCTGGCAATGGCTCCATGTGCTCGGCATTGATGAGGTGCCCGACACGGACCTGCCCGGTGCCGTGGCTGGCCAGCTCAAGAGCCGCTCAGATTTCACCGGCGGCGCCATCGAACCGGCCACCGCAGCCTTTGGCCAGGGCTTCTCGTTGACGCCCCTGAAGCTGCTGCAACTGCACGGCATGTTGGTCAATGGCGGTCGCCTGGTTAGTCCCCACATCACCCGTGGCTTGCGTTCAGGGGAGGGCTTGGCCGCTTCGGAGGCTCGCACCGGCGTCCCCCTGCTCGATCCCGCTGTCACCAAACAGGTGTTGGCATGGATGGAAACCGTGGTGCAGAAGGGCAGCGGCAAAGCCCTGCAGATCCCTGGCTATCGGCTCGGCGGCAAAACGGGTACTGCCCAGAAGGCCCACAACGGCACCTACATCCCGGGGGCTCGAATTTGTAGCTTCGTCGCGGTGTTGCCCATTGAAGACCCGCGCTACGTGGTGCTGGTGGTGGTCGATGAGCCCCAGGGGGCCAATGCCTATGGGGCCACCGTCGCTGTTCCGGTTGCCCGTCAGATCGTTGAAGCCCTGTTGGTTCTTGAGAAGGTCGCCCCGAGTAAGCCGGTGCCGCCCACCCCTGCCGCCACCGCCCCCCGCAAGGGCTGAAGGCCTCCTGTACGGATTCGCTCAAGCGTCAGGTCAGGAGCTTGGGACCAGCCCTTGGCGTGGGTAGGTTTGACCAAGGTCAGTGATTCTGTACGGCTTCTTTTCCATGGCCCATCTGCTTGATCAACTGGCCGCCATGACGGTCGTGGTGGCCGACACCGGCGAAATTGACGCGATCCGCCAGTTCACTCCCCGGGATGCCACCACCAATCCCTCCCTCATTTTGGCTGCGGCCCAGATCCCGGCCTACAACGAACTGATTGACCGTTCGCTGCGGGAATCTCGCCAGGTAATCGGTAGTGAGGCGGCGGCGGAGGAGGTGGTCAAGGAGGCCCTTGATGAAATCAGCGTCACCTTTGGCAAGGAGATTCTCAAGATCGTGCCGGGCCGGGTCTCCACGGAGGTGGATGCCCGCCTCAGTTACGACACCGAAGCCACGATTGAAAAGGCCCACAAGCTGATTGGCCTTTACCAGCAGGCGGGCATTGGCAAGGAGCGGGTGTTGATCAAGATTGCTTCGACTTGGCAGGGGATCAAGGCGGCTGAACGGCTGGAAAAGGATGGCATTCATTGCAATCTCACCCTGCTGTTTGGCTTCTCCCAGGCGGTAGCCTGTGCGGAGGCAGGCGTCACCCTGATCTCGCCGTTTGTGGGTCGCATTCTGGATTGGTATAAAAAATCAACAGGGCGCGATAGTTATCCTGGTCCCGAGGACCCTGGGGTTCTATCGGTGACCGCAATCTTCAATTACTTCAAAACCTATGGATATGCCACCGAGGTGATGGGGGCCAGCTTTCGCAACATCGATGAAATAGTCGAGCTTGCCGGTTGCGATTTATTGACTATCTCACCGGCTTTGATGGATCAGTTGCGCAAAAGCGAAGGGGTGCTGCAGCGCAAGCTGGATGCCACTAAACCTGGTCCATGTCCGGATCGCATTCATGTCGATAAGCACATGTTTGAGACGATGATGGCCACGGACCAGATGGCCAGCGAAAAACTGGATGAGGGTATTCGCGGTTTTTCCAAGGCGATCGAAACCCTGGAGGCCCAATTGGCCCATCGCTTGGCGGTGATTGAGGGGGGAGCGGCATTCAACCATGCCGTTCACGAGATTTTTCTGTTGAACGATCTCGATGGCGATGGTTGTATCACCCGCGAGGAATGGGTAGGCAGTGACGCAGTTTTTGACGCCCTTGACACGGATAAGGATGGCCGGCTAGTGCCCGACGACGTCCGCGGCGGTCTGGGGGCCCTCCTGGCGATTCGGCGCTGATTCCGGCTCCAATTGCCAATTGGAGGGGGAGGTGGAGTTGGGCCGGCCAAACGTCTTTAAAGTCTCAGTGCCCTCCCCCCCGATTGCCTGCCTTGAATGCCCTGGACACCATGAGAGCCCTCGCTAGCTCGGGCGAGGTCATGGATTTTGAACCTGGATCGGTGGTCTTTCGATCTGGAGAGCCCGGAGACTGCATGTTTGGCCTCCTGGAAGGCCAAGTGGAACTCTCCTGGAATGACTCGGAAGGTAAAGAGCTCATCAATGCTGGTGATGTCTTTGGAGCCGGAGCCTTGGTGACCCAGGAGCACCGCCGCTTTGGTGATGCCCGTTCCGTCACGGCCTGTCGTCTGCTGGTGATGAATCGCGAAAAGTTTTTGTTTGCGGTACAGGAATCACCGATGTTTGCAATTGAGCTTCTGGCCTCCATCGATCAACGGCTGCGCCATCTCAAGGGGTGCATTAGCGGCTAGGACCCAGGGTCTAGCCCCGCTGGAACAGCAAGCGCCGGATCACCCGCTGGGCGATGTCGCCGTAGCCCATTTCGCCCGAGAGGATTTGGGCAATGCGTTGGGGGGCGGTGGGCCGTTTGATGCCCAGCTGATAGCCCACCCTCGGGACTCGGTAGAAGACCTGGGCAATCCTTTTACCCCAGGCCATCGAGTCGCCCCACTCCTTGCGCATCGTCTGGCTGTAGCCGGCCAAGGCCAGATTGTCGCCGGCCAGCCAATCGTCCATGGCCCTGGCGGCGACGCAGCCACTGCGCAGGGAGGGCCTGAGACCCTCCGCCAGAAAAGGATCACAGAGGGAAGCGGCGTCCCCAACGGCCACCACCCCATCCCCGTGCAGGGGATGGTGGCCATCCCAGATCCGCAATTGCCCAGGGCGTCTTTCGCCCGCTGCCGGGTCCAGCCCCAGGCTTGGCAACATGCGGGCCAAAACCGCATTGGCATCCGCCTCTTGTTGGCCGATGAAAGTGCCCACGCCGATGCTGTACCCGCCGCTGCGGGGGAAGGCCCAACAGAAGCCGTGGTGTACCAGGCCGAACTCAAAGTGGGCCACATCCGCAGGGATCGGCGTTCCCTCCACTTCGACCGAGACGGTGGCGGCATATCGGGGGCGGGCTGGCCCCAGGCCCAGGTCGGCGGCGAATCGGGAGCCGGAGCCATCGGCGATCACCAGGCCCCGGGCTTCCAGCTGCTGGCCCTGGCTATCGGTCACTTGCCAGCGGTCGCCCTGGCGGTTGAGGGCCGTGGCGGTGCGCCCGTAGCGCAGATCAACACCCCGATCGGCGGCCTGGCGTGCCAGAAAGTCGTCGAGCACCCGGCGGCGCACGATCCAAAAGGGGGCATCACCGGGCAACTCGGCTACCACCGGATCCTCCAGGCACCAGGTGAACCGCACCTGACGAATCACCTGGTCAACGGTGGGCTGCAGGTCAAACGGAAACCACTGCTGCACAGAGGCGGCCATGCCACCGCCGCAGGGCTTGCCCCGGCCGGGGCCCTCCTTTTCGAGCTGAATCACCCGCCTTCCCTGGGCGGCAAGATGGAAGGCCGCAGCCGATCCGGCCGGTCCCGCCCCAAGCACAATGACGTCGGCATCGAGCGTCATGCTCAGACCTTGAGGATGTCGGTCTCCTTGTCAGCCAAGTGCTTCTCAAGTTCGCTGATGAAGCGATCTGTTAATTTCTGGATTTTGTCCTGTTCATCGCGACTTTGATCTTCCGAGAGTTCGGTGTCTTTTTCCTGTTTCTTGATCTGGTCAATACCATCGCGACGCAGATTGCGTAGGGCTACCTTCCCTTCTTCGGCATATTTGGAGGCCAGCTTGCAAAGATCCTTGCGCCGGTCTTCCGTGAGGGGGGGAATGTTGATGCGGATGACCTTGCCGTCGTTGTTGGGCGTCAGCCCCAGATCGCTCATGCCGATAGCTTTTTCGATCAGGCCTATAGAGCCGGCATCGAAGGGCTGAATCTGAATGGTCTGGGAATCAGGGGTGGCGAGGGTGGCGAGGGATTTCAGGGGGGTGTCGGCGCCGTAATAAGGCACCAAGATCTTGTCGAGCAAGCTGGGGTTGGCCCGACCGGTGCGAATGGTGTTGAAGTTGCGCAGGGTGGCTTCCACCGATTTGCGCATACTGGCTTCCAGATCCATGGGATTCCTGCGTAATGGAGTAGGAGATTAAAGGGGGGCCGGGGTAATCCGGGTACCGATGTCTTCGCCGGCAACGGCCCGGCCAATGTTGCCGCTGCCGAAGACATCAAAAACAAGGATTGGAATGGCATTGTCCTTGCAGAGGGCAATGGCAGTAGAATCCATGACTTCGAGTTCGTCGCTGAGAACCTCAAGAAAAGTGAGGCTTTCGTAGCGCTTAGCGTCGGTGTGTTTGGCGGGATCTTTGTCGTAAACACCATCAACTTTGGTGGCTTTCATGACAACATCGGCGTTGATTTCGGCGGCCCGCAGGGCTGCCGTCGTGTCTGTGGTGAAGAAAGGGTTGCCGGTACCGGCAGCAAAAATCACCACCCGACCCTTTTCCATGTGGCGAATCGCCCGGCGACGGATATAGGGCTCCGCAACTTCCTGCATCGAAATGGCACTCTGGACCCGCGTCGGTACCCCGGCCCGTTCAAGCCCATCCTGCAGGGTGATGGCATTCATCACCGTCGCCAGCATGCCGACGTAATCGGCAGTGGCACGGTCCATGCCGGCGGCCGATCCCTTGAGGCCGCGAAAAATGTTGCCGCCGCCCACAACGATGGCCAGCTGGGTGCCATTGGCCACAACGGAGGCGACATCGCGGGCGATGGACTGGACGATGGCGGGATCGATCCCGTAACCCTGATCCCCCATCAACGCTTCGCCGCTCAGCTTGAGAAGCACACGCCGGTAAGCCATCGACCTCCACCTTCGCTCGAACAGTAGCAACCCCTCCTGGTCGGCCCCCTGAGGCGGGGCCCGGTTTGCCTGGAATCGCCTCAGTACTCAATGCCCGCTTGGGCTTTTACCCCCTGTTCCCGGAAGGGGTGGCGCACGGCCCGCATCTCGGTGACCAGGTCGGCCCTAGCCAAGAGCTCAGGGGGTGCTCCCCGCCCTGTCAAGGCCACGTGGGTGAGGGGGGGCCGGCAATCGAGCCCTTCGAGCACCTGGGCGAGATCGAGGTAGCCAAGCTTGAGGGCCACGTTGGCCTCGTCCAGGACCACCAGCTTGCGCTGCCCATCGCCCAGATAGGCAAGCGACCGTTGCCAGGCCGCCTGGGCCAGCTCCCGGTCCCTTTCGCGGTCCTGGGTCTCCCAGGTGAAGCCTTCCCCCAGGGCATGCCAGGCCAAGGCATCGCCGAAGTGGGCCAGGGCCTTGGCTTCGCCTGGTTGCCAGCCTCCCTTGATGAATTGCACCACCGCCGCCCGCTCGCCATGGCCCAGAGTGCGCAATACCAGGCCGAGGGCGGCGGTGGTCTTGCCTTTGCCTTCCCCGGTGAACACCAGCACCAGCCCCTTCTCCAGATCGCGGGCTTCCACGCGTCGTTGTTGCACGTCGCGGCGGCGTTCCATGCGGCGCCGGTAGGCCTCCGGGTCGGTCTCCGGGGCCAGGGAGCCGCCGGGACCAATCGTGGCGGCCTGCTGGTCCAGGGAAGGATCCACCCCCGGGCTGGGGGCGTCGGCTGGGAGCGCCGAGGGATCGGGGGGGGCGGTCTCGCTCATGGGGCCAGGGGCGTCGATCCCGCCACTGTGGCCGGGGGCAGTGCCATCAGCCGGCTCCGCCGGGCCAAGGCCGCATCCACGGCCTGTTGTTGATCTCGTCGGGTGATCCAGTGGTGATAGGTGCGGGTATGGATAGCCACGGAGTGGCCCATCATGCGGGCCGCTACCGTGTCCGGCAGACCGATGTGGATAGTGCGTACGGCCCAGGCGTGGCGCAGGTCGTAGGGGGTGATGGGCAGCCCGTAGCGCCGAAATTGTTCGGCCACCCGGCGGCCCACTTGTTGCAAAGTGGTGCGGCGCAGGTCCAGGTTCACGATCGGCAGGGCCTTTGGGTCCCTGCCGAGCCGCTCCAGGTCGAAATGGTCGATCCACTCGGGCTGGAAGGGCCAGACCTGGTGTTCGCCGGTCTTACTGGTCGGCAGCACCCGCAGCACCCGATCGGCCCCGGGAGCCAGGGCGCTGCCATCGCAAAAAAAGACCTCGTGGTTGCGCAAGCCATAGGTGGCCATCAGGCCGTAGGCCAGGCGCCAGCGGGGATTGGGGATCTGCCGCACCAACTCCAGGATCTGGCTGTCCGTGGGCAGGGGACGAAAACGTGTGAGGTGCAATCCATAGCCCGCCGCCCGGTCTCGCCAGTCGTCGGGCAGCTCCAATTGCAGGTGGCGGGCCAGGGCCGCCAGGGCCACGCCGCACTGCTGGCGGCTGCGGCTAGAGAGCTCATAACTTTCGAGCACTTCGACCAGCAAATCCCCATCAAGGCGGCCCGGGTGCCGGTCGGCTGCATGGGCGGCCAGGCGCCGCAGGTAGGGCCGGTAGGCGGCGGCCCAGGTGCTGCGGCTACCCGCCGGCCGGCGTCGGCGCTTCGGATCGTTGCGAAATGCGACCTCAAACGCTTCGAGTTGTTCGGCCAGGGGCCGAAACGCCAGGCCCCCGGCACTGGATCCACCACCGGCCGGCCCCCCCTCGACGGCGATGGTGCTAGCGCGCTGCCATTCGTGCCACTGAAAGCGCCCTGAGGCCAGCTCCTGACGCAGCTTTGCCAGCCGCTCCAGGGCGATCGTCAGGCCGGTTGGGCTGGCGGTTAACCCCAGGCTGAGCCGTTGGACCTGCGCCTGCCCGGCTCCAAGGCGGTCGGGCAAGGGGCCCCGCAGTCCCAGCCGGCCGCCGCGGATCTCCAGGCGCAGGGCACAACCTTCGGCCGCCAGCCGGCCGTTGTGGTGGCGCACCGCAGCCGCCAGGGAAGGTTCGATGGGGGGGGCCAGGAATGGCATCGGGGGCAGGGGCGGACCGTATCGGCTGGCCAGTCCCCTGGCCAGGGGGCTGGGTGGAATTGGCAGGCCGAGGGAGCCTGGCGTTACGCTCGACCTCTCGCACTGAAAATGAGGGCATGGCCAGGGTCGGCGTGCTGTTGCTGAACCTCGGCGGTCCTGAACGGATCGAAGACGTGGGCCCGTTCCTTTACAACCTTTTTGCGGATCCCGAAATCATCCGCCTGCCCACGCCCCTACTGCAAAAGCCCCTCGCCTGGCTGATCAGCACCTTGCGCAGTGGCAAATCCAAGGCGGCTTATCGCTCGATTGGGGGCGGATCCCCCCTGCGCCGCATCACCGAACATCAGGCTCGGGCCCTACAGAGCACCCTCCGGGAGCGGGGAGTGGAGGCCACCACCTATGTGGCGATGCGCTACTGGCATCCCTTCACCGAATCCGCCGTGGCCGATATCAAGGCCGACGGCATCGAGGAAGTGGTGGTGTTACCTCTCTATCCCCAATTCTCGATCAGCACCAGCGGCTCCAGTTTTCGTGAGTTGAAGCGGTTGCGCCAGGCCGACCCGGCCTTCAACCGGCTGCCGCTTCGCTGCATCCGCAGTTGGTACGACCACCCCGGCTACATCGCGGCCATGGCTGGCCTGATCGGCGGCCAGGTACGGGTCGCTTCCGATCCGGCTCGCGCCCACATCTTTTTCAGTGCCCATGGGGTGCCCAAGAGCTATGTGGAGGAAGCTGGCGATCCATACCAAAGCGAAATTGAGGCCTGCGTCGCCCTGATCCTGCAGCGCTTGCAGCGGGACCTGGGCCATGCC
>JBIIJV010000243.1:0-3897 GCA_044233545.1 Cyanobium sp.
GATGCGGAAAAATGTGGACATAGAACCACTCTGGTAAATAGGTTGTGAGGGTATCAAGCATCTTGACCAATGAGGGAATTGTCAGGGATTCATGATCATATTAAGCATAAAGTTGTTTAAGAGTTCTCTGTCTCAAGCCTTGCTGCGGACCCAGAAGCCAGCATTCATCAACGGGTGCTTTGGCAAGCTTCTCATGCCAGCCAGAACGGGGCCAGGACCGAATAACACCATCAACATGGCGATAGGTCAGGAAACAGTCCAGGGAACATTGGCCGCAGGCGTGCGAGTGATATCAAGAACCAGAGGATTGGGATCAATATCCACCAGATTGATCCTCAGCTGCAGCAACACATTGGCGATCCAGCTGGCCGGCGTCAGAGCCGCATTAAGGCCTGCAGCTGGGTGGGGTTCGAGATGAAGAACAACCCGCATTGCCGGAGCAGCACTGGCGACCAAGGCATGAGCTTTGGCCGCTGCATTGGTGGACTGAGCCCCAACTACCGACAGAGCAGCGAGCGAATCGCGCACCTTCGCCTCAATGGTGGCGGCCAGACCGACGAGATTGGTGGGTTTGGGAGGATTGGTGATCACCCGATAGTCCTTGGCTTCAATCAGCCATGTGAGTGAAGCCGGTACAGGTAGATCATGGGCAACAACATCTACAACCTTGGAACCTTGTGGCCATCCGGCTACGCAGACAGCATCTTTTTCGTATTGAAAGGGAACTACAGATGGTTCAAACGTAAAAGTCAACTGCTCAACAGAAATGCTGGTCATGGCGCCACTCCCATGGCCTGATCAAGCAACTGCTCCGCCTGCTGAATGTCTTCCGTCAGAGCAATAATGTCTCCAGACTGGGTGAGGGAGGGGCCCTGTTTGACTGTCACTCCATCAGCCGTTGCCTTGAGCCCAATGAACACGGCCTTGAGGCTGCTGCGGTGATGGCGTTCTAACTCAAGGGCACGCATCAAGAAAAGACTATGGGTGGCAATAAATACTTGCACGCCTGCATCGGCCAGATCCAGCAACAAGGGCGCTAAACGCCGAATCAGCCGTGGGTTGAGGTTGGCTTCAGGTTCATCCCAGAACAACATCGTATTGGCATCCAGGCTGCCATTGGCAATGAGCCTGGCTACCATGGTGAGCTTGCGATAACCCTCGGCTACCAAATCGGCCTCCACCTTGATGCTCGGCTCGGCCATCTGAATGAAGAAGCGATCTCCCTCCAGCAATGCCTTGCTCCCCAGAGAAGCCTCTAGTGGTGCCAATAAATCGGCGATCTCCCGTTTCCTGGCACCTCTGGCAATGGGCGAGCCCAACAGCACACAGGTGTCGCGCCAGATTTCATCAAAGGGAATCGCCTGGGTTTCATAGAGGCTTACGAAGCCGGGATAGACGGACAGCAATTCTCGTGTGGGCAGAAACACCGGCCCATGCGGCAACCAGGCCGACGGGAGGTCATCTGTCTTGACAGCCTTATCGCTTTGGGTGGAAAACGAAAAGGAAGCCTGCCCCGCAGAGCCAAAATCAGCCAGAACGTCAGCACGTTTGTGGCCCTGGGTGCGTCGGGCCAGCCGACCGAGTTTGCCGCGATCCGGGCGGAAGACACCGACGAGCTTGGATCCGAAGCGTGAATCCATGATCGCTTTGGTGGGGCGCTCCGCCGCCGGCTCATTGGCTGCCACCACCAGGCTGGAAACGATGCTGTAGGCGAGCTTGAGCAGGTGTGTCTTGCCGCTGCCGTTCTCACCATGGATCACATTTATGGAACCGAACTGCAGTTCGACCTTGGCGAACACTGTGAAGTCGTGAAGGGTAAGGGCGTTGAGCATCACGAATCTGCAGGGGGAAGCTGCGGGGCCGGATCAGACGTCGCTGGAAAGCCTGCGATTCTGAACGACCCAACCGCGAGACTAAAAAAAGCGAGAGCGAGTTCAAGCATACGCAACCTCCAATATTTTCCCCGGATCCCCCAACGCCTCCGCCAACACCGCCTCCAGCAACCGCCGGCGCTGCTGATCGGCCTGGCTGAGCTGCTGCTCCAGCTGGTCGCAGAGGGCTAAAAATGTATCCACCGTGGCTACGATGCGGTGTTGTTCAGCGAGGGGGGAGCCTGGTAAGGTACCTCTGATGTAACTCAATTATAGTTGCACAGATACTTTCGTTTCACTCAGGCTCTCCAGTCGCATGATCCAGGCATCAAAACGGGGGCAGTGATTACGCACAAGAGTAAGCCCTGCTTTATGGATGGCATCGGGACCATCGGTAGCTTTGCGATAGTCGGGGATATGGCGTAGCAGCCGCTTGCTGGGGGCCCTGGAATCGTTGATCTCTTCAGGCTGCAAGGAGGCAACCTCAATCTGTAGACTGGCCAAGCCATTAAGCTGCTCATGATTGTCGTACAACGATTCAAGAAAAGGCAGACAAGCCATCACCAAAGCCTCAAACTCATGGAGTTGGATGTATGGGATGAATCGCCAGTCGTTGATTTTGTCTGCCAATACCTGTTGGAGACGATCGCATCGGTCTGCTTGGCTGTGATCTGAAGCAATGCGATTGCGCATGGGGAAGTTATCTCCCAGTCGGCATAGCAGCCAGCGCCCCGCGCCCCGCACACCTCTAGCGCTATTACCTCTTGCAGCAGCCTTGGCTTTACCAACGATTGTTGAAGACGAGGCCAGTCCAAAGCCCCAGAGATGGTCCCGCAGGCTGTTTCGTACGAAATTGTCTTCTGTACGCCCCTCCACAGCAAAAATCAAACGCGTCACAGAGTCGGCCATCAGGGCTTGCCTCCGATCACGCCCTTGTTGTAGAGCTCGCTAAGGCTGTAGTCCTCCAGCCAGCGCTGCAGAGCATCACTGCTGAGCCTGGTGAGCCTGGTTTCGCCGTGGTCACTCTCCACCACGACAACTTCATCGGCTGAGAAGTGATCCAGTAATTCCGTAGACTGGGTCGAGAGGATGACTTGGGTGTGACGGGAGATCGAACGACAAAGCTCAGCGATCAGGGCAATGGCAGAGGGATGTAGGCCAAGTTCAGGTTCATCGATGCTGATCAATCGCGGCAGCTTCGCCGTGGGTTGGGAAAGCACCGTGATCAGTGCCAGGGCCCGCAGGGTGCCATCCGAGAACTGATGGCAGCCGAAGCGTTGATCGCGGACATCAATCCAATCGAGGCGAACACTGTCATTGATTGCCACCGGATCCAGCTCCTTAATCGCCGGCGCGATGTGGCGACAGTGGCGGTTGATGCGCTGCCAGGACTTGCGTTCGTCGTCCTGGTCGCTTTCCTTTAGCCGCAGCAGGTAAGCCGCAAGATTAGAGCCATCGGAGCGGGGATAGCGATCGTCTTCCCTTCGGGCGTGGGTGCGCAGCTTGGATTGAGCTGAGGTGTCGTGAAAGTGGTAGAAGGTCATCCGACCCAGCCACCAATTCACGGTCGCTATAATTTTATCTTCAGGGCTTTCTTCCTGAAGCTTGGATTCACGGTGTCCCCCGCCAAGGGGGGAACTGATTCTACCGGATCCATCTGGATGAAAGCTAACAGCATTTTCGGTCTGAAAGTACAGGCTGTCATCCGGTGTGAAGGCCAGACGAGCGTCGTAGCGGAAGATGGATCCTTGATCGCGGATTTCAACACCAAGCTCGATCGCTTCTGTGGTTTTGGGCCCGTAGTGCAACAGAGCGGCGCCAAAACCATGCTCCGCCACATAGCGCTGCAGCGAACGCGACCGCAAAAACGGGATCAAACGCATTGCCTGCAGCAGATTCGACTTGCCGGCACCATTCGGACCGATGAGCAAGGTGAGTCGACCTGGCTCCAGAACAACATGCTTCAGGGAGCAGAAGCCTGAGATGTGGATCGCCTGGAAACCGTCGCCTCCCCCATTCTGAGCTG
>JBIIJV010000197.1:0-5478 GCA_044233545.1 Cyanobium sp.
ACTCACCACCAGCCAGGGCCGCCAGGCCTGCCGCAGCAATCGCCGCAGCAGCAGCACCGAGCCGCCGACGCCCACCAGCAGCACCAGGGTCTGGCAGAAGCCGATCACATGGGGATCGGCGCTCCAGGCCGGCAGGCGGGCGGCGGTTTCGGGCCACCAGGGGGCCAGGCTTACGGGCAGCAGCTGGCCCGCTTCCGCCATGCCCAAGCCGAGGTGCTGGGCTAACAGGGCGGCCCAGAGCAGGGGCAGCAGTGCATAAAGCACCAGGTTGAGGGCCCGTTGGCGGCTTGATCCCGCCGCGGCACGGGCCAGCAGCATCAAGGCGGCGGGCAAGGCCAGGGCCAAAGCCCCGAAGGCCAGCCGCCCCAGCAGCGGGCCTGCCGTCAGGGACGGCGGCGCCAGGGGCAGGCCGCCCAATAATTTCTGCCAGCTGTGCAGGCACAATCCCCCCGCCAGCACCAGCAGCAGGCCCGCTTCGCCGGCCGGGGGTTGCATGTCCTTTTGCAGATCCGCGGCCGGCGGCCGCAGCCGCAGGCTCACCGAACGATGCGGACAGGCCTGCACGCAGGTGAGGCAGAGCACGCAATTGCGGTTGTCGGTGAGATGGGCCGGATGGGTGCCGAGGGGACAGCCCGCCGTCGCCAGGCCCTCGCCTTCGGCAGGCCCTCCCTTGAAGCAGGCATAGCTGCTGCAGCTGCCGCTGCAGGTGCCGGCCTGGGCCCGCAGTTCGCTGATCGCCAACTTGGCGAACAGGCCATTCATGCCCCCCACCGGGCATAGATAACGGCACCAAAAGCGCTTTTCAAAGCGCAGCGAACTGATCACCGCGCCGGCCGTGATCAATAGCAACAAGGCACTGCTTTGCCAGGCGCTGTTTTCGAGGTCGCCGACCGCCTCCCACAGCAAGATGGCGGCGAAGCCCCCGGCCAGCACTGGTGCGGCCCAGCGGTCGGTTTCGCCCCTTGGCCAGCGCTCGCTTGGCAAGCCCAGGGCCCGGGCCAGCCGCTGCACGATTTCTCCCCACACCATGAACGGGCAGAACGAGCACCAAAGCCGTCCCACCAAGGGGTAACCCAGCAGGATCAGCGGCCACCACCAGGCCCAGAAGAGATTGAGGGCGCCGTTGTGCTGGCGATCCTGGGGGCCCAGCCACAGCCAGACATTCACCAGCACAAACACCCAGCTCACCAGCCCGAATAACAAAAAATTCCAGAAGCGGGGCGACCGCATCCAGCCCCGCAGTTGGGGTTTCCAGCGCCACAAATCGAAGCGGGCCCGCTGGCTGCGCCGCTGAATCCAGAAGACCTCCTCGGGTATCTCGGCGGGATGGTTGCTGGCGCACTGGCGCAGGGCCCTATCCACCAGCTGCAGCAGCTCGCGCACATTGCCCGGGAAGTCGTAGGTCTGCAGCCGCTTGATCAGGGCCTCGCTCACCTCGGGCGGACGGGACCAGCCCAAACTGCGCGAGCGCAGCCGCACCCCGTAGCGCACCCATTCGCCCAAATCCTGGCGCCGTACCCGCAGGGGCGGCACCCGGATTTGCTGGCAGATCGCATCCAGCTCGGCGACGCTGCGCTCGCTGGTGAAAAACACCCGCCCGTCGAAATGGCGCGGTTTGGCAGCCTCACCAGCCGCCCCACCCGCCGCATCACCAACCGCATACCAGTTGCCAGTTCGGGCCAGTTCCACCAGGGCCGGCCGCAGGGCCGGGTCGGCCCGGTCGATTTGATCCAGCAACAGGGCCCCACCGGCCAGGCAATCCAGCAGATTCGCCGCCTCGCCGCCGCCGCCGCCGCTGCTGCCGCCGCTGCTGCTGCCGCTGCTGCCGCCGCCGCCGCTGCCGAACAAATCGGAGCCATCAGGCCGCAGCAGGGCGCAATTGAGGCGCACCATCAGCTTGTGCCGCGCCGGCGAACCGAAATGCACCAGGGCGGCGATGTTGTCCTTCTCCAGCCCCGGTTCACCGCTGATCAATACCGGCCCGGCCTGGCCAGGGGCTGCCGCGGCCTGGATGGCGCCATTGAGGGTCTTGGCATAGCGGCTTTTGCCGACGATGCCCCGCCGCACCATTGGCACCAGGTGGGGGGCCAGCCGCTGCAGGCAGGCCGCCGACAGATAGGGGGCGGCGGCAGGCTGGCGCGTTTCCATCAAGGGCCCCCGGGTCTGGCCATTGTGGGCGCCGATAATGGTGGTTCAAGCTGCTTTGTGCCCCCATGGCCTTGACTCTTTACGGCGCTGCCCGCAGCCGGGCCTCAATGGTGCTCTGGTATCTCAAGGAGAAGGCGATCCCTTTCGATTTCAAAACGCTGGACATGCAGGCCGGTGAGCATCGTCAGGAGTCATTTCTGGCGATCAACCCCTTTGGCAAGGTGCCGGCCCTGGTCGATGACAGCTTCCAGGGCCCCGCTGGCGGCCCCCTGGCCCTGGCCGAAAGTGGCGCGATCCTGTTGCATCTGGCCGAAAATCACGCCGCTGAATTTGGTGGCGATCCCGGCCGGGCCGCCGCCCTGCGCTCCCTCTCCCAGCAATGGGTTCTCTATGCCAATGCCACCCTGGGGCCGGCGATGTTTCAAGCCGCAGATCGCCCGGAAGATCTGGCCCGCCAGCTGGCAGCACTGAACGGTCTCCTCAGCAAGGACAGCAGCCTGCTCAACGGGGCCTGGGGCCCGGTGCCCTGGGGGGCGGCCGATTGTGCCGTCCAGTCCTACCTCGCCTACTTACCGATGTTCTGCAGCGGCGTCGACCTCAGTCCCTATCCAGCCATCCAGGCCAGCATTGAGGCCACCAACCAGCGGCCCGCCTACCAAGAGGCAATGGGCTCCCGTTGAGACGGCTCGGGCCTGCCTAGCCCTGGGCGGCCAAGGCCCGCACCACATCGCCGCGGGTCAACACCCCCACCACCTTTGAATCGCCATCCAGCACAAACAGCCTTTGGGTGCTGTTGTCATGCAGTTGCTTGGCCGCCGCCGTCAGGGGTGTGCCGCTGGCGCAGGTGTGGGGGTGGTTGCCCATCACATCGGCGACCCGGCTGCCCAGCACCTGATGCACCTGCCGATCCCAGTTGAGGGGATTGCGCAGGTAGATGACCGCATCCAGCAGCATCACGTAGGGTCCGGCGTCGATGCCGCTTTCCCGCACCATCAGCTGCTGCTCGGTTAACTCACCCACCAGCTTTCCCGCCCCATCCAGCACCGGCAGCCCGCTGATGTGGTGATCGCTCATCAGCTGGACCGCCTCCTGGAGGGGCGTCTCGCTCCCCACACTGAGCACCGGGGTGCTCATGACGTCGTTGACGAGGGCCTGGGAGATCATCGGCCAATTGCTGGTGGCATGCATCCATTCTTAGGCGCCCCCGCCCGGGGCCCCTTGGGGGTAACGGGGCAGGATGATCAGACTTTCGTGGCTTTGGTTGTCCTGCGCCGCCTCGCCGACTTCCTGACAATCCTGCGGGCCTGCCTGGGCCTGCCTCTCTTACTGGCCTTGGGGGCCGACCAGGCCGCCTTGGCCTGGTGGTTGCTGCTGTTCGGCGGCCTCACCGATGCCGCCGATGGCATGGTGGCCCGTCGCTGCGGCGGCGGCTCGGTATGGGGGGCCCGGCTCGACCCCCTCACCGACAAGATTTTGATCAGCGCCCCCCTGCTGTGGTTGGCGGCCCAGGGCCGGCTGCCCCTGGCGGCCGTCTGGCTGCTGCTGGCCCGGGAGTTGCTGATTTCCGGTTGGCGAGCCGGCCAGACAAGCGGCGGCCCGGCATCTTTGAGTGGCAAGGCCAAGACCGTGCTGCAATTCGCCAGCCTCTTGCTGATGCTCTGGCCCGCCGCCTGGCCCCTGGCTCCCCAGTTATGGCGCCTGGGCTGGTGGCTGTTCTGGCCCTCCTTGCTGCTGGCTTTGCTCTCGGCGCTCAGCTATCTCAGAGGCCCCCAAGCAACTCCAATCCGATCAGGCGCTTAGGGCCAGCATGCGCTCGATCGGCACCAGGGCGCGGCGGCGCAGGTCTTCATCCATCTCAATCGCCGGTTGGCCGTAGTGCAGGCAGCTCCAGAGCTTTTCGAGCGTATTGAGTCGCATGTAAGGGCAGGCGTTGCAACTGCAACCATCCGCCCCCGGCACCTCAAAGAAATCCTTGTGGGGCACTTGCTGGCGCATCTGATGCAGGATGCCCGGTTCGGTCAGCACGATGAAGCTTGGCGCCGCGCTGGTTTCGGCCCGTTTCAGCAGCCGGCTGGTGGAGCCGATGAAATCGGCCAGATCGAGCAGGTGCTGTTGGCATTCGGGATGGGCGATCACTTCGGCATCGGGATGCTGCTGCTTGAGCCGCAGCAGGGCTTCTTCGCTGAAGCTTTCGTGCACGATGCAGCTGCCTGGCCATAGCGTCAGCGGCCGACCGCTCTGGCGGGCGACCCAGCGACCCAGGTTGGCGTCCGGGGCAAACAGAATCGGTTGCTCGGGCGGCAGTTGTTGCACCAGCTGAACCGCATTACTGCTGGTGCATATCAGGTCGCTCTGGGCTTTGACAGCGGCCGAACAATTGATGTAGCTGACCACGTAATGGTCAGGGTGCAGGGCGCGAAAGGCGGCAAAAGCCTCGGCGGGACAGCTATCGGCCAGGCTGCAGCCCGCTTCCAGATCCGGCAACAGCACTGTTTTGCCTGGATTGAGGATTTTGGCGGTCTCGGCCATGAAGTGCACCCCGCAAAAGACGATCACCTCGGCGTCGGTGGCGGCGGCTTTGCGGGCCAGCTCTAGGGAATCGCCAATCACATCAGCGATGTCCTGGATGGCGGCGTCCTGGTAGTAGTGGGCCAGGATCACAGCCTTTTTTTCCTGCTTGAGCGCGGCGATGGCTGCGGGTAAGTCGGCCGCCGCTGGGGGACCACCGCTGGCAGCTGGCGGGCTTGCGGTCAGGGTGAAGACCATCCGACTCCCTGGTTCAGGCAGGATGCACTCACCCTAGGAAGTCAGGGATTTGGTTGTTCTTCTGCCCCAGCCGCGTGCCCAGTGACCCCCGGGCGGTTCTAAGGCTGGCCATTGCCGGGGACATCCACGACCAGTGGAACCACCAGGACCATGAGCTGTTGCGCTGGTTGCGGCCTGATGCCTTGCTGGTAGTTGGTGACCTCAGTGAGGGGCGCCAGCGCATTGCCGCCCTGCTGCAACAGGTTGAGATTCCCCTGGCCTGCGTGCTCGGCAACCACGACAGCGGCAAGGACCCCAGCGGCCGCCGCCTCGAACAGCAGCTGGAGATGCTGGGAGAACGCCACTGCGGTTGGCGGTTGCGCGAACTGCGGCCGCCGGGTTTGTCAGTGGTTGGGGCCCGGCCGGGCACCGCCGGCGGTGGTTTCAGGGTGTCCCAGGCCGTGCGCTCGGTGTACGGGCCGTTCAACCTGCATGAATCCGCCGAGAGAATTCGTTCAGCTGCCATGGCGGCCGATCCGGCCCTGCCGCTGGTGCTGCTGGCCCATTGCGGTCCCACTGGCCTGG
>JBIIJV010000216.1:0-4733 GCA_044233545.1 Cyanobium sp.
TGGGCCTTGGCGGCGGGTGGCTGGCATCAAGGGTCAAAAAGGGGCGGCTTCGTGGCATTTTTGCTTGATCCATGGGTAATTGAATTGATCCATAGGTAAAAGTATTGGGGATGGCCCGTTGGGATCTATCTCAAAATGAGGCAGACTTTGCTGTCTTAACTACCACCACCCGATGAACCTCATCTTCAACGGTCCCAGCGACCGCAAGGTGCTGGCCCTCACCATCGACGATTTCCCCAGTTCCGGCATCGACGAGGGCGGATCCGGAACGATGGCCCTACTCGATCTCCTCGACGAGTTGGCCATTCCCGCCACCTTTTTTGCGATCGGCGAGCGGGTATGCAAGCACCCGGGCATGGCGGCCCGGGCCGTGGCGGCGGGCCACGAGCTGGGCAACCACATGTGGCATGACCAATGGTCGTTCTCGCTCCCGAAAGCAGACTTTCTGCAGCAGCTGGACGACACCTCGGCGGCGATCAAGGACGACCTGGCCGCCGCGGGCCTGACGGCACCTCTGCGCTGGTTCCGCCCCAGTGGCGGCTGGCCCCACCCGCCGATGCTGGAGTGGGCCCGATCCCGCGGCTTTCAGACAGTGCTGGGCTCAATCTGGCCACTTGATGGCCTCGGCATGGCGCCACCCGAGCAGGCCCAGCGCTGGTTCGTCGAGCATTTTGCCCATCCCGGCGGCATCGTCATATTGCACGACAGCAAAGATGCCAATCCCGCCACACGCCGCACGCTGCTGCAAGAGGTGCCAGATCTACAGCAGAAAGGCTTCAGCTTCGTGACCTTGAGTGCGTTGTTGGGCCAGGTGAGTTATGGCGAGCTCTGACCAGTTTGTAAAGGTTCCACCCTCAGTCTGGCCCCTGAGTCCAGGCCTCACAACAACGACACGGTGCCGATGTGGCGCACCAGAAGCTGGGGTGCCTCGACGTTGTCTGTGTGCAGCGGCATGAAGCCTGGCTCTAACAAGGAGCCTGGCCTTGCTCATCGAATTTGTCCCTGGATCTTGCGGCTGTACTCAGTGATTCTGTGATCGCTGATGAATGTGTTGAAGCCCTCCTGGCTGGAGACAGGACTGCCGGAGGTGGTCCTGAGATTCTGCTGCAGTGTCCTGAACGCCTCGATCGAGAGGGCTGGGTCGCCATCCATGCGCAGGCTGGTTTCCATGGGGGCGCCTTCTTTGGCGCCTGTCGACAGCCACGGCTTCACCTTGAGCCTGCCCGCAGCATCAAACTGCACCAGCCTGCCGGCATGGCGGTAGCCAGGAGGAACCCAGGGCACTACATCAGTGTCGTTCACAAAGCGCAGGTAGCGATCCCCCAGACGCACCTCCATGATTGCCGCAAAATCATCCTGCCCCGTCAACGGCTGGCCGTAGGTATAGAGCCCCAGCAGCGGCTGAACGTCCGTCCAGGTGGCCGCCCCCAGGGCCGCCAACGCTCCCCCCAGGCTGTGGCCGCTGAGGATCACGTTGCGCCCTGGTCGGCTGGCGAAGATGATTTCGATACGTTGCCGCAGGTCGTTGAATTGCCCGAGGAAGCCGGAGTGCACCGTGCCGATGGTGGTCGTGTTGATGGTGGAAAGGTTGAGGTTGCTCAGCCAGTCACCAAGGCTGGTGGTGCCCCGGAAGCACACCAGCACCAGATCTGCCGTGGTGGCGACGAAGCACTGGGCATCACCCCGGCTGATCGGCTGGCAATCCGAAAATCCCCAAGCCCGGCTGGTGGCCTGAACATTGGCGGGCGGTTCATAGGCAAGCTGGGTCGCTAGCGCCAGGGAGAGGGCCGTGCGCCATTGGAACCGGCCGCCAGACAGGGAGGACAGTGAGAAGTCGGCGTATGACGGCGTTGGCCCCGCTGGCAAAGTCGGCGTATTGGCTGGCTGGCGTGCCGGCTGGCGAACGAACAGCCCTTCGCTGGCCATTGCTCCCTCCGGCTGATGAAGACTGGCCTGTCCCAGGCTCACGCTTACCTGCAGCGGGATGGTCCAGGTGGCCCCATGGCCCTGCGCTGGCGGCAGACCGGCCCCTTGGCCCGCTGCCTCAACCTGCTGTTCGTCCGCCCCCCAAGGGGCAGGGGGCTGCTCAACCGGCATGGAGGGACGCTCTGGCGGTTTGGCCGGCGCAGAGGGCCGCTCGGGTGGTTTGGCCGCCAGCATCTCCTCCACCAGCTGCCGTTGAAGCCCGGTAAGGTCCTGGGCCTGCACGTGTTGCACCAGTCGGCTGACCCGGACACCCTCGTTGGCGATCCAGTCGATCCGCTGTTCGCCCATCCATTCCTCCCAGTCCCGCCCATCCGTTGACTGGATCTTGCCCTCGGGGGAAAGATGCGGTACGCCGGAATGGTGCAGGGCCACCACCTCCCACTGGTCGTTGAAGACCGGTGAACCTGAAGAACCAGGCGCTGTATCGGTCCGGTAGTGGAGATACAATTCTAGTTCATCGATCACCTTGTTGTCTCGGATGGCGAGCTGCTTAGGTTCACCATTGGGATGCTGGATGATGTTCACTGTTTCCCCCACCACCAGCTTTCCCGTCTGGGGAATCAATGGGAGCCAGCCGTAATTCATGAGCCGAGCATCCTGGATAATGCTCACCAATGTGTAATCGTGCTCTTTGTCTGTAAGAAAGAATTCAGCCGGTGTGAAGGCGAACACGTCGCTTGGCTGCATCGCGCCAGCCCCATTCTCCTGAAAGTTGAATTCAGCCTGGCTGGCGGAAGCCGCCTCCACCGAATCCAGCACGTGGTTGTTGGTGAGAAACAGCCTGGGAGACACCAGAAATCCCGTGCCGTAACCCAAAGAGCGCCCTTGTTGATCATGGACTTGCACCCGTGCAACAGCGCGGGAGGCATTCATGCCCTGATCAAAGAAGCGGATGCCGATCAGGTCGTTCGTGCCCATTACCCGCTCCAGGGATCGGGGGAAAGCCTTTGGGGCCACCCCTGGGCCCGTGGGGGTGAAGCTGCGATTCATGTTTTCCATCTGTTCCACCAACGGCTGCACGGCCCTTAGACGCTTCAGCCGCTTTGCCACCAGCTCGGGATCATTAGCACCAAGCACACCAAAATTCTTGATGCGTTCGAGCATTTCATGGCGTGGCTGGGTGCGCTGCTCGTACCGGTCACTGGTTTCGAGCAGGAGTTCAGGTTTCAGCAGCATGGAGGCGAGCCAACTTGGCAGACAATCACCCTAGAAGGCAGTCGCACGAATCACACCATCACTGTCTGGCCGTAGGAGTTCTGAGCCAAGATCGGCTCCAACTGGGGCTCCTGCACCTGCTTGACTACCATCTGCGCGACACAATCGGTTCGACACAATCCGCAACCATCGGCATACCAGAGAGCGGACTCCAGCGACGGATTTGGAAGTCTCCACGCGCAGCACCGGTGGCGGGAAGCAACTCCTGCCGGTCAGGCAAGGGCAGCTAAGCAGGCCGGTCGTGATTCGTGATCTAGAAGTTGTCTGAGCAAGCCTGGATCGCCCATCACCGCAAAGGGCATGCGGCCTTGCTTGCTGCCGAATTCCTGAACTGATCCGGCCAGGCAGCTAAGTCCTTGCCAAAAAACTTGCAAAGCCAAGCCATCTGGATAATTGCACCATCCCCAGGTCCAAAGTGCCCTACCAAAACGACCTCCTACAAGACGGCTACGACCTGGGCAACACGCTGTTGGAGCTGCTTTCGCCCGATGGCGGCACGATGAGTAACCAAGCGGCCCTGGAAGCACTGAATCAGGCCACAGGCCGGCAGATCAGCCAGCAGGACGACGACGGGTCCAAGGAGCGGCTGGCCGGCATCGGTCTGATTCACAAGGGCTGCGGGCGTGGTGGCACCATTGCCCTGGCCGAGGGCTCCGCCAAGGCGGGCGGCAATGGGGCAGTGCGAGCAAGCAAAACCAACAAAGCTGCCGAGATAAATGGCAAATGCCCGGAACCAACCTTCCAGATCGGACAGCAACTGACGCTAAGTCAACTGAAATCGTTTCTGTGGAAAAGCGCCGACATCAGGCGGGGCAGCATCGATGCCTCGGAATTCAAAAACTACTTCTTCGGGATGCTGTGATCGGCTGCGCTTCGGTGATGAACCTCGACAGGTTGCTGGCGCTTCTAGTTCTACTTGTGCTGTTCAAATGTTGGCTGCTCTTCTCTGGGCCAGAGGGTCGGTCAATAATGCCCACTCTGATTTATTCGTCGAACATGGAGCGATGGCTTGATGCTCAATCAACTAGAATGGGGAAATGATCCAGGTTTGATTCTCTGCCTTCAGTGCATTTTTCTCAGAAGGCCCTATCTGGCCCTGGCACTCAGGAGCCTGACGCCAACCACAGCTCACCCATCATCCATAGACTTATGCCTTATATGCCATGGCTGCCACAATCAGCCCCTCCCAGTTCAAGGCCTGCTGCCTTGAGCTGATGGACCAGGTGGCCGCCAGCGGCGAGGTGCTGGTGATCACCAAGAACGGGCAGCCCGTGGCGGAGCTCCATCCCTGCGCGCCGGTCCGTCGCTCCAGCCCCTTCGGACTCCATCTGGGTGTTGAGCTCCATGGCGATCTGCTCGCACCGATCGACAGCCCCTGGGCAGCCCTGGAGTGATCCTGCTCGACACCCATGTGCTCCTTTGGCTGGATCGTGATGACCCAGCCCTCGGGCCCAGCAGCCGCGAGCTCATCCGCACAGCCTGGGGAGATGGTTCGCTGGCGGTGTGCGCAATTTCGTTCTGGGAGGTGGCCA
>JBIIJV010000301.1:0-2661 GCA_044233545.1 Cyanobium sp.
CCACCACCCTCAGCAACCAGCCCTTAGCCCAGGGGCTAAACAGCAACCTGAAGTGCCGCATCTGGCCACATCAGTTCTGCAAAGTATAAAGTCTATGGAAAAAATCAAGGCGCCTGCAGCGCCAACAGGCAAAGGGTAAAGATATAAAGGGTTTAAGGGTAAAGAATTAGTCCTGGGGGAGGCAACAGACGCGGAAACCGAAGAAGCTGAAGCGGAGGTCCGAGTGGAGGTTGTTGCGGTAAGCCGGGTAGATGTAGTTTCGGCAGGCCGAGCGGCAGTCCCTGGGGCCGTCGCTCCACGACCCGCCGCGCAGCAGCCTATGTGGCCCCCCACCTAGCATCCAAGCTCTGCCATCCGCCGGTGCCCCCTTATAAGTAGCGTGCCAAAGGTCCAGACACCATTCCCACACATTTCCATGCATGTCATGCAACCCCCAGCCATTGGCTGGAAAACTATCCACCTCTGATGTCCTAATGCGATCAACCCCCTTGGGCCCTGAAGCATAGGTGTAGTTGCCGTCGTAATTGGACAGATCCGGTGTCAACGTCTCCCCAAAACTGAAGGGTGTTGTCGTGCCCGCACGGCAGGAATACTCCCATTGCGCTTCGCTGGGGAGGGTATAGTTCCGGCAAGTTCGTACACTCAGGCGCCGGCAAAACTCCTCTGCCTCTTCCCAGCTCACCTGCTCCACAGGTCGATTGGCTCCTTGAAAATAGGATGGTTTGTCCTTCAGCTCCAGTTGTTGCTTAGGCCAGCCAGCGACCACCTGCCACTGGGCCTGGGTAACCGCTGTTTGGCCCAAAAAGAAGCTCCCCAGCTTCACCAGGTGTTGGGGGCCTTCATAGCTTTGTCGATCAACTTCTAGCTCAGGAGAGCCCATCTGAAACTCCCCAGCAGGGATCTTAATCATGGTGATCGCAATGTTCTCAGCCAGCTGCTCTTGATAGCCGTACACCGTGATCGACTTCTCCTTTAGTTGCCATTGATTGCCCTCCCGTACAACCCAGCCTGCGGTGGTGGAGATCTGGATCAGGGCTGGGCCCTTGGCTTCGGAAACCTCGCACTGGGCGGTCGGCTGGGGCGTGTTCAATACTGCCTGCTGCTGCCACTCCTGCTTTTCCCTTGCCAGACGCTCCATTGCCGCCCGCGTCCGTTCCGCATCGGCTCGAGATTTTTGCGCCTCGGCCTTCCAGCGCTCTGCCTCAGCTCGGGCTTCGCCTTCCGCCTGCAAGCGCTCATGCAGGGCCGTTTCTGCCGCTTGGCGATTTGACTTCTGTTCCGCTATGCGACGAGCCTCCTCTTGCTGCCGAGCAAATGCTTCAGCCTCAGCAGCTTCCTGTGCCGCTAGCCGCTCTGCCTGAATCTGCTCCAACAGATCATGAATGTGATCGGTGATGCCCACCATCGCCCGATCCCGCTCCACCTCGCCCATCTCCGCCAAAGTCGGGTTGACAGGAATCACAGCTTGATATTGCTCAATCTGGCGAAAACGTTTCCAGGAGCAGGGCAACAAAGGGACCCAGAGAATTTTGAGGCCATCGTTTTGGGCTGCTTCAAACAGGCAGGGCAGTTCCTTGCGACGGATGAAATCAGAGGCCAAAAAATCGGGGCTGACAAGGAGCAGCGCCACTTGGGCTCTCGCCAAGGCCCGTTCAATCTCCTCCAGCCAGATATCCCCCGGTTGAATGCGTGAATCATCCCAGCGCTGCAGCCCATATTGCGTTTCCAGTGGACTGAGATGGGTCCAGAACCGCTCCAAAAAAGCTCGATCCTTGCGGCTGTAGCTGATGAATAGCTCCTGCCGCTGCAGCCTGCCGCCATCGCCCGCTGCTGGCTTGCTGCCGCCCCTGCCCACTAGCCCCGCTGACGCCGCTGCCCAGACGATAGGGCAGCCGGCCTGCCGTCATCTGGCTGATGCCAGGAAGCGGTTCAGCGATAGTGATTGGGCACAAAAAACTGTTCGTTGATGGGGGGGCGCTGGTAATCGCCGCTGCCTTTGCGGGGAGCCAATTCGATCGCCGACGGGGTCATGTCCTCGTAGGGGACCTTGCTGAGCAGGTGGCGGATGCAGTTGAGGCGCGCCCGGCGCTTGTCGTTGGCCTCCACGGTGAACCAGGGCGCCTCGGGGATGTTGGTACGGGCAAACATCTCATCCTTGGCCCGCGAGAAGTCGACCCAGCGATCGCGGGATTCAAGATCCATGGGGCTCAGCTTCCAACGTCTGGCAGGATCCTTAAGGCGTGAGCGGAAACGAGCCTCCTGCTCGTTGTCGCTCACTGAGAACCAATACTTCAGCAACGTGATGCCGCTTCGGACCAGCATCCGCTCGAACTCCGGCACCGAGAGCATGAACTCTTCCACCTGGGCGGGGGTGCAGAAACCCAACACCTTTTCGACGCCGGCACGGTTGTACCAGCTGCGATCAAAGAGCACGATCTCACCGGCTGTGGGGAAATGCTCCACATAACGCTGGAAGTACCACTGGCTTTTCTGCTGATCGGAAGGGGTTCCGAGGGCAACCACGTTGCAGCCGCGGGGATTGAGGGGCTCGGTGATGCGCTTGATGGTGCCCCCCTTGCCGGCCGCATCGCGGCCCTCGAAAAGAATGATCAGCCTATAGCCAACATGCTTGATCCAGTACTGCATCTTAACCAACTCAAC
>JBIIJV010000081.1:0-11855 GCA_044233545.1 Cyanobium sp.
CTCGTTTTCGTAAAATTTGCGCTCCAATTTAATATTTGCCCCCTCCGGATGCTCGGCGAAATCATCGAGAATCGGCGAGGGCCGGTAGGCGTCGCCGAGATCTAGGCCAACATTGACTTTGGCAGGGTGATCTGGGCTCTTGTCGGCCTGATTGGTTTTGTTTTTGTGTTTGCCCATGGCCATTGCAAAGCAAGGTGATTTCTATTAGGTGAAACCCACGATTATCGCTGTTATGAATCACACCAGCGGCCAGCCGCGTCCAGGTTGTAGTCTATTACTCTTGCGCGAGCGCATGAACCCTTCGTTTCTCCAGGCCATCCTCCGGGAGGGTTTGAGCGCGTGACTGCATCTGCCAGTAGGCCACACCCTGCTTTGCCTAGACATCCAGGATCCGAGCGGCATGGCCCGACTGCTGGCCGAACCGGTGAAGGCCCAGCTGCCGATCAGCGTCTAAACAGTTGGCTCCGATTCCGCTTGATATTCGTGGCTGAGTCCTTGTTTGCTCTACCCGCAGAGGACCAGGTCCCTGCGCACCCTTCTGATCAAGTAGCGCCCAGGGATATTTTGGAATGCTGGAGGGCCAGGTTGGAGATATGAATCCATCCACGCGGCGGAGGCATCCATGGTGGCGATGCGGTCCGGCTCGAGCCGCACAGCCGCGACCGCTCAGATGAAGACTCGATGGATCGGGGCCCTGCTCACTCTCCCGATCACCGTGCTTGGGAGTGAAGCCACCTATCGGATCGCCCAGCCGGCAGCTCAGACCTACCCCTCCGGGAATTGCCTGGTCCTGGCCCTGGGGGCGCCGTCGCGGGCCGATGGCACCGCTTCCGCCCTCCAGCGCTTCCGGGTGGAGGCCGCCGTTGACACCCTGCGGCAGCGGCGCTGCCGTGGGCTGCTGCTATCAGGCGGAGCAATTCGCAACGAGCGGATCGAGGCGGTGACGATGGCCAACCTGGCGCAGACCCTTGGGGTGCCTGCCGACGAGTTGGTGATCGAGCCCACGGCTCGCAACACCTGGCAAAACGTGGGCTGTCTCCACTCCCGACTGCTCAAGGCTGAGCGGGTGTTCGTGGTGTCCGACAGCCTGCATGCCCAACGGGCTGTGCGCTATGCCTGCCGCCAGGATGAGCGTCTGTGCGGCCGGGTGCTGAACGCCGGAGTGGTGCCGCCGATCGACCAGCTCTGGTGGAGCCTTCCCGCCGCCGCCTGGCAGGGGGCCACCTTCCTGCGGGATCAGGTCCAATTTGAACACAATGCAGGCGCGAATGGCCCCCTCTGCGGGCAGCGCCCGCCGATGAGCAGCAGCCACCAGCCACAGCGTTAGTGAGCCAACAGGCCAGTGACTCCCTGCGGAGGCGGTCAATGAAACTACTGCAAATAGCATAGAGATAGCCAATGTTGCATCTCACTTGCAGAAGCTTGTTGGACCACTTCTCAGAGCTGGACCTTGCCAACATGTGGATCGCGTATCTGCCGGAGTTCATCGGTGCGCTGCGCAAAGCGCTAGAGCTGAGTGGCAGCCGCATCCGGGAGCACCCATGGACGTATCCAAACTGACTTGACGGAACAGGTCTCTTGAAACTCTTTTGGCTGTAATGCTGCGAGCAGACGGAAACGCTGACCAAGGAATTCACCAAAGTTTGTAACGCGATGGCGATCTGATTCCCTCGCGGCGCTGCAATGAATGCAACCAATCCGGGATTTTCCATGACCCCCGCCGAGGCCTTCGCCGCCATTCCCCTGGCTGCCGTGTGCTGCGACAGCAACTTCGACCGGGAGGAGGCGCATGTTCTCAAAGAACAGTTGATCAACCTTTCCCCTTACCGAAGCATGACGCCTTTGGCCCTCGCTGAGCTGATCGATGGCCTCCTACGCATCTTCCGACGCGATCACTGGCAGGAGCTGGTCCGCCAAGCCGTGCCAGCACTCACCGCCGCACAGCAGGAAGTGGCCTACGTGCTGGCCGTCAAGTTGGTGTTCTGCGATCGGGTGGTGAAACCGCAGGAGGAGGCCTTCCTCACCACGCTGGCCAGCGAGCTTTCCCTGCCACCGGAAAGGGCGGCCCAGATCCAGGAGGTGTTTGCGCTGCTGCAGCGCGATGTTCTGGCCTCTGAATCCTCTGAGTGATTCCGCCCCGTCAGGAGTCCGAGGGTGAGCACGACAAAGCCCGGTGACGAGGCCACCGGGCAGGGAAGTCCAGATATCCGATGAGAGTGTTGGAGCAGGGGCCGGATCGTCAGCGCGCTCCTGACACCTGACCCGGGGGAGTGTCATCCATCGTTGGGCCTCCGAATCCAATATTGGAATGATCGGACGGCCATAGGGCGAGGGCAATAGGGGTTTATTCCTTAGCTAGAGGGGGCGTAGCCAGCCTCCATCAGCTCGATCAAGGAAGCGACGATCTTCTCCTCGGCCGTGTGTGCCCCACGTCGGCCCTTGCCCGTGGGGCGACCATGAGGAAGCCCGCGCGACCCATCCCCAGGGGGATCAATCCCCAATGGCCCTTCTGGTTGTTCACGGGGCACCGTCAGCCGAGAAAGGTGCCATCGTTGGAAAGCGGGTGAAAGCTTCCGTGGCGATCGCGATCGAACTCAGTGACCACCAGGACCAGGCGCTGAGCGTGCCTGCTTCACGGCTCCAGGTACCAGAGGCGGAGTTGGCCGCTGCAGCTGTACGGGATCTGCTGGCAAACCAGTCCGCCGATTTCGATGCTGCTGCGCAACGGGTGCTCGAGCAGAACCAGGAGCTCTACCGGCGCCTGGCTTGATGCGTTGGATGAGCGGCCTACGCGATCTGAGCTTGCTGGAGGCCTCACTGGCCCAGCCCCGGCAGAGCTTCGCCGGTGTTGATCCCTACCCAGGATTGACCGCCAAAGCAGCAGCTCTGGACTTTTCGCTGATCCAGAACCACCCCTTCGTGGACGGGGAACAAGCGCAACGGCCATGCCGCCATCGAGACCACCTTGGTGCTCAATGGATTTGAGCTTTCCGCCAGCGTGGAGGCTGCCGAGGCGGCTGTGCTGGCTAACAAACAATCCCTTGACTCGCTGTAAGCAGAGCGTTCGAGATCTTCGACTGGGCAATGCAGGCGCTGCCTGATCTCCACGAGCAGGCCTGCCTGCAGTTGATTCAGCTGTGCACCACCACCACGGGTGTAAGCAGCTGGCACTGAGGTGGCACTACCGCCGAGGTCGCCTTACAGCGCGTCTGGTTACCCATGAGTAGAATGATGGTGATCTATGCATTCATGGGTAACAAAGAATGACAATTTCTCAAAAAACGATAGACATAGTCAAAGCAACCGCTCCTGCGGTAAAGGAGCACGGCGAGAAGATAACCTCCCGAATGTATGAAATTGCTTTTGCGGAGCGGCCCGACTATAAGCTTGGCTTCGAGAATACCTGGATGGTTGATGCGCATGGCAATGGCCAGGCCAAGAAGCTGGCTGCATCTGTTTATGCTTACGCGACTCACATTGACCGTCTTGAGGAACTTGCTAAAGCGGTTGAAAGTATTGCTCACAAGCATGTGGAAGCCCGTATCCTTCCTGAGCAATACTCTCTAATTGGCGCAAAGCTCTTGGAGGCCATGAAAGACGTGCTTGGAGAAGCCGCCACAGAAGAAGTCATTGATGCCTGGAGTGAGGCGTACAACGCACTCGCCAATATATTTATCGATACAGAAGCCAAGCTCTACAAGAAAAACGATGAAATTCTCGTCGAAAAGCTCAATAATAAGGCAGTCTGATCAGTCGGGAGGATAGTTTTTCACTACCCATTGCCGCGATCACGATTAATGGCTCGTCTGCCTTCAGCCATTGCGTTTCGCCTCCAGCTCGAGGCTGCCCAGCCAGCCGCCATTGGAGTCAAGGGCCACCGCAATGCGCCTGTGATTGTGAATAAGGAGGTGGTTCCGTACCCACCGAGGAAGGCCACAACCAGCTCAGCAGGCAGGACGAGCGCCGACCAGCCCAATTGATGGGCGACCCGGGCTATGGCGGCATCAGCGCCGCGGGCACTGCCGTGGAGCAGCAGATGGACCAGCCTTCCGCCACTGCGGGCCAGCAGCTCAGCGGCAACCCGCTGATAGGGCCAGGCCAGATCGCGGCCGCTGTCGGCTGCGATCACAAGCGAACGACCGGCGCCGTCGAGGGGACCGGATGAAGTACAAACAGCCACAGCACCACCGCAGCCGCGGGAAAGCCACCCTCCCCGCCCACCGCCATCAATGGCCCGGAGCGGAGGGCGTCGGCCGCCGGCTAAGTGCGATGCCTTGCTCTGCGACAACGCCAGGCTGGCCCTTTGCCTAGCGGAACTGCTGGGTCGGGATGCGTCGCAAATGTACCTTTGCCGTAAAGTCGCCTCCGAGGGCCTGCGTCAGGCCATTGACATGGGGTCACTGCCGCCCTGAACTTCGCTTCATACCCCCTCTGCCTCTCTGTAGGCAGGGTGCAGAGCCGCAGGAGTTACCTTCTGCGGCTTTTGCGTATCTTCCTCTGAACGACGCCTTGCCAAAAGCCAACGTCTACATCGACGGTTTCAACCTGTACGCAGGGACTCTCTACAAGACTAAGGGATGCAAATGGCTGAACATAAGGCTATTGGCTGAACAGTTGTTTCCCGACTTAGAAATACAATAGTTCGCCCAGTGAGCCGGCCTGGGCGAGTACCCAGCTATGGCCTTCAGGAAGTGGCCTCGAAGCTTAAAGACATCACCAAGTCAAGACTTGCGATTGTCAGTCGCTGCCAATATCCGAACAACATGACGGACTCAAAAGGTGAGTTCTACAAGCCACATTCTTGGTGACGCCCATACTGCTCGGCCAGGTTGGTCTTCACAGGAGGGCTTCCAGATAAGGCACCATCACCCGCTGCATGCGGTGGACTCTGGCCTGCTGCCACGGTTCATCTACATTCAGCCCCCGCTGACTGATCGCGTCCTTAAGGGCTTCCAGCACGAACTCCATGCCGAGCCGGCGGCGATGGCGGACGCAGTCGAACAGGGTTTTCTCCTGGAGCGATGGGGGCAGGGAGACTTGAACTCCCACAGTCTTACGACCTGCGGATTTTAAGTCCGCTGCGTCTACCGATTCCGCCATGCCCCCGTGTTACCGCAATGGCGCTGTTGCGCTCCGGTATGGCAGCCACATTAGGCCCGCGTCAGGAGGCAGCCAGCCGATCGCAGGCGAAGTCCCGGATAGCGCCGAGGCCACTGCGCAGGCGGAAGCGGGGATGGTCCTGGTCTTCGAGGCTCCACCACCACTTGCCGTCAGTGAAACTGGCCGGACCGGCGTTGTTGGTGCGGGGCAACTGCAGGCTGATGCCTTGCCACTGCAACACCACATAACCGCCGATCGGTACTGAAGCGCCACTGGGGTCAGGAATGGTGACCTCATCCATGGCGCCACGCACCAAAAGGGCGGTAAGGGGTTCACCGTCGCAGCGGTAGCTCTGGGCTGGTGGGCTGTTCAGGGCCCAGGCCGCCGGCAGGGAAAAGGGGGCCAGCAGGATGGCCAAACTCAGCAGCCAGCCAACGGCTACCACCAAGTACGAGCCCCATATCCATGAACTTGGCTTGGCGGTTGGTTGACCCATGGTTGTGGCAGCTGACCGCCCTAGATTGGCGTTAATTCTGGCCCCGTTCAGCTGTGCAACTGCCGGCCCCCTTCAGCCAACTCGACCTGGCCAACCAAAACCTGCTGGTGTTAGGGGCCTACGCCCTGCTGGCGGGCCTGTATCTGGTGGTGGTACCCCTGGCGCTGATCTGGTGGATGCAGCGGCGCTGGACCCTGATGGGCAAGATTGAGCGCACCGCCATCTACGGCCTGGTGTTTCTGTTCTTCCCTGGCCTGCTGCTGTTTGCCCCCTTCATCAACCTGCGCATGGCCGGCCAGGGCGAGGTGGACGCTTGACCCGGGGCCAGGCCATCCTGCTGGGTCTTGCCGTCACCCTGCTCGGCGCGGCGGGCTACTGGGCCTTCCAGACCAGTGGCCTCGACAGTTTTTCGTCGGGGATTGCCGCCTCCGGGCTGTTGATGCTGCTCGTGCTCGGCTGGACCAGCAGTTACCTGTTTCGGGTCGTCACCGGCCGCATGACCTACATGCAGCAACGCAAGCGTTATCGGCAGCGCTACGACGCCGAAACCAACGAAGAACTGGAGGCCCGCTTCGCGGCCCTCAGCCCCCAGGAGCAGCAGCGGTTGCTTGAAGAGATCGGCCAGGTGGAGATCGGCCAGATAGAGATCGGCCAGGCAGAGCCTGAGGGCTCGACCCCATAGGCTCTGAAGCTCCGCCAGTGCCTTCGGCCCCTCCATGACCGCCGCACCGACCGATCCTGCTGGCCCCACCAAGGCTGCATCCCCGGCCCCGGCCACGGCCACAACAACGGCCATCCAGCGCCGTTTCGCGGACCTCGGTGCCCAGGGTCGCTGTGCCCTGATGCCCTTTTTGATGGCCGGCGACCCTTCGCTGCAGATCACGGCCGAGGCCTTGCTGGCCCTGCAACGGGGTGGGGCGGATTTAATTGAGCTGGGCATTCCCTATAGCGATCCTTTGGCCGATGGTCCGGTGATCCAGCAGGCCGCCTCCCGCGCCCTGGCCGCCGGCACCACCCCCAGCCGGGTGCTCGACCTGTTGGCCAGCCTGCGGGGCCAGTTGCAGATTCCGGTGGTGCTATTCACCTACAGCAATCCCCTGCTCAACCGGGGCATGGAGCGCTTCTGTCAGGAGGCCGCTGCCGCCGGCGCCGCCGGTTTGGTGGTGCCTGATCTGCCCTTGGAAGAAGCCGAGACCCTCTCGCCCCTGGCCGCCGCCCATGGCCTTGACCTGGTGCTGTTGGTGGCCCCCACCACCCCACCAGAGCGCCTGGCCCGCATCCATGCCGGCAGCCGCGGCTTCACCTATCTGGTCAGCGTCACCGGCGTCACGGGGATGCGCACCAACCTGGAGGCCCGCGTCGAACCCCTGGTGGCCCAACTCAAAGCCCAAGGTGGCGTGCCTGTGGCCGTCGGTTTTGGCATTTCCGGTCCCGAACAGGCGGCCGAGGTGCGCCGCTGGGGAGCCGATGGGGCCATCGTCGGCAGTGCCTTGGTGCGCCGCATGGCTGAAGCAAATGCCGCAGGAACCTCGGTGGCGGAGGCCGCCGAACACTTCTGCCGGCAGCTGCGGGCCGGCCTCGATGGCAGCGACGGCCCCACTCCGCCTGAAGCAGCAGCGCGGGCCTAACCTGCCCTGCCATTGGCTGAATCACCACCCATGCGTTTTGTTCTCTGGGGCACCTACTGCGACGACGCCCTGCAGAAACGCACGCCCTACCGGCAGGAGCATCTGGCGGGGCTGCAACGGCAAAAAGACGCCGGCAGCTTGATCACCCTCGGACCCACCGAGGGCAGCACCCATGTGTTCGGCATCTATGAAGCCGACAGCCGCGCCAGCGTCGAGGCCTTGGTCAAAGCAGATGTGTATTGGCGCCAGGGCATCTGGACGGCTGTGGAGATTTACCCCTGGATCCAGGCTTTTTAGGTAAAGCCCCAAGCTCCCCCTGTTACCTGGGCGCTTGGGGCAAAAAAAAGAGCCCCGTAGGGCTCAAGTAGTAAGGGATAACGGGAAACCCGTTGATCACCAGAGGCCGCGGATAGGAGCGGGAGCAGGAGCGGGCTCGGGCATGGGCATGGGCATGGGCTCGGGGGCGGGAGCCGGAGCGGGAGCCTCGACAACAACCACGGGAGGCGAGCTGAAGCGGTAGCGGAAGCCCAGCTTGGCGCCGTACTCGTTGTACGACTGGAAGTCGAAGTTGTCGGTGCTGATGCCGCTGGCACCGGTATAAACGCCTTCGGCGTAGATGTCCAGGTTCCAGTTAACCGCGTAGGCCACGCCCAGCTTGCCTTGCCAGCCAAGAGCGCCTTGGTTGCCGCTGCTGAAACGGGTGTCGTTAATGGTGAAGCTGGGGGTGCTCAGATTGGTGTAGCCAAGGCCACCACCGATGTAAGGCACCCAACGGCCGAAGGGGATGTCGAGGTAAGCGCTGACGAAAACTGAATTCTGGTTCAGGTTGCCGCTGGAACGGCTGGATGTGCCGTTGAACTCATCGCCATCGATTTCACCACTGGCATGAACCTTGTCCAGGCTGCTGCGGCCGTAGACGTAGGTCAGTTCGGTACGGATGGCGCCGAAGTCATAACCGATACCGCCGTCGGCGCCGAAGCCGCCGACCATTTCGTTATGGCCGTTGAAGTTGGCGTCTTCAATGTTGTCCTGGAAATTCCAATTGCTGGGCCAGTTGTAGCCGGCACCTGCGGTGACGTAGAAGCCGGTGCCCTGCACGGAGGCGGAGCCTACATTGCCAATCACGGGAATGTAGGTTTGGGCTACATCATTGGCTTCCTTGGGGGAAGAAATGCTGAGGGGAGCGCCTTGGCCCTCAAGTTGGGCGGCGCCGGAGGGGGTGGCAGCCATCGAAGGGGCGGCCAGGAGGGCCGAACCTGCAGCGGCGAAACCAATGCCGCACAGGGCGGCAAGGCGATTGCTGATGGTCATTTGAAATGGGTTCTCACACCGTTGTCTGTCTAGTTTGTAACAACTCCCCCTTCAGCCTTGCGTAGGCCACTGGTTTTCGTGGCACAGTAACCCTTTCTTTTCGCCAAAGCCCTTATCACGCAAGGCTTTAGCTCGAACGGGGCCAATTTTCCAGCGCCTGTTTCCAGACCCAGGCGCCCACCTTTTCGGGGCCGTCGGGGCCCAGGACCTTGGCGTAGCCATCCATGCGGCCGATGCCCTCGGCCGCGATCCGGGCGATGGCCTCTGGACCGTCGATGCCACGGCGCTGCAGCGCCTTGAGCTTGAGGGTGCGGTCCCGTCGCACGATGTTGCCCCCATTGAGGTGGCAGCCGGCGCAGGTGTTGGCAAACAGGCGCCCCCCCTCGGCCAGCTGGGCGGGGCTTGCCAGCACGGCGACCTGGAGCTCCTGAGGCTTCTGAAGCTCCTGGGGCTCCTGGGGCAGGCCCGCCTGGGGCAGGCCCCAGGCGGGCAGCGGTTGGAAGAGCCAGTGCAGCAAGCCCAGCAACAGCAGCAGCCAGCCCAGAATCAGCGCAGCCTTGGGGAAACGCTTTGGGCGGGGCAGGGAATCAGTGGTCATGGTTTGAGGGCCGCCGCGACGGTCTCCATTCTCAGGGTCAGGGACTGCCGGCTGCCAGTGATGCCTTGTCAGCGCCCGGCAGCCAGCCGATGCGCTGGTTGGGGCCTGGCGATGGCGACCAGGTAGCGGCGGTCTATCGGGACGCCGTCATCAGCCAGGCCCAGGGTCTCTATAGCGAGGCCCAGATCAGGGCTTGGGCCCAGGTGGCCCAGGAGCCCTACTTCAGGGCGATTCTGGAGCGGGGCCTGGGTCTGGCCAGTTGCTCCGGCTCAGACCCGGGCAGCATCGAGGCCTTTGCCGTGCTGGAGCCTGGCCATCGCCTCTCGCTGCTCTACTGCCGTGGCCGCTCCAGTCGCCAAGGCCGGGCCAACGCCCTTTTGGATCACCTCGAACAGCATGCCCGTGCCTCGGGTTGCAGCCAGCTGCAGACGGAGGCCAGCCAGCTTTCCCGGCCGCTGCTGCAGCGAAGGGGCTGGCTTACGGCAGCGACAGAAGATGTGATTTTTGCCGGACTGCCATTTCTGCGCTGGCGGATGATCAAGCCCCTGACCAGCAGCAGGACCCGCCATGGCTGAAGCCCAGCTCCAACAATTTCTGACCAAGGTGGCCCAACTGAATGCGTTTGTCAGCCGCTGCCAATCCCAGCCAGATTTATTACAAAGTCTGCGTGATTGCAGCCACCATCAACAAGTGGTTGATCTGGCCCAATCCATGGGCTACGACATCGGTCGCCGCTGGGGTGATTCGATCAGTTCAGCTACCAAGGGTCGCGATAGTTTGTTGGCTGGAGACATTCCGGCCCAGGGGAAAGAGACCAGCCAGACCCTTATAGAGACAGCCGATTTCCGGCTGCTCTTACTGCATTCCTGCTCGGCTTGCAGCCCGCCGGGCTTTTGGTATGACCAAACCGAGGCCGAATGGGTGTGTCTGCTGCAGGGCAGTGCCCGCCTTCAGTTTGCCGATGAGCAGGTTGAGCACGAACTGAACCGGGGCGACAGCTTGATGATTGCGCCCCACCGGCGCCATCGGCTGGTGGCCACCGATGGGGGCCAAGGCACCATTTGGCTGGCCCTTTTCTGGAAGCCAGACTCCGGCAACGCCTTCAGTTCTTGAAAGGCTGGAACTGGGGTTTGGCCGGAGACGCTGAGGGCGGATTGATGATCTGGGTGTCACAGGTCACCGAACCATCACTAGCCGAGACGCAGTTGGTGGGGATGACCTTGGTTTCCGGACCGATGTTGCTGCCGCGCTCGAGCATGAAGGTTTCCACTTGGGCCCGCGCTGGCTGCAGCCCCAGGACCAGTGCCAGGACAGCTGCCGCCGGCAGCCACCAAGCCCCAGATCCAGAGCCAGAGCCAGAGCCAGAGCACGAGTAAAGCTGCTGCCGCCCAAGAGCGGGTTGCCCAGCAAGGAAGGGGAGCATGCCTGCCAACATCAGCGAAAGTTGTGACCGATTCCACTCTGGCGCCTTAATCGCCGCTGTGGTCTTCCTGTCGAATTTCCTCAAGAAGGAGATCCAGCTGGCCCAGGGGATCGGCCTCCAGGTCTGCGCCAGCCAAATCTGCCAAGGGGTGTTCCCCCTGATCTTCTTGGCACCAAAGCGCTTCGATCGAGCAGAGCTTTTCGGCCAGACCGGCGAGTCCCTCGCTCGCTTGGATCCGCAATAACTCCTCCAGCAGCACGGGCATCCGAATCGAGGCCGTTCTCAGGGCCCGCCGCAAATCAGACTGGCTGCGGCCGCTATGGCGCAGCCAGTCCTTGAGAAAGCTCTGCAGATCGTCGAGCTGGTCGGCGCTGTAGGTGGTGGCCATGCCGGAAGCGGAGGGATCAGAAGGTGGGGAACCAGCGATCCAGTCTGCTCTGGGCCCGGCGGCGGATCTCAGGAGTGAGGTGCCGGCCGCAGAGGCTCAACAGGGCCGTCAGGGCGACCATGTCATCGCCGAAGCCGATGGCCGGTAGGAAATCGGGGATCAGATCGACCGGTAGCAGCAGATAGGTGAGGGCCGCGAGCACCGTCAGCCGTGCCTGGTGGGGCGTTCCACCATCGAGCAGCATCTCGAAGCATTCCAGGGCGGGTCTGGCCACGGTGCGCCCGGCACGGCGGACCAGTCGCATCAGCAGGTTTTCATCCACCGCCACACCTGGCAGCACTTCGGGATCGATGCTGCGTTGGCTATGGGCAGCGCCATTAGAGACAGAGGTCTTGGGGGATGGAGCGGCGGAAGCGGTCGCAGGGTATGGGGCCATGGAGGCTATGGAGGGGGGCGCCAAAGCGGCGTGATTGCTTTCATTTTTAAGCCCAACTTGGCCCTTGCCCAGGACGGTTGTCCCCCTGCCTGGCTGCGCCTGCCCAGCTTGGGGCAACCCATCAGCAGGCCGGCTACCGTCGCAGCCAGCTCCTGGCCCCGATCCGATGACGTCCTTGCCCCTGATTGACTCCCCAGTGATTTCGAGGGCCCTAGTGGCCTATGGCCATTACCTGAGCTTCATGGTTTGCTTTGCGGCGCTGGTCCTGGAGCGACGCTTGATCCGGCCGCAACCGGACCGCCGGGACGCCATCTGGATGGTGATTACGGATATTGTTTACGGGATTGCGGCTTTGGGGGTATTAGGAACCGGGATCTTGCGAGTTCTTTATTTTGGGCAAGGCAGTTCTTTCTACACGGAAAACCCACTTTTTTGGTGGAAAGTTGGGGCCTACCTGGCGGTTGGAACATTATCC
>JBIIJV010000245.1:0-3849 GCA_044233545.1 Cyanobium sp.
CTTTGGGCTATCCCCCTGCGTAAGGGTGAACTGCCCCAGGTGAGTGAATCCCTGGCCACCCGTCTCAAATGGATCCTCAATATCGAGATCTTGGGCTTCGGCCTGATTCCCTTGCTGGCGGCGCTGATGGCCAGGGGCGTTGGGCGTCCATTTTTGGGCTGATCCCGCCAAAAAATTGGTTGTGCGGTCGCTTCCCGCCTGGATCGGTCATTGGGGCCTGGGCCTGGGCCTGACGGGCCTGGTGATGGGTCCCTTGCTGCAGGCCGCCGCCTTGCCTGCAGCCTGCCCCCGCGCCACCGAGGTGCGGCAGAGACCAGCGCTAGGCCGAATGCTGCAGCCTTCCCCGCCAACGCCGCGGGGGGCCGACGATTACCGCGACCAGATTCAGACCACTCTGGCTGGCTGGCCCCGCTTAGCCCGTTGGTGCGTCTGGATCGAGCCCGGCGCCAGGGAACGGCGCTGGCAGCCTGCGATTGAGGCGGCCCTCAGCCATTGGCAGGGGGTCCTGCCGATAGATCAGGTAATGGATCCGGACCAGGCCCAGGTGCTGGTGTCGCATCGGCGTCCACCCCTGCTGCAACGCGATGGCCGGCAGCGGGCCAGCCACGGCAGGACCACCTTGACGGCCCGCTACGTCAATCGCGCTGGCAAGTGGCGATTGGAACCGCATCTGCTGGTGATGGTGGATTCGACCCAGCGCCAGGCAGGCATCCAGGCCACGGCCCTGCATGAATTGGGCCATGCCTTCGGTCTTTGGGGCCATAGCCCGGATCCAGGCGATGGGATGGCGGCGGCGCCCGCGGCCAAACCGGTGCTACAGCTCAGCCCCAGGGACCTGGCCACCCTGAACTGGTTGTACCAGCAGCCCACGGTCTACGGGCGTCCCAGGGCCGCTGCCCCTGATCCCTAAAGCTGGCCTGCGCTTTGCTGCAGTCGGCGCTCACAGCGATTCAGCCCCTCCTGGCAGTCGCCCACCATCAGCAAACCGGAGCCTCCCCACAACAGGCGCCTGGGCAAGTCGGGGACCGCCGCCCCCAGCTGCCGATGGGGACCAAAACCCCGCTGCTTGAAATAGCGCACCAGGCGAGCGTGCTGCCGCTCCCGATCGCGGATGGCCAGCAACCAGGCCCGACGGCAGGGCGTGCATTCCAACGCCCAGGCGAAGGTGGCCGCCCAGATCAATTCGCCCACCCCCACAGTTTCTTGCCCCTGGATCCGCAGGGTGTCGAGATGCAGTCCAGATGCCGTCGGCATGGCCCACCCCTTGAGGTCCCCCAGCAGCAGGGGGCCTTGGCCAGGGCGGGGGCGGGCCACCACGACCCGCAGGTTCCAGAGTCCCAGGCGCCGGGGGGCTTGAATCCGCAGCAGCTTTCCCTGGGCAGCGGCGATGGCTTCGATGCGCTCTAGGGTCAGGGCCAAGCTTCAGGGGTCCCCAGAGGCATCGCCCGGATAGGGATCAGCCAGGACAACAGCCCCCATGGGCAAGGGACCGTAGAGGTGGGGGAACAATTCCGCCGTATTGGGGGCGGGCTCCTGACGGATCGGCACCCCGGCGGTGGCGATGGCCCGGGGATCAAGGGCCAACAGCACCACATCGGCGACATCGGCATAAAAACGCTGGTAGGTCGCGGCCACCTGGTGAAGCCAGCTGGCATGGACAAAGCCAACTTGCTCAAATGTCATGCCCCTGGTAGACCAGGGGTAGAAACCCTGCCGTTTCGCCTGGCGCCAATCCGCCGCCAAGCTGAGGTGATACAGCCAACTTGGGGAGTACCAAGCCCGCCTTTCGGCCCAGGGACTCGCCATGACAGCCGCCAATGCGGGACCTTCCAGCCAGGGGTCGAGCCAGGCCCTGAGTGCTTCCAGCCCGCTTTCTTGCCCAAAGCGCTCGGCATCGAGGCCGCGAAACTGCCTCAGGAACGGAAAGATCAACCACTGCAGTTCAGGACGTTGACTGGTTTGAGGCAGATCAAGCAGCGCTTGGTTCCATTGCCGCAGCAGAGTCAGGGCCTGCTGGCGAGCGGCGGCCGCATCCCCGTTGGCATGACGTTCTGGATAGCGGCAGTGATCGAGCAGAGCTTTGAATTCGCCATCACAACTGGCGATCAGTTGGGTGGCCAAGCGATCGGCGGGCCAATCTCGGCCAAGCTGCTCCAGGCACCAGCGCACAATCTGCTGACTTTGATCGATCACTCTGCCATCGGCAAGCACGAGCACGGGCACCGTGCCCTTGGCCGAAGCGGCCAGCAGTTCGGGTGGTTTGGCGGCCAGGGCCACTTCCCGTAAGTCCACCTGGATCGCCGCTGCCGCCAGGGCCAGGCGGGCACGGATGGCATAGGGGCAGCGGCGAAAGCTATAAAGAATGGCTTTATTTTTGCTGCCGCCTTCACTCTCTGCCAGCGCCCCTTGTTGGTGGTGGATCTCAACCATGGCCCTGGGTTTGCCGACTACGGGCGAGCAGCAGTTGGCGCTGCCGTTCGGCAAAACGCTGGCGATCGCTGTTGGAGTGGAGCGTCAGGCAGTAGCGACAACTCACCCCTTCTACATAACTGGGCAGTTTGGTGTCCGCTTGGGAGAGGGGCATGCGGCAGCCATGACAAAGGGCGTGGCTGCCGCTCTCGAGTTGATGGTTCAGGCTGACGCGCTGATCAAAAACAAAACATTCACCACTCCAGCGACTCGCTGCGGCGGGTATCTGGCGCAGATAATTTAGGATGCCACCCTGCAGGTGATACACCTGATCAAAACCTTGCTGCAATAATAAAGCCGTCGCCTTTTCGCAGCGAATGCCACCGGTACAGAAAAGTGCTAATCGGCGCTTGGGATGGTCCTGTAAGAAGGGCGCTAAAACGCTGCTAGTCCAGGCCGGGAATTCCCGGAAACTGGTGCTATTGGGATGAATCGCCCCGGGGAAATGGCCCACCCGCACCTCATAGGCGTTGCGGGTATCGATCAGCAAGGTATCGGGATCATCCACCAGCTGGTTCCATTCTGCCGGCGGCACATAAACGCCAACCCCCTCTTGAGGCAGGACATCGGTACGACCCAGGCTGACAATCTCGTGCTTGATACGCACTTTGAAATGGCGAAAAGCAGGGGCCGTCGCTAAGCAGGCCTGCGTCTGCAAGGGAGCCAGTCCTGGCACCTGCTCCAATGCCGCCAGCAGCGTCTGCAATGCCGATTCCGGGCCCCAGAGACTGCCGTTTACGCCCTCACTTGCCAGCAAGACGGTGCCTTTGATCTTCAGGGCAAGACCAAGGTTGGTGAAGCGATCACGCAGCTCAACCAGGCTGCCGGGGTCCAGGTATGCAAAACGGTAGAAACTGATTACCTGCAGGGACATGGGGTGGGCCTTGGTCCTAAGGGTTAACAGGGATCGCTGGCATTGGCTGTTCCATCACCCGGACGCCTGCGGCTGCCAGCAGGGCGCGGTCCTTGTGTTGGCTGGGGTTGGCAGTGGTGAGCAGGGTGTCGCCATAAAAAATCGAGTCGGCTCCCACCAGCAGGCAGAGAATCTGGGCTTCCCGTGTCAACTGCTCGCGACCGGCGCTGAGGCGCACCCGACTCTTGGGCATGAGGATGCGGGCTGTGGCCACCATCCTCACCAAATCAAGGGGATCGACCGGCGGGCAGTCCTGCAGGGGAGTGCCGGGCACCGCCACCAGGGCATTGATCGGCACGCTCTCGGGATGGGGGTCAAGGTTGGAGAGCACCTGCAGCAGGGAGGCCCGGTCAAGGCCGGATTCACCCAGGCCGATGATGCCTCCGCAACAGAGCCCAATACCGGCCTGGCGCACCCGCGCCAAGGTTTCGAGGCGCTCCTGATAGGAGCGGGTGGAGATGATCTCT
>JBIIJV010000244.1:0-3879 GCA_044233545.1 Cyanobium sp.
GAAACAGGCGCAGGCAGCCGCTGCTGCCGCTGCCGTCGCCGTTGTGGTAGTACACGCCGCTGAGGTGGGCATTGGGATGGTGATGGCGCCCCACCACCTGGCCCGCTTCGCTCACCACCGGCCAGCAGCGCTGCAGGTGCAGGGCCACCCGGGTGGGGTCGAAGCCCACCGCCTCCAGGTAGGCGCGGGCCTGCTCCAGCACCAGGCCGATCAGGGGCGCGAAGGCCGGCTGGCGGTCCAGCCGCCAGGCGCCGTGCAGATCGCCGGTCCAGGCGCAGCCCTCCTGGGGATTGCCGCTGGCCTGGCCCCGCAGCGCCAGGATCTCGCGCAGCAGCAGGGCGGTGTCGAGGGGATCGGGGGCGAGCTGCACCTGCCCCAGGGCGAGGGGGAAGAGGGGCTGGAGCTGGAGCATCGGCGGGGCGGCGGCGCAGCCAGCAGCCTTGCGCACACCCCGTCGCCGTAGGTTCTGGGAAGTTCTCCCCCCGGCGACACCGCCATGTCCCTGCGCCCCCTCTGCCGATCGGCCAGCCCCCGCGCCGCCGCCGCCCCCGCCCTGGCCGTTGGCCTGGCCGCCGGCCTGGCGCTGGCCAGCGGTGGCACCGCCCAGGTGGCCTGCCGCTTCCTGATGCCGATCGGCGGCGGCGGCCAGCCGGTGGTGGAGAAGCGCATCGGCCCCGACCGGCTGGTGGGCCGCACCAACTGGAACACCGACTTCGCCGTCGATCGCTCCTTCGCCAGCTACCGCGTCAACTTCCAGTCGGCTTCCACCGGCCAGGGCACCTTCCCCCTGGGGGTGTTTCTGGTGTTCACCGATCGCAGCAACCTGCAGCTGGTGAACGACAACCTCTCCCTCGCCCCGGGGCAGCAGCGCCGTCTCGGCCCCTTCCCCGCCGTGCCCGGCAAACGCACCAGCAAGGTGAACGTGCGGGTGGGCTCCAGCGCCATGCCCGGCTCCACCGGCTTCAGCTACAGGGTGTCGGTGGAGGGGTGCAACTGAACCGGGTGAAGGGAGCGCCTGCGCCGGGCGCGCAGGCGGCGGCTGCTGGAGAAGGCCGCCGCCAGGGCGAGCGCCGGCAGGGGTGTGGGCACGGGCGTGATCTGGAATGTGCCCGGCACCTCGCTGCTGCTGCTGATCACCAGGGAGCCGGCCGAGGTGGGGTAGGTGAGGGTTTCAAAGATGGAGGGCCCCGCGACGCTGTAGGGAGACCGGAGATTCACGAACGACCCCGGCACGCCGAACACCCCCGCTGCCGTTTCCGGCTGGAAGCTGGGGGTGGTGTAAACGAAACCGATCTTGGGTGTGGGCCCGAACGGGAAGGTGCCGGAGAGGGCCAGCCAGCGAAAGCTGCCGGCCGCCAGAAGATCCGCTTCGAACAGCGCCGCCGTGGTTTCGATCTTCAGGCGGGGTGAAACGGGCAGCGACCAGAGGTTGAAACTGCCGGCGGGGCCGGCGGAGATGATGGTGTTGGAGGAGAGTTGCTCATCGGCGGTCGCCGTCAGCGTCCAGCTGGCATCGCTGAAGGGCGTGCCCCCCAGGCTGCCGTTGATGCCGGATCCCGTGGCGGTGTAAACCATCAGGGCCAGGCCGGCCTGGGGAGCCGCCAGGGGGAGGAGCGCGCCGACGGCCACAAGCAGAAGCGATGCAGTCGGTGCGGTCAGGGGCGGGCGCATCGTCGACGGTCAAAGGGTTAAGCGCTTTTTAGCAACGCTGCGAGGCTCTGGCAGGAGTTCGTCGCCATCCGCTGCCCTACGGTGAATCCTGAGGGCGGGTCGCCCAGCTGCTGCGCGGTGTCCTGGTTCAACGAACCTCACAACTGCCGCGCCGCCAACCGGAACAGCAACCACCCGGCCAACGTCAACACCAACAACGGCGTTCGCCCCTGCTGTCTCCTCCCCCCAGCACCCTTCACCGTCAGAGCCGCTGGGAGGGATTCCAGCGGGCGTGCACGAAGGGTCCAGACCCGCTCCGGTGATCACCGGCCCCCGCTGGTGAATCCGCACAAGACCCGCTCACTGCCTCAGGTCGTCAGGTCTGGCTGGCTTGGTGGGCCTTTTATCTTTCTGACAGCTTTAACGATTGCCCAACAACATCATGCACCCGACCCGATGCATGGGAATCGTTGTTTGGCGATGGTGGCCACGGGCGGGTGATGATGAGCGTTACGCCACAAACTTATTGCACCCGTTGCCCGAGTCCGGCGACAACATGGCCATCAGGTGCGCCGCGTTCAATTCTTTCCATGCCCATGTGTGGGGTCAGGGAAAGGCGGCTCGGATGGCCTGGTCAAAGACGTGGGCGCGCGAACAGAGGTCGGTCACAGCGGTCCAGTGCTGAGTTACCGCTGCTGCGGCATTCAGGCGGCTCTCCCGCTTCTTCTTGTCGACACGGAGTGCCAGCGGCACCAGTCGCAGCTGGTCTTCGATGTCGGCGCGGCATTCCAGGTCCACCAAAAGTGGGTGGCCTGCGGGCAACTTGGCTGCGGCTTGCCAAGCACCTGTGTTCATGGCTGGGATGCACACCACGGTCTTCGCGCCGGGCGTGGCAGGGCTCAACCAAGACAGAAGTACCGTGAGCAAGGCATCTTGTGGGACCTGTGCTGGCGGGCAAGCGGTTGGGCATGGCAAGGGCAGCCATCCACGCGTTGCAGCCTCGGCGTTCGTGAAGGACGGGCGAAGTTTGACAAGGTGGGGTCGGCTTCGACTGCACCACCGCCACGTTGGGATCGAGCGGCGAGCTGGTGGCACCACTTCAAGACGCCCCCCCAGCCGCCACCCATATCAGGCTTGGTCGCTTCAGGCTGCAACTGCGTCAGCACGAAGCTGCGCGGGGCAAGAATGACCTTCAGCGCTGCATCGATGACCTCGCGTTCCGTCGCGCCTTCCGCCACCAGCGCGATCCGCAGCGGATCAGACATTCGGCACAGCTCCCAGGTGGCCCATCATCCATAGGCGTGAAAGCGGGTACTCAAGGTTCTGTGCCATCAATTCAGGTGTTGGCTCCAGTCGCTGGTGAACCGTGTGGCCGTTGCTGTCTCGATCCACGGCAAATAGCCGTACATCATCGTTGTCCAGATCCAGGCCATCCAACACGGCCGGGTTATGGGCAGTGAACATAAGCTGTCGCGGCGTGGCGGCGGTGCCCAGCCAGCCAGCCAGGCGCGAAGTCAAGGCGGTCACCAACCTGGGGTTCAAGGCCTGGTCAAGGTTGTCGATGGCAATCAGGCTAGGGCCGCGCGAAGACAGGCAAAGCGCGGCGGTAAACAGCACGTACAACACGCCCTCGCTGGCGTCAAAGGCTGTCAGCTCATTGCGGTTGCTTGCCATAAAGCGGTCCTTGAACTTCAGGACCTCCTGGCTGCGGGATACCGATGGGGACAGCAACGCCTGCACGCTGCGAGATGCGGTGACATCAATCGCCCAATCCACCAGACCAAGGAGATCGTCCATGACCTCGTTCTGGGTTTCATCGCTCCATTTCCGCAAGTCAGCCACGGCCTCGGCTAAACGGCCACCAGCCAGGCCCACCGGTTCGCGTGTTTGCGGGTCAGGTACTAGGCCCCGCAGAGTTGGCGTGTTGGGGGAATAGATCGCGAATTGCTGTAACTGCTGCAAGAGGTGGGTGGCCGGACTATCGGCGGGTAAGTTCACCAGGCTCACAGCAGCCAAACCAACCTTCGGGTTGAGGTTGCCTCGGCTGCGCACACCATCAGCCACGATGGCTTCGGCACCATCGGTCAAGGTCTCGGTCTTAAAGGACCAGGCAGGTTCAGGGGATTCCAGTGGGTTGAGCAAGCTGACGCGGTAGGTGGCGCCAGATTGGTCAATCGCTTCAAGTCCGATATGCGGCAGGCTGCGGAAGTCTTGAAATGACGACTTCAA
>JBIIJV010000176.1:0-6201 GCA_044233545.1 Cyanobium sp.
ACAGCTTGTTTTGCCGCGGTGCACGAACTCCCGCCAGTCGATGTCGCTGAGGTGGCCATTGGGGCAGGTCTGCACAAAGCGCACCGGCACGACGCGATGGGCCTTGCGATCGGCATCGACGTACTTGCGTTTGTCGAGGCGGGCGCCCTCTACAAGGGGGCGGCTGCGGTAGGTCTTGGCGTCAAAGATCTCCGTTTTGTCCAGCTGGGCGACAAACCAGTTGGGGAACTCGGGGCTGCGGATGCCGCCGGGGCGGCTCAGGCCGCCGGGGCCAACGTCGTGGATGGGTGGTTTACGCAGGCGCAGGGCGCCCACATTGAGGCTGTGGCGCAGCTTGGCGATCAGGCGCGGTTCATCGATCTCCTCGGGGGGCTGATCAGGGCCGTACATCCAGAGGTTGAGGCCACCGATCACCACCGAACAATCGGGCAGATCGACCATGGCGCCGGGGCCATAGGTGGTGATCAGCTGGCTGTGGCGCACTTCCCCCTGGGGGCGCAGGGACGGTTGACGGGCCATCAGCTCAGCTCCTCGTCGCCATCGGGTCGTTGGCGGATCAGGGCCGCGCTGGGTTCGACATCACGCAGGCTCCAGTTGGCCAGAAATTCCTGCTGCATCGCCTTGAGCTCCTTGAGCTCGGGGTCGAGCGGGGTGTGGAGCAATGGGGCCACTTCTCCCTCCTCGCGGCCGTACTGGAGCAGGCCGTCATTATCGCGGGCGATGCGAATCCATTTGTCGAGCAGGTTCATCGCCCGCTGGCGCACTTCGGTCTCGGTGTGTTCGCTGAGGGCCTTGCTCGGTGCCGAGCGGCGGGCCCGATCGCCAAGACGCTGGGCCACCTCAGCCTGGATGGCCCCAATGGCGTCGAACTGACCGGCATTCTTGGCCCAGGTGAGATCGGGGCTGAGGTGCCGGGCCAGTGCCACGGTGATAGCCGGCAGTCCTCGGTCCAGGGCCCTGGACGACCAGGGCGTGACGCTGGTGGCCTCCACATCGCGATAAAAGACCGAGTGCCAGAAGCTGAAGCGCTCGTAGTGGGAGCGGTCGCGCGGTCGGTTGGGGTTGAGCAGCACCACCACGAGGCCGGGGCGTTGGTCGTCGCGGCCGACGCGGCTGCTGGCCTGGATGTATTCGGCGGTGGTTTTGGGCTGGCCCAGCATCACCATCAGGCCGAGACGGCTGATGTCGAGGCCGACCGAGATCATGTTGGTAGCCAGAGCCGTATCGACCCTTTGCTTGTCGTTGTCGAAGCTGAGTTCAAGCCGGGCCTTGGTGGTGCTCACTTCTGAGGTGGGCACCCGCGAGGTGAGCTCCAGGGGTTCGTTGGCGATCTTGCGGCGGGCATAGCGCGCTTTGGTTTCGTTGAGACGACGGCGCTGGTCGTAGGTGGTGAGCAGGGAGGTGACCTCTTCTTCCAGCAGGCGGCGGCTGATGCCGAGCTCCTTGATGGTGTTGAAGTAGCCCAGGAAGGTCATGTAGGGGTCAACCGGGTTGGACCCCTTGTCTGCGCCGCTTTTCTCGCGGGCCTTGCGCTCTTTTTCGGCCTGGGCGTAGAGCTGCTGGGCCGTGCTCATCAGGGCCAGGCCCACCCGCAGCAGCAGGGCCTTGATATTGCGACCCGGCGCGGAGACGCCGAGGTAGATCCGTCCTGCTGCTGCGGTGATCGGGGCGGTGTAGGAGAAAAAGGAATCACGGCGATCGGGGCCTGGGGCCGGAAAGACGGCCGGGGCGCTGCTGCGACCGAACAGGGCCTGCATCTGCTGGCTGGCGCGGCGCACGGTGGCGGTGGAGGCGACGATCTTGGGCCGCACGATCTGCGCTCCGTTGGCGGTGTGCACCTGGCTTGCGCAGAGTTCATCGATCACGGCTTCATAGAGGCCACCCATCGAGCCCAGCGGCCCGGAGATGAGGTGGAGTTCGTCCTGGATGATCAGATCGGGGGGCTCCAGCCCCTGGGGCAGCAGCCCGCCAGCCTGATCGCTGCCATCGCTGGGTCCAACGAAGCCCTTGCCTGGCTGGGCATGGGAGACGCGGCCGAACAACTTTCCGGTCGCTCCCACCCAGGGCAGGGCGGCGAACTTGTCGACCGTGGCGATCACGAAGGCCGGCAGCCGTTGATAGAGCATCTCATCGACGGCCACCAGCGGCAGGGTGCTGTCGCCCGAGAAGCGGCACTGGCGGTTGCGGCAACAGACCCGCAGCTCCGTGGGGTGATCGGCATCGGGGAGCAGGCGGAACACCCCGCGGGCCACCGCCGGGCGCTCATCGGCCAGGGAGGCCTTGCCCAGCTCGGTGCCGCACCAGGGGCAGTTGTCGATCGGGATCGGCTTGTTGTCGCCGCCGCTCCAGGCGAGCACGCGGGAGCGGGCGCTGTTGTCGTCGCCATCGCCTTTATGGCCCAGCTTGTTGGGGGTGCCGCTCTGCCCCACCCACAGGCCGATTTCGAAGGGCCACTGGCCGAGCAGTTTGGGATCGTTGCGGCGTTCCAGCTCCAGGGCGCAGATCAAGGTGGAGGCGCGGCCGAGCTGATCTAGGGTGAGCAGGCGCAGGGTGTAGCGCATCAGCACGGCCATGCCGGCCGATTCGATCGAGCCCCCGTGGCGCAGCCGGCGCAGCACCAGGGTGTAGGCCGCCAGCCCCAGGTAGGCCTCGGTCTTGCCGCCGCCGGTGGGAAAGAACAGCAGATCGATGGTGTCACGATCGGCATCGGTGGGCTCGACCATCGCGACGAGGTTCATCAGCAGAAAGGCGAGCTGGAACGGACGCCATTGGGGCAACACGTCTTCGGGCTTTTGGCCCTGCATAACCCCAAAGCGCTGGCGGGCAGCGGCAGCCATGGCTCGGTTGGCGATGGCAAAGGCCAGCCGCACCTGTTCGTTTTCAAGGGCTTCGATGCCCCGTTCGATGCGCCTGGCTTGCTTGCTGGCCTCTTGCAGGAGTTCGGTGGCGGTGGCCTGCTGCTGCTTGCTGAGCGTGTCAGTCGTGGCGCGCTGCTGCTCGATCCAGTCCGTGTAGGCCGTGACGAGCGGGCGCAGGGCCGCCTGCACGGGATCAGCCCCATCGCTGGCCAAGCGATCCAGCTCCGCCATCGACAGCACCAGGCCGGCTGCTTCCAGCTCCGCCACCCGAGGCAGCACCTTTTCCACGGTGGCCTGGGGCAGCCAGGTGGTGCTGATCTGGTGGCAGTGGCCGTTGGCATCAATCCGGGGGACCACGGAGATGTTGTGCCCTACGGCGAATTCGTGGTCGCCCCGGTAGTGGAGGTTGTTGACGCGATGGTCCCAATCGTTGGCGTTGATCGCTGAATCGGCGGCGCGGGGGTCGCGGCGCGGCAGGAAGCCGGCGCTGCAGGCCACATCCAGCTGCACTTGGAAGGCACTGGCGCGGTCGCGGTCTTCGGCGCTGCGGCCCTCATAGCTGCGTTCGTTGATGAGGAACAGGCTCACGGCCACGGCGCCGGAGGGGTAGCCCGGATCCGCAGGTGCGGGCCTCAGGTGCCAGTGCAGCATCAGTCCCTCACTTCCAGGCACCGGCTTGGCCTGGGCCGATCGGCCACTGGGCGCCAGCAATTCGGCCGGAAGGCTGAGCTGCACCCGGTGCGGTTCGCGCAACCAGGCTTCTTCGGCCTTGCTGTCTGCTGGCGGGGCGGTGGGCTTGTAGCTGGCCCAATACACGGTGACCTCCAGCCCAGTGGCTGGCGGGATGAGCAGGCTCAAGCCAACGGAACAGGTAAAGAACACCCGCCGCGCCGGCCCGGCTTCACTGGCGCCGGTGTCATCAGCACTGGCGTTGCTCTTGCGTTGGGGCGAGAGGTTCTGGCCATCGAGGCCGGCGAACTCGTCGTCGGCCGAATCATCGGTGCGGTCGCCGAGGCTGGTTTCGCTGGGGATCAAGAAACCGGTCTGATACCAGCGGTTAGGGGGACGGTCGAGCAGCTCCTCGCGTAGCTCCGCTGCCTCCTCCGCGCGCTCCTCCAACTCGAGCTGGGCAAGGATATCTGGGGTTGGGCCCACCAGATCCAGGGTGAGGGCCTGAATCAGCTGGCTGCGTACTTGGGCGGAAGTGCTCATGCGTTCACCAGAGCAGGCGGCAGGGGAAGCTGGCCAGGGCTGGGTCGAGGCTCACCAGTTGCAGGCCCTCCAATTCCGCTTGGGCCGCCAGAAGCCGATCGAAGGGGTCCCGGTGGGCCTGCGGGTAGCCACCGGCGTGGACGCCATGACGCAACTGCACGGCCAACGGCTGGAAACCCTGGTTTTGCAGGAGGGAGGGCAGATCCCGCAGCAGCCCTTCGGCGCCGGGAAGTTTGCCGAGGCGCACTTTGGTGGCGAGTTCCCAGCCGGAGGCCGCACTCACAAAAACCCTGGCCGCTGGATCACCGATGGCCGCCTGGGCGGGCACCGAAAGCTTCTCCGGCTCCGCCAACCACCAAAGCAGGGCATGGGTGTCGAGCAGGAGGGAGGGGGCCATCAAACGGGCAAGGGAGCGTCAGCAGCATCGAGCTCCTCAGGGGGCAGTGGGGCCAGCAGCTCTTCGGTGGAGGGAAGCTGGAGGAGCCCACGCAGAACTCCGGGCTGGCGGCGGGGCTGAGCGGGCTCCAGGGGAACCAGCCGCGCCCAGGGCTTGCCGTCCTTGGCCACCAGAATCGTCTCGCCGGCATGGGCGGCATCGATCAGCCGGGAGAACTGGGTTTTGGCCTCGTGAACGTTGACAGTTCGCATGGAGGGCTCAACTTCTATGTTGAGGTTAGTCCAGGTGTGGGCCCATGGCTGCTGCATCTCTGGGAGGCGCAGCTCAAAGCGCTCGATCTTGCTGACGAGCTCTTCAACGGTGGCTTCTGCTTTGGCCATGATCAGCTCTCCTTCTGGGGAAGGTTATCGATCAGATCCGAACAGATCGCTCTCAATGGAGGCAGGGACTTTTGGATGACGCCCCAAACAAGAGCATCATCAACCATGTCGTATTCGTGGGCGAGCTTATTGCGAAAGCTGATGATTCGTGGTGCCGCATTGATTCTGGCGAACAAGCCGAGATCAATCCGAGAGAGATTGTTCAGCGCTTCTCCAATGGTGATGAACTCTCTCTCAACCGCAGCACGGATCAGACGGCTGTTGCTGTAGCCATCAAAGCTGATGCCTTCCACCGCATCAGCAATGGCGTCGGCGGATTCGACGACAGTCATCAGCAGCACCCTTGTGTCACGCCGCATAAATCAGTCGCTTGGAGGCGTCGATGTCGGCCTGGACGATCGGGTTCCGCCTGGCAGTGGCCATCACCAGGTCCACCGCCGTGCCAAGGCTGTCGGCGAGCTGTTCCTCAAGTCCGAAGTAGGCGTCAACCAGCTCGGCAGGCTGGAGCGGCTGGAATTCAACCAGTAGATCGATGTCGCTCTGTCCAGGGCGGTAATCCGTCCGCAGTAGCGAGCCAAACAGATAAAGCCGCGCAACGTGGTGCTGGCTGCAGGCTGTGGCGATCGCCGCGAGCTGAGGCTCGGAGAGCGGCAGCGCTTTCGTGATCGGATCTTTGCTGCTCATAACCCCAACCCCATCTGCTCGGCCTGATGGACTTCAGTCTCATCCGCTTTAGCAGCTTTTAGTGGCCGCCCCCGCCGCTTCCCTGATGCGCCACCAGCACCGGCCGCCTTCGCGGCCTGCTTCGCCCCCTTGCTGTGCAACCCCAGCAGCACCTCCTCCTCGTACCGCTCGGCATTCAGCGCCAGTAATCGAGCCAGCACGTCATCTCGCACGGCATCGGGCCATCGGTAGTGCCATGGCAGCTTGCTACGGCCGGTGATAACACCTTGAGCCTGGAGCTGAGATTGGAAATCAAGGGCTTCATTTGCATCCCAGAAGAAAATCTCATCGCTGGCAATGCGTTCCTGAAGTTCGTCAGACAACTGGACGTCGTCTGCGAGATCCACACTGTCGAGCCCAAAACCACAGGCGGTGACTACATCATCCCATTTATATGCACCTAGTACAGACTGATCCATTTCGCTGTGCAGTCGACGCAAATCCATGATTTCGCCACTGATTTCAGCGGGATCGTGGAAGCGGTTATAGACCTTTGTGAGGCCTTCTTCGCTGGACAGCAAAATCTTGGCCCTAAGGAAGGTCTGATCAAGCCGGGACAAATCGATTGAGTCCGTCTCAATCTCATTGATGAGATGACTCTGAGCAGATTTTGACCCTTCATTCTTAAAAT
>JBIIJV010000177.1:0-6192 GCA_044233545.1 Cyanobium sp.
ATGCCGAGGCCCCCGGTGGGGGGCATGCCTACCTCCAAGGCCTGGAGGAAATCCTCATCCACGGTCTGGGCCTCGGGGTCACCGGCGCGGCGGCGCTCCTGCTGGGCCTCGAGGCGGCGGCGCTGATCCAGTGGATCGATCAGCTCGCTGAAGGCGTTGGCGGTTTCACGACCGACGATGAACAGTTCGAAACGCTCCACCAAACCCGGCTTGCTGCGGTGGGCCCGGGCCAGGGGGGAATTCTCCAGCGGGTAATCGAGCACGAAGGTGGGTTGAATCAGCGTTTCCTCGACCCGCTGCTCGAAGGCCTCCACCAGCAGCCGCCCCAGGGAATCGGCCGCAGCTGGCACATCCAGGCCCGCCTCGGCCATGGCGGCGGCAGCCCGGGAACGGCTTTCGGCCGGATCGGGCCCCTCGAAGCCAGTAAAATCCAGACCCGTGGCCTGCTTCACCAGATCGTGCATTGTGGCCCGCCGCCAGGGGGGCGTGAGGTCGATGGCAGTGTCTTGATAGGTGATCTGGGTAGCGCCGCACACCTCGCGGGCCGCCGCCACAATTAATTGCTCGGTGAGCTCCATCATGGTGCCGTAATCGGCATAGGCTTGGTATATCTCCACCGAGGTGAACTCGGGATTATGGCGGGTGCTAATCCCCTCATTGCGGAAGATGCGCCCTAGCTCATAGACCCGCTCGAAGCCACCCACCACCAGCCGTTTGAGGTGGAGTTCGGTGGCGATGCGCAGGGTGAGGGGCAGGTCGAGGGCGTTGTGGTGGGTGGTGAAGGGACGGGCATCGGCTCCACCGGCCTCGGTCTGGAGCACCGGTGTTTCGATCTCCAGGAAGCCCCGATCGTCGAGCCAGCGGCGCATGGTGCTGACGATGCGGGCGCGGCGCCGGAAGGTTTCCCGGGTCTGGGGCGAAACAATTAAATCGAGATAGCGCTGGCGGTAGCGCTTTTCAATATCTGCCAGACCATGCCACTTATCGGGAAGGGGCTGGAGGGACTTGCTGAGCATGTTCCAGTTAGTCACCTTGACCGAAAGCTCACCGCGATCGGTACGTTTTAGACTGCCGTGCACACCGATCCAATCGCCCGCATCCACCAGGGAGGTCAGCTGGCTGAATACTTCCGGGTTGTCGGGATGGGCGGCCTCCAGGCTGGCCCGATCCAGATAGAGCTGGATGCTGCCGCTTTCGTCGGCCAGGGTGAAAAAAGCCAGCTTGCCCATCACCCGACGGGTCATCACCCGACCCGCCACCGCCACCGCATCGGGCGCTTCCTGGCCGTTGGCCAGATCGGCGTATTGAACCTGCAGGCTGGCGTTGCGATGGCTGGGCTCAAAACCAAGGGCATAGGGCCCCTGGCCCAGGGCCGCCAGTTTCTTGGCTTTCTCCCTGCGGGTCACCGCCTCGACCGGCAGGAGAGATCCACCCCCTTTGGCTGCCCGCATCGCCAAGTAGTGCGCTTTTTTGAAGCCATCAAAATCCAGCAGTTCCGAGCCATCCGCTTTGATGATCCCGTAACCGCAGCCGCGGACCAGATCCGCCTTGGACACAGAACCGAGTTCCTTGACCTTGGCAAGCAGATCGGGGCCAGTGAGCATGGGGGTTTGGCGAATGGGGGAAGGTTGCCGCCTCAGCTGACAGCAGCCAAGCTGCCTTCGCCCATCCGCTGGGAGGCATAACCGGTGCCGCGCACGGTGAGGATCAGCTCGGGGTTGCGAGGATCGGGCTCAAGTTTGCCCCGCAGGCGGGCAACGTAGACATCAACAACCCGCAGATCGGCGGCACGGCGCGGGGGATAACCCCAGAGTTGTTCAAGGATCTCGGCCCGGGGCACAACGCGCCCAGGTTCACGGAAAAGCAGTTCAAGCAGGCTGAACTCGGTATAGGTGAGCGCAATCCGCTGGCCATCGCGGGTCACCTGGCGGCGATTGGTATCCACTACCAGATCCCCCAGGCGCATCACACCGGTGCCAGTGGTCGGCTCCCTGGGCTCGGTAGCCGCCGAACCCTGGCCCACTCGCCGGAGGATGGTGGCGATGCGGGCCTCCAATTCCTTGGGGCTGAAAGGTTTGGGCAGATAATCGTCGGCGCCGAGGTCGAGGCCCGCTACCCGCTCAGAGATTGAGTCCAGGGCGGAAAGAAAGATGATCGGCACACAAGACTCGGCCCGCAAGCGTCGACAAACGGCAAAGCCGTCCAACTTGGGGAGCATGACGTCAAGAACGACCAGATCAGGCTGCTCCCGGTGAAAAACCTCCAGTGCCTCGTCGCCGTCCTCCGCGCAGACCACCCGATAGCCAGCCAACTGCAAACGCATCACCAGGACCCGACGCACTGCCGGTTCATCGTCAACCACCAGCAGGGTGGGAGCCGCCGGCCGCTCCTGGAGGGGCAGCTCGGAATCTTCGTCGTAAGACCCTTCCGACATCCGTGACTGCTGGGGAAAATCCTCCACGGCCATGGGCGACAGACCGGACGCATCCGGATGAAGAATCGCAACCTTACCGTCTGACGCTCCCCTGGGTCATCCCCCCGGATCCACTGGGGCAGATGGGATTCGGGCCAGGGAAGATTTTGCGCCCAAACATACAGCCATGCTTTTTTCTGTTAGGGCGAGCCCAAGCCATTGGTCCCGGCGGCTTCAGGCCAGCGCGCCGCGGCGTACTGGTTCCATTCCGCTGCAGCTGCCGCCAGGGCGTCGTCGCTCGAAACCTGGGCCAACATCGCCCTTTGCAGTTGGGTATAGAGAATCGCCTGCAGCCGCTTGATCCCCGGGGTTGGGGGTACCAAAACCTCCCCCTGCTCCAGGGTTGAGGTGGAAAGCACGCGGGCGCGATGCACCAGCGCCTCGCGGCTGCCCTTGGGTTGCTCGGCGGCCAAACGCTGCTGAAGGCGCTGCAGCGCCACCCTGGACGAGGGCAGCACCCTGGCCTCCTCGGCAAAGGCCAACTGATGCTCTGCATCGGTGAGCAACAGGGCGAAATCGAGGGCTTCAGCGGCCATCGGACTGCGGCGCGGAATCCCCAGGGTCATCATCGCCACATTGGCCCGTCCGTCAGGGCCCACCAATGCCGGGTACGGCTTCGTGACGGCGGCAATGCCAGGCGCATTGGTCTGCAGGTTGCTGAGAAAATCGGGACCACTCGCCACCTGGGCCAGGTCACCCGACTGGTAAAGCTCGATGGCGCGACGGTAACCCTGGCTCAACACCTCCCTCGGCAGCAGGCCACGGCGATAAAGATCGGTCCAGAAGGCGAAGGCGCGGCGACCGGCCGGGGTGTCGAAGGCGGCGCGATGCCGGTCATCGAGAAGCTGCACACCCATCTGCACCATCGACTCCATCAATTCGGCGGAGTCATCGGGCACCACGGTGACAAACAGGGCGTAACGGCCAGTGCGACGGCGCACCGCCTCGGCATAGGCGGGCACGTCCTGCCAGCGTCGCGGTGGGGCCTGTAGCCCCGCCTGACGGAGCAAGGTGCTGTTGGCGAACGTGAGCCGCACGGTGAGGTACCAGGGCACGGCGATCTGGGCCCCGTCCTGGCGGGCCGCCTTCCAGATCCTGGGCAGGTAGGCGTCAGCGGCGCCAGTAGGCAGGAGGGGGCCCAGGTCCCGCAAACCCCCTTTGCTGGCCAGATTGGCACCGAACAGTGGATTGAGATTCACCAGATCCGGAGCCGTGCGGGCGAAGACCGCCGCCAAAAGCTTGCGTTCCACCGAACTCCAAGGCACGTCGGTCCAGCGAACCCTGGTCGACGGATGGGACCTTTCCCATTCCCGGATGGTCTGACCCAGAAAGCCATTGAAGCGGGGCGCCAAATCAAGGGTCCAGACACTGAGCTGGCGCGTCGTCGTCCCCCCCGCAGCCGGGGCCTCAGCTGGAGGCGAACTGGCGCAGGAGGCCAGCAACGCCACCAAGACCACGGGAAGCCCAGCCACGCCAGTCCTGCGCCACCACCCCAGCCGCCCAGTGCCGCGGAGCTCAGCCACGCCCACTCGCCGTCTGCAGACGGCGAAACAACAGCAGCAGCAACGAGCAAAACACAGGCGCCAACAGAGCGGCCAGCAGGAGCTGGCTGAGCAGGACCTGGACCCCCGCCAGGACCAGCTCAGACCCATGCCATCCCGGCAGGGCCAAGCGGGCCGCAGCTGCCCCTTGCAGCCCCCTCAAGCCCAACCAGCTGCGCCAGGCCCACTGGGCCATCAGGCTGAGATTGAGGCCAAGGGTGCCGATCATCGCCAGCAGGGCGAGGTTGAAACTGCGTTCGATCGGCGGACCCTGGTACCCCAGCCTTCCCCACCACCAGCCCAGAAGCAGCAGGGCCGGAATGGTGCTGACGGGTCCCGGATGCAGCGAATCCAGCAGCAGACCCAGGCAGAACCCGGCCACGCTGCCTGACAGCTGGCCATCGACGAGGGCCCAGGGAAGCAGCCAGAGAGGGGCCCAGGCGGGTGATACACCGGCAATCCTCAACCAGGCCGGTGACGCCAGGGTGAGCAGAGGCACCACCAGCATCGAGAGCAGCAGCCAGGGATGGCGCGTCGCGAGGATCATCGGGGCACCAGAACCTGGACCCAATCGACGGCATCAATCGGGGCGATCAACTGCACCACGGCCTCGGGTGCAGGATCAGCGCGTTCATCCACCGACTGCAGCACCCCCACCGGCAGGTTGGGGGGCACCAGGGTGCTCGCGGGGGAGGTGAAAACCACATCCCCCGGTTGCACTTGGGGGTCCTTCTCCAGAAAACGCACCACCGGGCGGCTGGTGCCCAGGCCGCTGAGCAGGGCTTGGTGGCGATTGCGCACCACCCAGACCCCGACGCGGCTGGAGGGGTCGGTGAGCAGCGTCACGGTGGCCGTCGTTGGGGTGACAGAGCTGACCAGGCCGATCAATCCTCCCGGGGCAAGCACCGCCTGTCCCACCTTCACACCCTCCAGGGAACCCTTGCCAAGGAGCAACTGCTGCCACCAGCCCCCAGGCACCCTGGAGATGACCGGGGCGGAGAGGCGGGTGGGGCTATGGGTCTGCAGTTGCAGCAGACCACGCAGGCGTTGGTTTTCGGTTTCGAGCTGGGCCAGCCTCATCTGGTCTTCGCTGCGCCTTGCCGACCGCAGCCACTCTGCCTGGGCGGTACCAGGCCAGAAGGGGCGACTCAGCAGGGCGTAGGCGTCAAGCAGAAAAGCCCCCTTGGACAGACGGACCAACGTCAACAGGCCCAAAGCGATCAGCAGGGGCCAGACCTGGAACACGGACCGGGCGGCTCCAGGACGCAGCCAGCGAGAGGCCGGCATGGCATTCAGCTGGCCGGACGAGCGAAGTCAGGGGTGTCAAGCACCCTCTCCAGTCGCTTGTAATCCTCCAAAACCATGCCGCAGCCATTGACTACGCACAGCAACGGATCCTCCGCAACATGGGTGAGGATGCCGGTCTCGTGACTGATGAGGTCACAGATGCCGCGCACCATGGCGCCACCGCCGGCCAGCATGATTCCCCGATCAACGATGTCGGCGGCGAGTTCGGGGGGGGTGCGCTCCAGGGTGCGCTTGACGGCCTCCACGATCACGTTGAGCGGTTCGGCCATCGCCTCACGAATGTCCCCGGCACGCACATTGATGGTGCGGGGCAGTCCCGACAACAAATGCAGACCACGGACGTCCATGGAGGTTTCGTCGTGGGCGTCATCGGGGAAGGCTGAACCGATGCGGATTTTGATGTCCTCTGCGGTGCGTTCGCCAACGACCAGGTTATGCACCTTCTTGAGGTAAACCCCAATCGCCTCACTCAGCTCATCGCCAGCCACCCGCACCGATTCACTGAGCACGGTGCCTCCCAAGCTGAGAACGGCCACTTCCGTGGTGCCGCCACCGATGTCCACCATCATGGTGCCAACGGGCTCGGTCACCGGCAGGCCGGCACCGATGGCCGCGGCCACGGGCTCGTCGATCAGGTGCACCTGACGAGCTCCGGCCAAGCCGGCCTCCCGCACAGCCCGGCGTTCGACACCGGTGACGCCGCTGGGGATGCCAATCACGAGCCTGGGAGCCACGACCCCCCGCCCCTCGTTGCCCTTCTGAATGAAGGTCTTGATCATCTGCTCAGCGGCGTCGAAGTCGGCGATGACGCCATCGCGCAGGGGCCGAACGGCCCGGATGTTGCCGGGGGTGCGGCCCAGCATCAACTTG
>JBIIJV010000179.1:0-6122 GCA_044233545.1 Cyanobium sp.
CAGGACGACAGCAACACCGTCGAGCCCGACTCGGATCTGCCCCGCTGGCACCACCACAGCCTGGTGGATCCGGCCACCTTGACCCCGGTGCTGCGCCACTACGTGGAGCTCAAGGCGGCCCAGCCAGATCGGGTGCTGCTCTACCGGCTGGGGGACTTCTTTGAGTGTTTCTTTGAAGACGCGATCCTGCTGTCGCGCCTGCTAGAGCTCACCCTGACGGGCAAGGATGCCGGCAAGAGCCTGGGGCGGGTGCCGATGGCGGGCCTGCCCCACCACGCCGCCGAGCGCTACTGCGCCGAGCTGGTCCGGCGCGGCTACAGCGTCGCCCTGTGCGACCAACTGGAAACCACCCCCGCCAAAGGGGCCCTGCTGCGCCGCGACATCACCCGGGTGCTGACGCCGGGGACGGTGCTGGAGGAGGGGATGCTGGCGGCACGCCGTAACAACTGGCTGTGCGCCGTGGTGCTGGAGCAGGGCCGCTGGGGATTGGCGGTGGCGGATGTCAGCACCGGCGAGCTGCGCCTCAGCGAACAGGAGGGCAGCGGCGGGCTGCACCAGGAGTTACTGCAGCTGGAGGCCGCCGAGGTGGTCTGGCCGGGCGAGGAAACCCAGCCCGCCTGGTGCCCGCCGGGACTGCGGCTGGTGAGCCAACCCCGCACCCCCTTTGAGGGCCCGGCGGCCCGCGCCGCCCTGCTGGCCCGCTTTCGTTTGGCGAACCTGGCTGGCCTGGGGCTGGCGGAGGCACCGCTGGCGCTGCGAGCCGCCGGCGGCCTGCTGGCCTACCTGGACAGCACCCACGGATTAGCGGCAGACCGCGGCGCCATCCCCCTGGAGAGACCCCGGCTGGGGCATCCGGGCGATGCCCTGGTGCTGGATGCCCAGACCCGCCGCCATCTGGAACTAACCCAAACCCAGGTGGGCGGCGGCCTGCACGGCTCGTTGCTGTGGGCCCTGGATCGCACCATGACCGCCATGGGCGGCCGCTGTTTGCGGCGCTGGATCGAAGCACCGCTGCTGGATGCCCAGGCGATCGGCGAGCGGGCCGATGGGGTGGGAGAGCTGGTGGAGCAGCGGGGATTACGGCTGGCCCTACGGCGCCTGCTGCGGCCCATGGGCGATTTGGAGCGGCTGGCGGGCCGGGCGGGGGCGGGCACGGCCTCGGCCCGGGACCTGGTGGCCCTGGCCGATGGCCTGGAGCGGCTGCCCTTGCTGGCGGAGCGGCTAATGGCGGCCCGCAGCGGCCCGTTGCGGGTCCTGGCCCGTCCCTGGCCCGAACTGGAGGCACTGGCGCTGCAGCTGCGCCAGTGCCTAGTGGAGCAACCGCCCCTGGGCCTCAGCGAAGGGGGCCTGATCCACGACGGCGTCGATCCGGTGCTCGATGGCCTGCGCAACCAGCTAGACGACCAGGACAAGTGGCTGGCCGAGCAGGAGGCCCAAGAGCGGCGGGCCAGCGGCAACACCAACCTGCGCCTGCAATATCACCGCAGTTTTGGCTATTTCCTGGCCACCAGCCGGGCCAAGGCGGCGTCGGTGCCGAGCCACTGGATCCGGCGCCAGACCCTGGCCAATGAAGAGCGCTTCGTCACCCCGGACCTCAAGGCCCGCGAAGGCCGCATCCTGCAACTCAAGGCCCGCACCGCCCAGCGCGAATACGAGCTGTTTTGTGAATTAAGGCGCCAGGTGGGCGAACAGGCCACCCCGGTGCGGGCGGCGGCCAGGCTGGTGGCCGACCTCGATGCCCTGGCCTCCCTGGCGGAGGTGGCCGCCACCTGGGGCTACTGCCGGCCCGAGCTGGTGGCTGGCCGCGAGCTGGTGATTGAGGCGGGGCGCCATCCGGTGGTGGAGCAATTGCTGGTGGAGGAGCGCTTCACCGCCAATGATCTGCAGTTGGGGGGAGAAGGGGGCCCGGATCTGCTGGTGCTGACCGGCCCCAATGCCAGTGGCAAGAGTTGCTATCTACGCCAAACGGGGCTGTTGCAGCTGATGGCCCAAATCGGCAGCTGGATCCCGGCCCGTTCGGCCCGCATGGGCTTGGCGGATCGCATCTTCACCCGGGTCGGGGCGGTGGATGATTTGGCCACGGGCCAATCCACCTTCATGGTGGAAATGGCCGAAACCGCCAACATCTTGCACCACGCCAGCGAGCGATCTTTGGTGCTGCTCGATGAAATCGGCCGCGGCACCGCCACTTTTGATGGCCTGTCAATCGCCTGGGCGGTGGCCGAACATCTGGCCAGCCCGATCGGCGCCCGCACCATCTTCGCCACCCATTACCACGAACTCAACGAGCTGGCCTCGCTGCTACCCAACGTGGCCAACGCCCAGGTACTGGTAGAGGAAACCGGCGACGAATTGCTGTTTCTGCATCGCGTCGTCCACGGCGGCGCCTCCCGCAGCTATGGCATCGAAGCCGCCCGCCTGGCCGGCGTGCCGCCGGCGGTGGTGCGCCGCGCCCGCCAGGTGCTGGGCCGGATTGAGGCGAATAGCCATGTGGCGGTGGGATTGGCGCCGCAGGGGCTAGGAGCGGTTGGGCCCAAATGACTGGGTAGGCATTCCTTGGCCAACGGCAGCAAGGCAAAAGATGTCACCAGCCGTGTGGCATTTTTGGATCTCTTTTTGACTCAAGCCTACGGACGCCGATGTGATATACAAATTCGTTAGATCAGGACCACCAAAAGTGACAGAGGTTGGGCGTGGAATCGGCAGTTGAATCCTCGATAGTTCTTGACCGCTGGCAGCAAAGCAAGCAACACACCAACCATCCCAGAGGGCTGACCACAGATTTCCATCAATGTCGATTGTCAAACCATCGGGTTCAACTGCTTCGGCACTGAGGTCAATCAGGGTCCTGCGATTAACAATTGAGCCAGTCTCAGCCAAATAATCATAAGCGAAGATTTTATGCTGAGCTGAATCGGTTAAATAAAAGGTTGACCCATCGGGGCTCCAGGCCAGACCATTGGCAATGGTTAAACCGGTTTCCATGGTATGTAGCGAACCATCAGGATCGTATCGGTAGAGTGCCGCCTGACCAGGATGATCACTGCAGGAGCCGATCCAGAAGCGGCCCTGGACATCACATTTGCCATCATTCAAGCGAGTACCCACAGGGTAGGGAAACTCAATTCGATGGATGATCTCTACTTCGCCGGCTGGCAGATGCAACCAAGCCAGTCGATCACTCAGGGCAATCAGCAAACGATCAGTTCCCGCCAGGGCAATGGCACTGAGCACATCGCCGGTATCAAAGTAACAATCCTTGCCAGTGGCAGGATCAAACTGGTGAACGCGGTGATTGTAGACATCCACCCAGAACAGTTTCTGACCTACTGCCTGCCAAACCGGGCACTCACCGAGGCGGGCTCTTGCAGCAAGAACAATGCTTAGAGACGGACTCATGTCATTGGCCCTCAAGAGTTTGTTCACCTGCAAACTTGGAAACCCCTCCACAGGCGATTGCATCCAGCACCATCTCCGGCGTGAAGAATCCCAACGTCTGCATGATCCGGGCCACACAACCTGACCATCCCGTTTGGTGGCTGGCACCAATGCCTGCGCCGCTGTCGCCATTAAAATACTCGTAGAACAAAATCAGATCACGCCAATGGGGATCGGTCTGAAACTTCTCGTATTTTCCATTAACGGCGCGACGACCAGTTGCATCCTGTAAGAAGATATTTTCAAGTCGCTCGGCGACTTTCGTATATACTTGGTATAAAGTAAGATAACTGCCCGATCCGGTGGGATATTCAACCTTAAATGAATTGCCGTAGTAGCCATAGAGCTGGAGCAGGGCTCTCAAAAGTAAGTAATTGACAGGCATCCAGATCGGGCCTCGCCAATTTGAATTGCCACCAAACATGCTTGAAGTTGAATCTCCTGCCACATAGCCCACCTTATACTCGTTTCCATCATGCTTGAAAGAATAAGGATGCTCCAGGTGATGGCGGGAGAGGGAACGAATGCCAAACTCACCCAGGAATTCAGACTCATCGAGCATTCGGGCAAGCACGCGGCGTAATTTGTCTTCGTTGAGAATTGCCAATAACATCCGGCCCCGCTCACCGCGCTGGGTGGCGAGATGAATGTTGTGTTGCAGCTCGGGATGCCTCTCAAAAAACCGTTGCGACTTGTCCCGAAAGCGAGGCAGTTTGTCCAGGGTTTCTTGAGGGAAAACAACTACCGCCATCAGAGATAGCAGACCCACCAGAGAGCGCACCTTGATGCGGGTAGCCGTGCCATCAGGAAACTGCAAGACATCATAGAAAAAACCATCCTCTTCATCCCACAGTTCGTCTTGGTCTGTGCCAATCCGATCCATGGCACCGGAGATCCACATCGTGTGCTCGAAGAACTTGATGACGAAGTCTTCGTAGAGGGGATCGTGCAGCGCCAATTCGACAGCAATCTGGAGCATCTGCTGACTGAAAAAAACCATCCAGGCAGTGCCGTCGGCCTGCTCCAGGTGGCCTCCGGTCGGCAGGGGGGAACTGCGATCAAACACCCCAATGTTGTCTAGGCCGAGAAAACCACCCTGAAACAAATTATTGCCACCCGCGTCTTTGCGATTCACCCACCACGTGAAGTTGATGAGCAATTTGGAAAAAGCAAAACGCAGAAACTTCAAGTCCCCCACGCCGTTGTTCAGTTGGCGATCACGAATGTAAATATCCCAAGTTGCAAAGGCATGGACAGGCGGGTTCACGTCACTGAAGTTCCATTCATAGGCCGGGATCTGACCATTTGGATGCAAATATTCCTCTTGAAGCATAAGGCTGAGCTGCTTTTTGGCAAATTCTGGATCAATCAAACTGATCGGAATGACATGGAAGGCCAAATCCCAGGCGGCATACCATGGATACTCCCACTTGTCGGGCATTGAAATAATATCTGCATTGTGCATGTGAGACCACTCACTATTGCGCACGTGACGCCGCTCGGCAGGAGCAGACCATGGATTGACATTGCGCTCGCGCAGCCATTGATCAAGGTCATAGTGGAAGTATTGCTTGGTCCACATCATGCCTGCGAGTGCCTGCCGCATGACATTGGTGCGATCGCTATCGGCCAGGACTGAAGGGGGAATCACAGTGGCAAAGAATTGATCTGCCTCTTGAATGCGGTTAGCAAAGGTTTGCTCGAACAACTGATCAAATGGATCGCCAATATGATCAGGAGCTGCTGTCGTTAGCCGGAATCTAAGTACCGTTGTTTCTCCGGCTGGCACCGATAGATCGTAGTGGGGGCTGACTTTTGTTCCCTTGCCATTGGGATTGACAGCATTTTTCTGGCCATGTACGATATAATTATTGATGCCGTCTTTAACGAAGGGACTGGAATTTGGAGTTTCAAACAACCGTTCATTATTGGTTTCGTTTTCAGTGAACAGCAGCTGGCCGCCCGGCTCGCTGTAAAAAAAATAATCGCTGCAATCCTGTAATGCATCCGCAGGTTCCAGGTGAGCATGCACCACGCTGTGCGCTGCGGCTGCTAGCTGCCGCAGCACTGGCTTGGCACCATGCTCAGAGCTGTTCCAGGTGTTGCGGAACCACAAGGTGGGCAGCAGTTGCAGAGTTGCGGCCTCAGGCCCCCGATTGGCAATGGTGATTTTGATCAATACATCGTGAGGTGTTGCTTTGGCATACTCAACAAAAACGTCAAAATAGCGGTTGTCATCGAAGATTCCCGTATCAAGAAGTTCATATTCGGGCTCGTAACGACTGCGTGTCCTGTTGGTTGCAACAAGATCGTCGTAGGGAAAGGCAGCCTGAGGATACTTGTAGAGATATCGCATGTAGGAATGCGTTGGCGTGCTGTCCAGATAGAAGTAATACTCTTTGACATCTTCACCGTGGTTTCCTTCGCTATTAGTCAACCCGAACAATCTTTCCTTGAGGATCGGATCTTTGCCATTCCAAAGCGCCAGGGCAAAACATAACTGATTTTGGCTATCTGTAATGCCGCCCAAGCCATCTTCGCCCCAGCGATAAGCACGGGAGCGTGCATGGTCATGGGGAAAGGAAGCCCAAGCATTGCCATCATCAGATGTATCTTCACGTACGGTGCCCCACTGCCGTTCGCTCAAGTATGGACCCCACTTGTACCAATCAACCTCCCCATCC
>JBIIJV010000181.1:0-6094 GCA_044233545.1 Cyanobium sp.
CAGCTCCAGCACCATGTCCTCACTGGCGTGATACTGGCTGAGGGTGCCCCCCAACACCAGGGCGAGGATGAAACTGGCGGCCCCCAGCAACGAGCCCGTCAGGGAGTCAAATTTCCATAACTCCCAGCCGAGCTGGTGAAACAGCACCTCCAACAAGGCAAACAGCAACGTGAATGGCGCCACCGCCAGCAGCACCCGCCACTTGACCGGCACCCCGCGCAGCCAGGCCTGATAGGGATTTACAGGCTTCAGCTTGATCGCGGTGGGCACGGAGCGGCTGGCTGGTGTCATGGGCGTGGGGCTTGGCGTCCGGGGGTCAGTTTGGCTGGTCGGGGGGTGGGGGGTATGGGAGTGGGTGAGCCGTGGCGAAAAGCCAGTGCTTAGCGGGGGTGATGTACTGGCTGTAGAGGGCTTGGTGGAAGATAAGTTCCTAGGATTCTTCTGGTTTGCGGATGGATTTGTGTCTCTTGACTACTTCGTTGGGTTGATTTTGGGATTGCTGTGAGATAGGCGGAGAGGTAGGTCTTAACGGCTTACATTCAGCAGACATTGACCCTAAAGCATTTGTGCCATTTTGCATACACCAGTTGACACGGGTCAAGTTGCGGCTCAGGATTAACCATTAATTCGTAGCCTTCATGATTCGCAAGCCTGTTCACGATTTCTTTTTATTTCTCGTTGGCGGAGCACTCTTCGCAGCGGGAATCTTTCTATTCACCAATCAGGTGATGGTAGATTCTGGCTTCCAGGGCATGGGTTGGGGTAGAAGATACGGTGGCGGCATGGGTTCGGCCTTTGGTGGTATGTTTTCTTTTGGCACTGGCCAAGGTTTTGGTTTATTAATGATTCCCTTTGGAGTGGGTGTAGCCCTTCTGTTGGCAAATGTCTATAGAAAGGTTGGCTGGTTTCTTGTATGGGCATCTTCGGCAGCGGTCGGAGCTGGAGTACTACAAAGCTTACTTTTCAGTTTTAGAACCACGAGCCTATGGAGCCTCATGACGATGGTAGTTATGGTTGCAGGCGGTGGAGGGCTAATGTTCAATTCTCTGCGAGACTACCAAGGAGAAGAGAAGGAGCGAAGACGCGTAGAATTAGATGACTCAACTAAGAGCATAAATGAACTCAGAGAAGAGTTGGAGCGCTTAAAGTCGAAAATTAATAATGACCAGACCGCCCTAGTAGTCTTATAATATCAAAATGCAGCGGGCCTAGGCACATATGTTTTTGTATGACCTAGATGCGATGCGCTAAGGACGAGGCCGACACTTGAAACTGTGGCTGAGCCTGGAATGTTATGCGGATCCGTCCATCATGATTGTCCGAACTTGGCCCATTCTTAAGAAGCCCTGCGGCACAATCTATTTCAAGCATTCAAGGAAGCCTTTCTCGGGGTGATATGATCAATGAGTGCTGGCCACAACCATAATTCCCCAAGAGGAAAGAAGGAAATGACAGAGAGCATCGAGACACGCGAGGTGACGCAGAAGACCTACTGCCGAGCTGAAACGGACCGAACCTTCTACAACGCATCGCAGCTGACTGGCGGCATAAACAAGCTGTTCAGCTTTCGCAATGTCACGCCGCTGGACAGGCAAACGGTGGTCAGGATGAATAAGGATACCCTCTACACGGTGGCCTTGGTGGATACGTCCAAGGGTGCCACCATCACGGTGCCTGATATGCCGGCTGGCCGCTATTTCTCCGTGCTGTTGCTTGATAATGATCACTATTGTCCGGGCGTCATCTACACGTCGGGCACGCACGAACTGCCCCAGGACACCAAGTATCTCGCCATCAATGTTCGTATCCAGCTGCTGCTCCCGGATGACCCGGCGGACATCGCGCTTGTTAACCAATTGCAGGATCAGTTTGTCATCCAGGCCAACAGCGCCGACCCGTTCCCGGAGCCGAAGTGGGACAATGAGTCGCTGGCCGCACTAACAGCGGAATACAACTCAGAGTTCGCCAAGTTCGATCTTTATCCTGACGGCTGGATGGGCAAGCGCGGAGAAGCCGATGATGCAACCCGTCACCTTGGCTGCGCCGGCGCGTGGGGACTGTTCCCGAACAAGGATGCAGTTTACATCAATTACAACGGACATCTGACCGCCGACAAGTGCCACACCGCCACCTACCAGGTGCCCGAGAACAACGCGTTCTGGTCCATCACCATTTACGGCGCGGATGGCTACATGAAGAGCGTGAACAACATTCTCAACGCTGCGAATACGAAGATGAATGCCGATGGCACGTTCACGGTGTATTTCGGGTCGAAGAAAGCCTGCGGCGATGTGCCCAACCGGCTGGACGTGAGCGAAGGTTGGAACTTCCTCATGCGCGTGTATCGCCCCGGCCCATCCGTCCTGAATGGCAGCTACAAACTGCCGGATGCCGTCGCCTGCCCATAAGCCGACCAGGCGATCGTCGACAGGGCCGTGGTGCTCGAAACCGGCCGCGTGCGCCTACAAGGCAGCACCAGAAGCGTGTCAGGCTCAGCTGCTGTGGCCGCTCAGCCAGGCCTGGAGATCCTCAGGACCCTGGAAATCGAGCAGGGCATCGGCCAGGGCTTCAAGGGCGCTGAGGGGTAGGGCCTGAATGCGGGCCTGCTGGTTGGGGTTGAGCGAGCCGCAGCGGCGTTGGAGCTGGCGCAGGGTGAGAGCGGCGGCTTCGGCTTGGCGGCCTTCCTGCCTGCCCACCTGCCGGCCCTCCTGCCGGCCCAGCCCAAATATCTCCCGGTAGGCCACGCTGCTGGAGAAGTCCTCGACTGTGATGCCACCCATGGCGCAGATCTCGGATACGGTGCGGCCGCTGAAGCGTGAAACCAGGATAGCGGCGATCACATCATCGATCTCGGCCCCCAGGCTGGTGCCCGCGGCTTCGGCTCGAATCAACGCCTAGCACTTCCCACCCCCACCCTTCCCCCACCAGCTACTGCCCAGCAGGTGCACCAGCCAGCCCGGTCCCGTCAAAGCCATCACGAGAATTGTCAGCGCCGTGCTCAGGCGGCTGGAGACGGTGCGGGCCGGATCGAGGCCGCTGTGTAAGAAGGTGAGGGTGACTACCACCGCAAAGATGCCGGTGCAGAGGGCGCTGGCCGATCTCAAAGTGTCCTTGGGGGGACGGCGGTCCGGGTGGTTGGCGTCGCGGCTGAGGCTGCCGCCGCCGATTGCCCCCGCCAGCATTAGGCAGGCCACGATGCCAAGGCGCAACTGCAGGCCCTCGTGGGGGTGGGTGCTCTGGATTTTCTGGCCCACCACCATGGCGCTGCCCAGCAGGCCGCCGCAGCTGGCCCCCAGCACCGCCCACCAGCGCCAGGGGGTCAGGTGGCGGCCGCTCAGAATCGATCCCCCCGCCAGCAGCAGGGCCGTCAAAAAGGTGGAGGGCAGGGCGGCCAGGTGGCGCGTCACTCCATAGGCCAAGCCCGCCCCCACCAAGACCCCCAGCAGTTGCTGGAAGTGCCCTGGCAGCAGGGGGTGGCTGGGACGCTGGTGTTGGCGATCGGGTTGCAAGCGCGGGTTGGGCTGGCCTATTGCCGCGCCAGGATCTCGCGCAGCTTCTCTTCCTGATCCGCGATCGGCGTGCCGGTGACATCCACCAGCGCCCGTTTGATCTTGCCGCCGTAGGCGAAGGGCGGCTTGTAATCAGGCAGGGCCGGTGAACCCGGATCGGATCCCACCGCCACCCCGGCCGCCAAGCCCAGGCTGAGGGGGATGGTCACCGGCAGGTTGCCCTCACCAACCGGCTGGCCGTCGACAAACAACACCACCTTGGCCGGGGTGCCTTTGCCGTTGGCCAAATCGGCGGGGCCGGTGGGGGTGAACTCGAAACTGACGATGTGGTGACCGGCTGGAATCGGCCCGCTGGAGTGCACCCGGAAGAACTGCTCGGCCACATAGTTGTAGCCATAGGTCAGCAGGCCGTTCTGCACGAAGAAGGCAAAGCCGCCATCGTTGCCGCCCATGCTGAACAGCACCCCCTCGGCGCCGGCTGCGGGAACCTCCACCTCCACCGAAATCGAATGGGGCCGGTTGAGAATCCGCGGGGCCGCATTCAACGGCACCATCTGGGTGCCTGGGTAATAGATATAACGCTGCCGGTCGGCGGCAATCTGGGGGCGCTCCTCTGCAAAACGCTGGGTGCCGCGGCTGTCGATTGGCAACACCTTGTATTTGCCCGCCTCCACATACCACATGCCGATCATGGCGATCAGGCGGTCCCGCTCCGCTTCGGCCAGGTTGTTGGTTTCGGCGAAGTCGTTGTTGAGGTTGTATAGCTCCCAGCCGTGGGCATCAAGCTGAATAAGCTGGTCGTAGCTGATCGGATCACCGAAGCGGCGGCCCGATTCGGCAAACGAGGTGCCCGGCCAGGGACATACGGCCCGCCAGCCATCATGAAACAGCGAGCGGTGGCCAAACATCTCGAAGTATTGGGTGAGATGCAGGCTGGGTGCCGCCGGATTGGCGAAGCAGGGGTCCAAGGAGAAGCCCTCGATCGGGCTCTGGCTGACACCGCGGATGGCGGTGGGGGGCTCGATGCCGAGGGCCGCCAATACCGTGGGCACCATGTCAATCGCATGGCAGTACTGGGAGCGCACCTCACCGCGGGCGGCGATGCCCTGGGGCCAGCTCAGAATGAAGGGATCGCTGGTGCCACCCCGATAGGTTTCGCGCTTCCAGCGGCGGAACGGGGTGTTGCCGGCGTGGGTCCAGCCCCAGGGGTAGTGGTTGAAGTATTTCGGTCCGCCGATGTCATCAATGGCGGCCAGATTTTGCTCCAGGTTTTCGGGCACGTTGTTGAAGAACTTGCCCTCATTCACCGAACCAGTAGGCCCCCCCTCAGAACTGGCACCGTTGTCGGAGATCACCATGATTAAAGTATTGTCGTATTCGCCAATTTCTTTCAAGAAATTTATAAGTTCACCGATGTAGTGGTCGGTGTGCTCCAGGAAGCCGGCGAATACCTCCATCATGCGGGCATAGAGGCGTTTCTCTTCGGCGGAAAGGCCATTCCAGTCGGGCACATCGGGGTCGTGACGCGAGAGCACGGTGCCCTCCGGGATGATGCCCAGCTCCTTTTGGCGCGCAAAAGTGAATTCTCGATAGGCATCCCAGCCGCCATCAAACTTGCCCTTGTACTTATCGGCCCATTCCTTGGGCACGTGGTGAGGAGCATGCATGGCGCCGGTGCAGAAGTACATGAAGAAGGGCTTGTTGGGAGCCACCTGCTTCGAATCGGCGATCATCGCCCTGGCCTTGGCCACCAGATCGGGGGTGAGGTGGTATCCCTCCTCCGGGGTAGCTGGGGGTTCCACCTGGGAGTTGTCCTGCACCAACGCGGGGTAGTACGGGTGCGTATCACCGCCCAGGAAGCCGTAAAAGCGTTCAAAACCTCGGCCCAGGGGCCAGCGGTCGTAGGGGCCAGCGGCGGAGGTTTGTTCGGCGGGGGTCAGGTGCCACTTGCCGATGGCGTAGGTGTTGTAGCCGTGCTGCAGCAGGATTTCGGAGAGAAAACCGTTCTCAAAGGGGATGATGCCATTGGAGCCGGGGAAACCCATCGACCCCTCGGTGATGCAGGCCAGGCCGTTGGAGTGGTGGTTGCGGCCCGTCAGCATGCAGGAGCGCGACGGCGAGCAAAGCGCCGTGGTGTGCATGTTGTTGAAGCGCAGACCATCGGCCGCCAGGGCATCCAGGTTGGGGGTGGCAATGGGGCTGCCGTAGCAGCCCAGCTGGCCAAAGCCGGTGTCGTCGAGAACGATGTAGAGCACGTTGGGCGCCCCCTCCCGGGCCCGGTTCGGCATCGGCCAGGCGGGGGTGGAGACGTCGGCGGTGCGGCCGATCACCCCTGGGAAGGATTGGCCTGGGCGGTATTCGTTGAGGGGCATGGGAGGAGGGGATGGGGCCCGGATACGGACCAGCCCTAGCTGAGGGCATTGATCCTAAATGCCAGTTAAGGAGCACTTCTTGACCAGAACTTTGCGCCCATTGCGCTTTTTTGCGCCAATGCCCCCTTACGAGCTGGGTTTGGCTTGGCGAGCTAGGGTTTAAGTTAATTCGATTTTCCTTGATGCTGCCAGGGCCTTTTGCCTCCCAGAGTC
>JBIIJV010000182.1:0-6043 GCA_044233545.1 Cyanobium sp.
GCCAGGCGGCTACGAGAACCTGGTTGAAGGGCATGGTGGCCAATGTCAAGCAGCCCTACTTCTCCTCCGACACGCCAATCGCCCGCGCCGTCGGCCGGGGCGAATGCGGTGCCGCCATGGTGAACCACTACTACCTGGCCCGCTTGTTGGCTCCAGGCAGTAGTGCTGCCGACCAGGCCGCCGCCGCCAAGGTGACCGTAGTTTGGCCCAAGCCCACCCATGTGAATGTCTCCGCCGGGGGCGTCACCCGCTATGCCCGCAACCCGCAGCATGCCCAAAAGCTGCTGGAATTTCTCGTCTCCCCCAGCTCTGGGGAGGGCTATGCAGCCGCCAATAACGAATATCCGCTCAGGGGTTGGGGCAACAACCCGATCCTCAAGCGTTTCGGCAGCTTCACTGCCTCGGCGGTGAGCATCGAGCAAATGGGTAGGCGCAATGCCGAGGCCGTGCAGCTGATGGTTCAGGCTGGCTGGCAGTAGGTGTACCTGAGTTTGAGCGGTAGAGCTTCAGTGGCGGCTAAACCCGCGATCGGCAGGACTGGGCTGGTGCTGCTGGTCCTGCTGATTGGGCTGCTGGCGTTGGCGCCCCTGGCGGCCCTGCTGCGAGATGCGCTGTTCAATGTGGAACCGGGCGCTATGGGTCTGGGCCCGATGGGCCTGGGCCCGATGGGCCTGGGGGCCGATGCTGCCGCCCAGATTCGCGGCACGCTGCTGTTGGTGGCCGGCGAGGGCGTGCTGGGCACCCTGCTGGGCACGGCCACTGGCTGGCTTACGGCGGTCTGTCGCTTCCCGGGCCGGCGCTGGCTGCGCATGGCCCAGTTGTTGCCATTGGCGTGCCCCGCCTATTTGTTGGCGGCCAGCCTGATCGATTGGGGTAGCCAGAACGGCATCCGCATCTACGGATTCTGGTGGGCGGTGCTGCTGCTCAGCCTGGCGAATTACACCTATGTGTTTTTGCTGAGCACCGAGAGTTTTTCAACCAGTGGCCGCCAGCTGCTGGAGGCCTGCCGCAGCTTGGGGGTGGGGCCCTGGCAGAGTTTTTGGCGGGTGGCGTTGCCGCTGGCGGCCCCCTCGATCGGCGCCGGCGTGGCCCTCAGTGCCATGGAGGTGGTGAATGAATTGGGGGCGGTGCGCTTGCTGGGGGTGCCGAGCCTGTCGGCGGGAATTTTGAATCGCTGGCAAATCGATGGCGACCCCCGCGGGGCGGCCCTATTGGCGCTCGCCGCCCTCGCGATCGTGGTGCTGCTGCTGGCGGCCGAACGGGCCCTGCGGCGCCGCAGCCGCCGCTGGAACCTGGGCACTGGCAGCGCCAATTGCCATGTTTGGCCGCTGGCGGGCTGGCGCGCCGCCGTCGCCATTGGCGTCACCCTGCTGCCACCGCTGGCCTGCCTGTTGATTCCGGGCCTGTGGATTTTGCAGGGCTGGCAGGTGATGGCGGCGGAACCGCTGGGCGAATTGCTAGCCCTAGCGGGCCGCAGCTTGGGGTTGGCGCTGTTGGTGACGGCGGTTACGGCCTTTTGCGCCCTGCTGCTGGCGATCAGCCGCCGCTGGAGTGAGGGGCCTTTGGTGAATCAATTCAGCTTGATGGCCGGCCTGGGCTATGGCATTCCGGGCAGTGTGCTGGCCCTGGGCTTGCTGCTGGTGGGGGGGCCATTGCAACTCAATCCGGTGCTGTTGCTGGTGTGGGGCTATGGGGTGCGGTTCATGGCCGTATCCAAGCAGGGTCTCGACGCCGCCCTAGAGCGGATCCCGGCGAGCATCGACGAATCGGCCACGAGCCTGGGCTGCAGCTGGTGGCAGACCCTGGGGCGCATCCATCTGCCGCTGCTGCGGGGGCCGCTGTTGGTGGGTTTGTTGTTGGTGTTTGTGGATGTGATCAAGGAATTGCCGATCACGATGTCGCTAAGGCCCTTTGATTTCGACACCCTGGCGGTGCGGGTGTTTCAGTACGCCAGCGATGAGCGGGTGGGTTATGCGATGGCGCCGGCCCTGCTGATCATCGGCTTTGGTTTGGTGGCGGCGATCGCCTTGATCCCCTCATTGGAGGAGCGCAGTTGAGCATGAACGGCGAAAACAACGCCCCCCACCTGCAGCTGCGGGACGTCTGGCACCGCTATGGCGCTAGTAATGGCAATGCCAATGGCGGCAACGGCGGCTGGACTCTGCGCCAGATCGATCTGACGCTGCAGCGGGGCGAGTTGGTGGGATTGCTGGGCCCCTCGGGTTGCGGCAAGACCACCCTGCTGCGGCTGGTGGCGGGCTTCGAGCGGCCGCAACGGGGGTCGGTATGGATGGGGGGCCGCCAGGTGGCCGGGCCCCAGCAGTGGCTGCCGGCGGAACGGCGGGGGGTGGGCATGGTGTTTCAGGACTACGCCCTGTTCCCCCACCTCGATGCCTGGCAAAACGCCTGCTTTGGCTTGCGGCGCGGCCACGATCTGAATCGGGTGCGCTGGCTGCTGGAACTACTGGGTCTGGAGGGCCTGGAGCGCCGTTATCCGCACGAACTGTCGGGCGGCCAGCGGCAGCGCTTGGCCCTGGCCCGGGCGTTGGCCCCCCAGCCCGAGGTGGTGCTGCTGGATGAACCCTTCTCCAATCTGGATGTGGAGGTGCGACTGCGATTGCGCAGCGAATTGCCCCGGGTGCTGAGCAGCGTTGGCGCCAGTGGCCTGATCGTCACCCACGACCCGGAGGAGGCGCTGGCCATCTGCGACCGGGTGGCGGTGCTGGGAGACGGCGTAGTGCATCAAATCGCGCCACCAAGGCAGCTGGTGCAACAGCCGGCCACCGCCTTCGTGGGACGCTTCTTATTGCAGGCAAACCTGCTCAGCGCCAGCCTGGAGGCCGGTCAATTAGTAACACCGCTGGGCATCATTCCCGCCGGCCAATGGCGCTGGGCTGGGGAAGACCAACATGGCGATGGGGAGAGTGTCGCTGGACAGCCATTGGCCGGCCAGCCGTTGGAGGTGATGTTGCGCCAGGAGGATCTACAGCTGGAAAGCCAACCGCAGGGCGAATGGCAGTTGGTCGGCCGAGAGTTTCTCGGCTCCGCCTGGCTGGCCCTGCTGGAATGCCGGGGCCAGCGCCTGCGGTTGAAATTGCCGCTCGACCATCCCTGTGAGCTGGGTATGAATTGCCGGGTGACGGTGCGGCATCAGGCTGTTGCCACTCTGTTTGGGTCGGTTGAGGTGGGGGATTTGGGTGGCGGAGTGTTGGATAGGGGTGGTGTTGTCAGTCAGAATTCGGCTGCCATTGGGGTTTGATCGGGTTTTCGAACGACGGGAGCACCCTCTGCGCAACGGCAAGAACGGCAAGGACCGACAGGCAGAGCGCTTAGCGCAAAACCATTGGGAGCAGTGGATTTAAAAAACTGCAGCAAAATGGAATGACGACTTATACGAAATGTGAAGCAATAGCAGGGAGCTTGTATGGTTTCAACCAAGATAATCTTTGACACTACGTCAGCACTCCTGCTGGCGTTCCTTAAGGAGTTTTTTAATCATGGCTCAAATACAGGTAAACAAAACACAAATTATCAGCGGCACTGAAATCATGATTGGCGCCGACCATACACGCCAGATTGACGTTTCGATACCCCGCTTTGCTTCCAGACCTGACATTACGATTAGCATTTACTCGGATGACAACATGCCTCCAGCGATTAGTTCAGATGAGAATGCAAATCCAGGAACTATGTTTGCTCCCTGGGCAATCGAATATCGCCCAGAAGACGGAATAGATGGCATGGATAGGATCGTAGTATCGGCCGCAAACACTCAAGACGGTGTGGCGACTCCGGTACGGGTAATGTGTAGCTATATCGTTATGGGCGAAATCGCATAGATATTGTAATCACAATAAAAGAACGAGGCGTAGATGCTGGCCAAGGCGGGCAAGCCCTGGGCGCGGCTGTTGATCTCGCCGCCTGGAAAGAGGGCGCCCTGCTGCATTGCCACCACCACCAGTGATGGATCCGTTGGGGGATTTTCTCAACAGCCATGAGCTGCTCGGGAGGTGGTTTGATCCACAGAGGCACTCCTCTGAGTCTCAGAGTGCATGAGGGCAAGCTGCCTGAACTGGAGAGCGCGATCGCATCTTTGGCTGTTTGGGGTGAAGCCGCAGCGGTTAGTCAGAGGGTGCGGGCATTCGGCGCAGTACCTCTTGCGACGCACGGCCTTTCGAGGCCGCGGTCACCACTAGTTGGTGACAACAATTGATTGTAAAATATGCCATGACTTCAATAATGACAATTTGGTCGTCATTTGTCACCACTAGCTACAACGGATGTTCCAACCACAGCGAGGCTGCAGCTGCGGCTAGGGCCAACTTAAACAAGAAAACCCTCCCAAGCGATGATGGGATCAACTCCTGCAGCCCCAAGTGGTCGCCAGCGACAAGCTCTTCTTCTGGTTGTTCCAGGAGCGCACCGAGCGCCTTCTGCCCCTGGTCACCAGCCTGCTGGCTGACATGGAGGGCTACACCTTTACCGCGCCGGTGATCAAAGAGCGGGAGGTACGCATCGATGGCCTCTTTCTCCCCCCTCCCGAGCAGCTTTACGACAAGCCAGCGTTGATCATGGAAGCCCAGATGGCCGCCAAACCTGATTTCTTCCTGCGGCTTTACAACGAAAGTAGCCTCCTCCTCTGGCACCAGCACCGCCAGGGCCATCCCTTGCGCTACTGGCGCGTACTCGTGATCTGCCCCTCTCGCGACCTCAACTTCGGCGATCCTCTGCCCGTGGCCGAATTCCTGCAGGAGCGCGTGCACTGGATTGAGCTGGCTCCCGAGCGCATGCCACCCTCCGCCCCGCCACTCCAAAAAGCCCTCGGCCTGCTCCTGTTGCCGGAAGAGCAGCTGTCCGATTCCTCTGCCGCTATCCGCCAGCAGGCCGCCGCCACTCCCCTCGCGGGCGAAATGGATGACGTGATTGCCGCTATCCTGCTCTCAAGGTTCAACGGCCGCTCCATCACCGACATCTGCGCCATGGGAGGGATCACGCTCGACGACTTCACCAAAAGTGTGGCCTACCGCGAGATCTATGGTATGGGCCAACAGGCGGAGGCCACCTCCATGATCCTGCGCCAACTTCAGCGTAACTGCGGTCCCCTTTCCCCCGAGCAGCAAACCCAAATTCAGGCCCTGCCCCTGGCAGAGCTGGAAGCCTTGGCTGAGGCGCTGCTTGATTTCCAAGGGGCCGCGGACCTCAGTGCCTGGCTCTCGCAGCGGCAGGGTTGAGGCCGGAACAGCGAGCCTCTAGGCTATAACTCTTCACAGGTTAGGTCTTACAGATAGGAAAACACTAAACCAGCCCGGAAACCATTCCAGGAAAATAACTTCGGCTGCCGTCCTCAAAGGCGAATTCATACACCGTGGTCGGCCCCCACGCATCCGCTCGCTGCCCGAAAAGAAGCATCAGCCCCACAGGACAGGCCGCGAAGACATGCAGCCGGCGAGGTGGATCGGCCACCACCAGCTCTCGCACCTGCATCGCCAGGGCATCCGCCAGCCAACGGGCGTGGCCACCGTCGACCACGGCGTCGGGACCGGGCTCCTGCAGGCCGGCGTGCGCCAGGCGCCCGATCGGCAAGGCCAAGCTGTCGATCGCACGCTTGGCATCCACCCGGGCGTCGTGGGTCACCGAGACGACCAGAGCCAGATCCTGGCCAAGATTCAGGGGTTCTTCCGTCAGCAACCAGCCCCGATCATCGTTTGAAGGTTGGGCGCGCGCCAGATCCCAGACAATCTCGCCGGCGTTGGTGCGCTGGGAGACGTTCACGTTGAAACCACGTTTGGGATTGAGCAGGGTGCCCAGATACCAGCCGATCGAGAGGTGAGTTTGGAGTGCCAACACCAGCGGCTGGGGCAGGTCTGCGAGCGCCGGCAAAAACGCTGCCAGCCGTTGCCGGATGTCGCGGCTCCATACGTCTGCGTGGCAGGGATAGCGGCCGTTGAACAGATCGGTGAGATCGAGAGGTGGCAAGGCGAGGCCGGCGGGATCGGGCACCCGAGGCGTAAAGGTGCGCACCAAAACAAGAGAACCAGGCGAC